>DASWCL010000189.1:0-18153 GCA_036390135.1 Binatia bacterium
CTGTGGCATGAAATGTGTCCGCGCTCGGACCGCCCTCATAATCCAGGTGGAGCAAGGAAAGCAACCGGACGCCGACCGCACCGGCGCCCGATGGATTACGCCCGCGGATGGGTGTTGGCGTGCACCGTCTTAACTTGCCGGATCGCCACAGGTGTAATTTTCAACGCGGCCTACGTCCGACCGGCGCGTTTGGATATTTTTGATGAACTCTCTTTTCATATCGTTTGTGGCTTCTTTCTCTTTCCTTCGAGCGCGAGTCCCGCACTGAAACAATATTGCCGCACCGTTGCGAGCAAAAATGCTTCTTGGCTCGGGCGTGCGGTTTACGCAGCGGAAAGGCACGCAGTTGAAAATCTTGGGGGCGATTCTGGGGGCGATTCAATGACCGCAAATGGCCGTGAAACGTCGGATTTGGTCAACTTGCAAAATTTGAACGACCTGGCGAAAGTCCTGACAAAGCACGGATATTTCAGGGGGAAAGTTGGTGGCGGTGGTAGGAGTCGAACCTACGACGCCGCGGATATGAGCCGCGTGCTCTGACCAACTGAGCTACACCGCCGGGGAATCTAAATTATGAATGGATAGCAAAAAATCAAGGCGTCAGAGAGGGGCCAAAGATGGATTCCATATGCGCTCCACAGCAGTCCGATTGACCCTCTTTTTTCCGCGGTTGATTTGGTAGAGAACTTTCTCATCTACATCGAGGCATGTCAACATATTGCCATAAACCAGCCCCGTGTCTAAGCCGACTTTGTATGGGAGGTCGTATAAAACCGTGGGCTGCGGTGTATGGCCGAAGAGAACCGTGTAAGGAAGACGGTGGGAGCTGTAAATGAAGGCGTTTCTGATCCAGAAAAGTTCTTCCTCGGTTTGCTCCGCGAGGGGTTTTTGCGGCTCGATTCCCGCATGCACACATAGGAACGAATCCATCAAGTGATAATTCTCGAGTCCTTGGTAAAAAGCCACATGTTCGGTCGGAATTGCCGCCAAAGCTTGTTCTCCGGGCACCTTATCCATGGTCAAGCCATAGCTTGCCAGCGTCGCTTTGCCGCCGTTGATCAAAAACATGTCGCCATGCTGGCCATGTAACCCGAGGTACGACAAAAACATATCCTCGTGATTGCCTTTCAAAAACACCCAATTGATTTCTTTTAATCGTTGTTGCAGTGACACCAGATAGGAAACGACGGCTGCGGAATCCGGGCCGCGATCGATATAGTCGCCCAGGAAAACCAAGCGGTCGCCACCCGTGAGCGGTAAGGCCTCGATCAAGCGACGCAGCTCGTTTGCGCAACCGTGTATATCCCCGATGACGTAGCGGCTCATAATGAAAGAATCCTAAGCTACTGCCCGGGCGTGTGCAAATGATTCGTCGCACGACTGGAAAAAAACTTGGCCACCCGTTATGTTGTCAACGAGACTCGTCATGAAAGTTCGCGAAATCTATTCCAGCCACGTTATGGTTTCAGGGGTGATTTGCCTGATTCTGGGTATCGGCAATTGGACCGTCGGCGTCATCGAAAGCTCCAAGTATCAAGCCTTGTTGTACAAGACAGCTCGTACCGGATTAGAGGAAAGTTATCGCAACTTTCAGCAGCTAGATCACCAAAAGAATGAAGAAGTGCTGCGGCGAATTAATGAGGATCGGGAAAAATATAACGGGGCGAGAGTGAAACTCAATTTTTTCTACATCGTCTTAATGGGTGGGAGACTCCTGCTGTTGATCGGCGCTGTTTTAACGCTCGGCGCGATGGTGTATTTGATCCGGCGGGATGCGCAAACGAAAATCAAACGGCTTCTGGGATTGCCCGAGGCGGATAAAGGCTGAGTCCCGATTATTTCGAAGGTTTAGACTTCTGATACTTGCGGTAGTCGTAACCGGTCGCCATCGCCAACAAGATATCTTCCATTCCGCCGCTTTTTTCCCGCCGCAAGATCAGCAGCCGATCATAGAATTCCTTGAAGTCTTTGTAGATGCGCTGCTTCTCATCGGCGCTGCGAAGATAAAAATCTTTGATCCGCGTAACCGTGAAGCGCAAGGCTGAAAAGCGCAATTCATTCGGGAAAGAATCCCATTCGGGCAGTGAAAGTGGCCGCAAGCTTTCGTATCCCGAGATCACGGCTTCGAATCTTTCGATTCGGTACCGATCCTCAAAAAAGCACAGCGCATTGACGGCTGTGGCTAAATCGTAGATGAGCTTGCCCCGGCAAGCCGCCTCAAAATCCATAACTCCGGTGAGTCGGTTGCCTTTGAACTTTACGTTGTCAGGGAACAGATCCCCGTGGATGATTCCCTTGGGTAAGTTATTATCCAGATAATTTTCGAGATAAGTGAACTCGTCATCTAAGACCCGGACGATGTTTTTCAGATGTGAAGGTAACTGGCGACGGACATCTCGGTAGATCGCCACGATTCGATTGAAGCCGAAACGATTATCGATTCCTTTCTTGTAGCTTCGACCGATCAAATGCAGATTGGCGAGGGCGTGACCCAGAGCGCTCAAGTGCGTCGCATTCAGCGCTTCGACTGGCAATTCGATTCCGTCGATATGGCGCGTCACGGTCAGGCACTTGCCTTGATACTCGATGTGAAATCTACCGCTCTTGGTCTTGAGTGGCTGCAGACATGGAAAATTCTGTTTTCGCAAATGGAGCAGGAGGTCAAGTTCCTGCTTTACCTCAAGTTCGCTTTTAACCTCGTCGATTTTCGCAAAAAACTTTCCGCGCTTTGTCTCAATAAGATAATGGGTGTTAACCGACCCGGTTCTCATCCCGGTAAAAGACACCAGATCGCCTAGCGCGAACTCATCGACAATTTTAACAATGTCTTTCTTTGAAAGTGACGTGTAAACAGCCATTCAGTGGATTTCTCTCATTCGATATTTACGCTTCGTTCGGTGCCAACGCTAACGTACTCATTTATAACGGAAAACCCACTCAAGGTCAAGATTGAGAATATTTTATATAACGAAATCAATAGATTGTAACCCATTAATAAAGTTACGCATCGTTTCCTTAATCTATCCTTGTCAGTAATCGGAGCTGAAATTAAGGGCTTTCAGGATATCCGGCCTGGCCAACTGATCGATGGTTCCGCGGCCCCAGATCGGTGAAAAAGCCTTTTGATAATTTCCAAAAATTCGCATGGTAAAGCCGTCGAATCGAAATCAATAGTATAAAGGCAACTCGCTAGAGGGATGCCATTGTACGCAAAAATAGTATGGCCGGTAGCAATTCATCAGAATTTGGCAATTTTTTTCTTGACAATGATGGCCAGGTTTTCCTAATCTCGCCCCAATTTTGCGGGTTTCCTTTTTATTCGCGTAGAACTCAGCGTCAGGAGTGAATCCCGACCTTTCGCGAGTTCTGGGAATTGAGAGCAAGGCGACAATGGTGCACGGCTTTGGGGTAGTCGCGCGGTTTTCAAGCGCAGCTGCGCGAGAAGGTATGCGCGCGAGGAGGTTGAAATGGCGTCAGGCAAGGTCAAATGGTTCAACAATGCAAAAGGTTACGGGTTCATAGAGAAAGAAGGCGGCGGCGACGTCTTCGTCCATTACAGCGCGATCCAGGGCGATGGATTCAAAACTCTGAACGAAGGCGAAAAGGTCGAGTTCGAAATTGCTCAAAGTGACAAGGGTCCGCAGGCGGTTAACGTTATCAAACAATAAATCATTCAGAATATTAATTCAGAGTATTAATATTGCGGCATGCATGCAGCCGATTCGGCCGGCGTGCTTTGCTGTACGCTCCCCGTGATCGTCCTAAGGAGGTCGACCCGTTTGGGAGCTGTAGCCGCAGCTCGATTTGAGAGTAACGATTCCGTGGCATCTCCGTTGTGATTTGCATGACGATGTTCTCGGGTTTGTCTAATCGATACAAAAATAGTAGTTTTAAAGCAGCATAAGTAAAGCGGAATCTGGAAACGATGATGGATCAGCAAAGCTTCACCGCCAACGGACAGGACAAGCTACTCGCGGATACAGTTGTCCTAACCCGTTTGGATAAGGCGGTCGGATGGGCGCGCAAGTATTCGCTTTTTCCTTATCCCTTCGCTACCGCATGCTGTGCAATGGAGTATATGTCACTCTCGATGTCGCCGTATGATATCGACCGCTTCGGCGCGCTGCTGCCTCGCTTTAGTCCTCGGCAAGCCGACTTGCTGATGGTGATTGGGACGGTGAACCATAAACTATCGCCGGTTCTAAAACGCGTCTACGAGCAAATGTCCGAACCAAAGTGGGTGATGGCATTCGGCGCCTGTGCCGCCAGCGGTGGTTTTTACGACAATTATGCCACAGTACAGGGAATCGACCGGATTATCCCCGTCGACGTCTATGTTCCCGGTTGTCCTCCCCGCCCGGAAGCTGTCCTCGACGGTCTAATGGAGCTGCAAAACCGCATTGCTTCTCAGAAACATCCAATCGGTTAGAGGCTCGATAGCAACGACACTCCTGCACCATCGCACCTTGAGCAAATCTTCACATCGGATTGAGCCGGCGGGATTATAGCCGCTATTCGAGCCATGGCACCCGACGACAAGGATCCTTTGATTTCGACACGTGGGGATTTTTTTCATCAAGGCGTGATTACCAAGCTGTTCCCGTCGAATAACACAGGAGTGGTGCGCACCGAAAACGGCCGTGAGTTAACATTTTCCTACGACCTGGTGATTCTTTCAGGCGAAGCGAAATCTACGCTTGATTTAAACGTCGGCGAGCAGGTGGGTTATGACCTAGGTTGGACGTCGAGCGGCCTGCGTATTACCAAGCTAAAAACCTATCCGAAGAGTCAAGCCGCAATCAGTGCGACCAATTCAGAACGGCAGCGAAGTTAACGCGAGGATCTGCCGTCCCAAAATCTCCCCGACAAAAACTCCCAACAGCGCGATATAGAACAATCCGGTGGCCGCCATCGTGTGCGGGATCAGCAGAGTGCGCCAAATCATCCAAGCCAGAATCAATGGCGCAACCTGACCGACGATCACGCGTATCACGAGCAACGTCGAGTGCTGTTGCCACAGACGCTCCATGACAACGAGACTCTGAGGCGTTCCCAAAAAGTAAAGGATAAACGGCGATAATGCCAAAAACGCCGCTTGAGCGATCAGCGAAAAGACAAAGAATTTATATATTCGAATGAACGGATCGAGGCTCTGTCCCGTATCGATTAAGTACCAATGGCCGATCAGCATGCCGACCGTGACGCTGCCGAGCAATAGAGAAGAGAGGAAAAACGCCGCTGGGTAGACAAGAGTTTCAGTCGAGAAAAGCGACGCGTGGTAAAAGCTGTGGGCGCTCAACGCTAGGCCGGTCGATCCGGTCAAAACAGCCGAGGCAAAGCTGCGCGCCCGGAAACTCTGCATGTCGGTCCATAGGGAAATGATGTAGCAGGAAAAGGCGATGATGAAGGCGACATGAAACAGAACTTCGAGACCGATGCTCCAACTCCAGCGTTGCGACAAGCTCTGCCAGTACAGAAAGCTCTTGCCCCATAAGCCAAGCAATGCGATCGCGTATAGGACTCCCGCGGTGGATTTGTAAAAGGCCCGCTCGATCTCGTGAAACGGCGTGCCCGCCAAAGCGAAAAGTCCGCCCAGCGCGATCTGGTAAAATAAAATCAGAAAACTGCTTGAGAATCCTTGCATGGCACTTCGCTCAAGGGGCGAACAGGCGCGGCTTATTGGCGACGTGCATGCAGACGGCGCCGCTCAGGAACTTTCGTAGTCCGACCTGCTCGAATCCTGCCTCGCGGAGCAGTTGGGCGATTTTCTCGGGCGGCTGAAACTGGCGAACGGAATCGGAGAGATACTGATAGGCCTTGGGATCACGGGATAAAAAACCGCCGATGCGTGGCATCAAGCAATAAAAATATATCGTGTAAAGCGTCGCAAACCAGCTCTTGGTCGGAGGAAACATATCGACGGAGACAAACTTGCTACCGGGCTTGAGCGCGCGAAAAGCCTCGGCAAATAGCAGGGGCAGATCGGAAACGTTGCGCAACACAAAGGCGGCCATGGCACCATCAAAGACCGCATCCTTGAACGGAGCAAACATCGCGCTACCCATGACAAACGCCGTGCTTGCACCATAATCCGTCCCGGCTCGCTTGGCTTGTGCGAGATTCAACATCGGCAGCGAAAAATCCAAACCAATGAATCGTCCTTTGCCTTTGACGTGCTTCGCGGCATTCAGTGCGAGGTCCCCAGTTCCAGTGCCGATATCAAGGACGCAAGGCTCAGCACCCGTGAGCACGGCGCGAATCGCCGCGCGCCTCCACCAACTGTCGAGGCAAAAGCTGATGACGCGATTGAGCAAATCGTAGCGGCCCGCGATCCGGTCGAACATGCTCCGAACGGTTCGGTCGCGCGAATAATTAACGGCAGACATCAGTGGGGATGCGAACGCTAAATTCGATGCGGAGATGAAAACTGAAGCTAGAAATCTCTGTCGATGATCAGTTGAACCAGAGTCTTGAGCCCGTTGCGGTACATCGATGGCGGCAGCTTTTTCACCGATTTCAATGCTTCCTTGGCGTAGCGTTTAGAAAGCAATTTTGCTTCTTGGATTGAGGAGCCTGTCTTCATGGCCGCGAGTGCAGCGCCGATTTGTTCTTCGCTCAGCTTGCCATTTTCGAAGGCGTCACGCACCGTCGGGTCACCGTTGATTACCGCTAGGATGATCGGCAGTGCCGGATTACCGTCCCGCAAGTCCATCCCAATGGGTTTACCCAGAAGATCCACGTGACCGACCACGTCGAGCACGTCATCGACCATCTGAAACGCGATACCCATGTTCAGACCGTAGCGTTCAGCTTCGTCGACGAGAGACGACGGCGCGCCGGCGAGGTAAGCGCCGACTTTAGCGCCCGTATGGAACAGCGAAGCCGTCTTGCGTTTGACTATTTCCAAGTAGTCATCGACTGTCACTGCGCGATTTCGATTGAAATGGCCCTGCAGGATCTCCCCTTCGGTTAACAGTGTGCAGGCATCGGCGGTCCACTGGACTACGGTCTCGTCAAATTTCCCGGCGAATTCGAAGGCCTTGATGAAAAGAAAATCTCCCGCGACCAACGTGGATTTGAGGCCGAATTTCTTGTACGCCGATTCTTTGCCGCGGCGCGTTTCGGCGCCGTCGATGATATCGTCGTGCAGCAGAGTCGCGGTATGAATCAGCTCAATGGCCGTGGCAATGTCGACAATGTCCTGGATGCGCTCGCCGCCAAAGGCAAAATACGCCAGGAGCGTCACCATCGGCCGCACGCGCTTGCCGCCACTCTGAATGAGATGAGCCGAGATGTCGCTTAAATCTTGTTCGCGGGATCGAATCGCCCGGCCCAGATTTTTTTCAACGAGTTCCAATGCCTCGCTAACGCAGATGAATGGATCCTTGGTGCCGTGAAGCATGGGAATCCGCCGTTCAGCACCGGATGCGGAGTCTTTTGGCAACCTGTTCAATTTGGTTTTTTGGATCAGAGATGCTCCGTGCGAGGATAAGAAATCTAGCAGGGAAAATGGCACAGATCACATAATTGGTCAAGCCAGTTTGCTCGCGGCGCTGTTCGCTTCCGTGATGGGATTGACGAAAACGCAAGCGTGCAATTCCGCTCGCGGGGATCACCGCGCGGCGGTTTTTTCTTGACAATCGCGAGCGACCCCGAATATATAAACCTCAAGCACCATTTTAGTTTTGCTCATTCGACAATCAACAAAAGGTGTAGAAGGAGGGGAGAGCTATGGAGTTTACTTTGTTCATGTTGCGGTGGGTGCATTTTTTGGCGGGTGTCACGTGGATCGGAATTCTTTATTATTTCAATTTCGTTCAGACGCCGTTTTTCGCCGAGACCGAAGCGGGGGTCAGAACCGCAGCGATTCAGAAACTTGTGCCGCGCGCGCTGTGGTGGTTTCGCTGGGGCGCTATGTTCACCTTTCTCGCCGGGATTTCGATTTACTTCATGCGCATGAGCGAGATGGGCGGGAGCTTATTTTATTCTTCTCCCTACGGTGTCACGATCACCGTCGGCGGTTTGATGGGCACGCTAATGTTTCTCAACGTTTGGCTAGTGATTTGGCCCAACCAACAGATCGTGATCGCTTCGGCCAATCAGGTCGCTTCAGGCGGGCAAGCGTTGCCGGCAGCAGCCGGTGCAGGCCGTCGCGCCGGACTCACTTCAAGAACCAATACGGTGTTTTCGATACCGATGTTATTGTACATGGGTGCGGCCAGCCACTACTCTCCGATGGTGCACCAATCGGATTCGCGGGCGCTTTTCTGGCTTTTGGTGATCGTCATTATCGGCGCCGTGGAAGTCAATGCGCTCGTCGGAACTCAAGGCCCAACGAAGGTGCCACTAGATTCGGTAAACGGGGCGCTGTGGGTCGGTTTCTTATTGGCCGCTATTTTGTTCCTGATAACTCTGGCATTAACTTAGTTGGGCTTCGTCTAGCGCAAGTAGGCCACTAGGTATGGAATTTCATCCTTTAAAAACGGGAATTGCGGCATCACCTTGGTGGGGCGCTTGGGTTTATAATTAGGCGGATAAGCGCTGCTCAGAACTCGCGATTCTAGCAATTCCTTTGACGACCCTTTGATGGCGGGGCCGATCGGTCCATCTTTGGACGGATCGTTGTTGTGGCAAGCCGCGCAGTTGGCGAGGAACACGGCCCTGCCTCTTTCCCAATCGGGATTTTTTTTTGGAGCGTTATCGGAATCTTTCGAACACGCGATCAGTGAAATCGCGGTCAACCCGACAAAAACAAGATTGATTGAAAATCGCATGTGTCCCTCGACTTGCCGTTTCTCCGCGACCGCGTTTTTTCTCGGTTGATTAAATCCTGCGCCGCATTGACGCGACCTGATTGATGCTTCGCAGTTTTTCAAGAGCCTTCTTTCGAGATAATTTAGCTCGGGACTTGAACAAGAATCGGGGTTTATGCGGGGGTTATCGCCGAGTGGCGATCCCTTCGAAGCTAAGCGGCAGCTAATGGAGGAACTCGCGCAAATATGTTAAGTATTCACCAGTTGGTGCGAAAGGGGGGAATTGAACCCCCACGGGTGTTACCCCACAGGATCCTGAATCCTGCGCGTCTACCAATTCCGCCACTTTCGCAAGTTGATTGATTGACACTGATCTGCTCAAATTATCTAACTTGCGGTATTGGCCTTGTCAAGTTTGTGACGGACGGATAACCCATTCATGAGTAGAATTTTAGTGATCGAACCGCATCAAATGCTGCGCTATGCGTTTACCGTGGCGCTTTGTCTCGAACATCAGGTTGAAATTGTCGACCGAATACCGGAGCAGGGTGCTTTGAAGGAAACGGAGCTGGTGATTATCGACGCCGTGGCGCTACGGGGGCGGAACGCATTGGCAGTACCGGAGCTGAGCGCGGTGCGAAGTTGGAAGGTTCCGACCATCTGGATTGACGGCGATGCGGATGCGCACGCGCCCACGCGCGAAAAGTTGCTCCGGTTGACTGTGCCGTTTGATAAAGACGTGCTTCGAAAGGCGATCGCGCAAGGTTTGGCAAAAGTTGACGTATTGAGCCGGACGGATTCCAAGCCGACGAGCCAAGCAGGATCGCCCGCCGCAGCGAAAGGGCGGCCGGCAGAAGCCCAATCTTCTCCATCGAGCGATAACGACGCGAACCGGTTTATTGAACTCGTGGACGTCGTCGAGTAAAGCCGACTAAAAAAATACTCACAGCGCGCCGAAATATAAAAATTAAATCGATGCAACTGACAAAGGCTTACAGTCATAAAGATATTGAGAGCAAATGGTATAGCCATTGGCTGCAGTCCGGCCTCTTCGAGCCTGCGAAGGGCGCGGGCCGATATTTTTCGATCGTAATTCCGCCGCCGAACGTTACCGGTTCGCTGCACATGGGGCATGCCCTCAATAACACGCTGCAAGACATTCTCTGCCGCTACAAACGCATGGACGGGTTCCGTGTGCTTTGGGTGCCGGGTACCGATCACGCCGGTATCGCCACACAGAATGTCGTCGAACGGCAACTGGCTCAAAAAGGAACAAGCCGTACGGAGCTTGGGCGCGAGAGGTTTATTGAAACCGTTTGGCAGTGGAAGCGGGAAGCCGGCGACTTGATCTTGCATCAATTGAAGGCGCTCGGTGTGTCCTGCGATTGGAGCCACGAACGGTTCACTATGGATGAAGGGCTGTCGCGCGCCGTGCGCGAAGCATTTGTGAAGCTGTGGCAGGACAAGCTTCTCTATCGCGCGCAGCGGCTGATCAACTGGTGCCCGCGTTGCAAAACCGCACTCGCCGATATCGAAGTTATTCACGAGGAAGCCGACGGCAACCTCTGGCATATCCGCTATCCCTTGGCGGACGACCCGTCGAGGGCACTGGTGGTTGCGACGACGCGACCGGAAACCATGCTCGGCGATACCGCGGTCGCCGTGCATCCCGATGACCAACGTTATAAAGGGTTGGTCGGCAAAAACATCCGTTTGCCGATTACCGGACGCATCGTGCCGCTCATCGCCGACCCGTTTGTCGACCGGGAGTTCGGCACCGGTGCTCTGAAGATTACGCCGGGACATGATTTCAACGACTTCGAGATCGGCGAACGATTTGATTTGGATAAAATCAGCATCTTCGACGCCGATGCGCGCATCGACGCGGCGGCGTTTTTGGATCGCGGCGAGAGCGGCGTTTGGATCGAGCGTTATCGCAGCAAAGATCGTTTCGAAGCGCGCAAGCTAATCGTCGCGGAGTTGAAAGAGAAGGGATTCCTCCAAAAAACCGAGGCGCACAAGCTCGCCGTCGGCCGTTGTTATCGCTGCCAGACGGTCATCGAACCTTATTTAACGCCACAGTGGTTTGTCGATATCAAACCGCTTGCGGAACCGGCGATGAGTGTCGTGCGCGAAGGCAAGATCCGGATCATTCCCGAGGGCTGGAGCAATTCCTATTTTGCCTGGATGGAGAACATCAAGGATTGGTGCATCTCGCGGCAGATTTGGTGGGGACATCAAATTCCTGCCTGGTATTGTGCGAGCTGCGAGGCGCCGAACCTGATCCAAGGCGCAGACGGTGAGTACCGTCTCGGCAAAGACGCCAAGCCGATTGTCGCGCGCCAGGCCCCGGAAAAGTGCCCGACATGCGGTGGCAAAGATCTTATTCAGGATCCCGACGTCCTCGACACTTGGTTTTCCTCCGGTTTGTGGCCCTTCTCGACGTTGGGCTGGCCCGACCAAACCGAGGACTTGAAGGATTTTTATCCGACATCGACCCTCGTGACCGGTTTCGACATTCTTTTTTTCTGGGTCGCGCGCATGATCATGATGGGACTCAAATTCATGGGCGACGTGCCGTTTCGCGACGTGTATATCCATGCGCTGGTGCGCGATGAGCAAGGTCAGAAGATGTCGAAATCTAAGGGCAACGTCATCGATCCGCTCGACGTGATGAGTGAATACGGCACCGACGCGTTCCGCTTCACATTGGCCGCGATGGCCGCCATGGGGCGCGATATCAAGCTCGCCGAGGACCGCATCGCGGGCTATCAAAATTTTGTCAACAAACTTTGGAACGCCGCGCGCTTCGTGCAGATGAATCTAGGCGGTGCCAATAGCGCTGGTGCCGATTCCAACACCGTTCTCGACGATCGCGATCTCGATTTCGCCGAACGATGGATTCGTTCGCGGCTGGCGTTCACGATTGCCGAAGCGCGCGCGGCGATCGATACCTACCGATTCAATGACTATGCCAACGCGCTTTATCAGTTCACCTGGCATGAGTTCTGTGACTGGTACATCGAAATGAGCAAGCTCGCGCTCAATAGCGCCGACGCAAAAGTTGCAGCCAGGAGCCGAAAGCTCTTGCAGGAATTGTTAGATCAGATTCTCTTGTTGATGCATCCGGTGATGCCGTTCGTCACGGAAGAGATTTGGCAGCTGCTCGGCGACAACCGCAAAAGCATCATGGTGCAACCGTATCCCGTCGCGCAAGCCGGCTGGATCGACGACGAAACGGAAAAGCAAATGCCGTTCTTAATGGGTGTTATTCGCGCCATCCGAAATCTTCGCACCGAGGTGAACTGTCCGCCGGGCAAAGAAGTGAGAGCGATCTTTTGCGGCGCGGCAGCGGACCTCGCCTTTTTACACGGCCAGGAATCCTACCTGCGCTCGCTCGCGCGGGTCGGCGCAGCGGAATTTCGCCAAGCCGGCGAGCCCCCCAAAGGAGCCGTGACCGCTGTCGTGGGCACGATGGAGATCTATTTGCCGATGGAGGATCTGATCAACCTCGACGAGGAACGGGCGCGGCTGAGAAAAGAAGTGGGCAAAGTTGAGGACGAGCTGGCGCGGGTGCAAAAGAAGCTCGCCAATGCGGACTTTCTCGCCAAAGCCAAGAACGAGGTGGTTCACAAAGAACGTGAAAAGGCGACTCAGTTCGAGGAGAAAATTCGCACCCTGAGAGGCAGTCTGGAGAAGATTCAGGAGATCCAAGCGGGGAGGAACTAAGCCGATGGATATACATGTTAGCCCTCAGATAGAAAGATTGATTCGCGACTCTTTGGACGAGGATATTGGCGCCGGCGATTTGGCGACCATGGCGACGATCTCAGCCGAGTCGCGCGGCACGGGATTATTCCGAGCTAAAAAAGATGGCGTGGTGGCAGGTTTGGTTTTGCTCGACCGTATTTTTTATTTTATCGATCACAGGGTCGAGCTGCGCTTGCGCACCAAGGACGGCGCGCAGGTCACTCCGGGCACGGTAGTGGCCGAAGCGATTGGGCCGGTGCGGGCGCTGCTGCTCGCCGAACGCACGGCGCTCAACTTTCTCCAGCGCTTGTCCGGCAACGCCACGCTGACGCGGAAGTATGTTGAGGCAGTAAAAGATTTCCCCTGCAAAGTCCTCGACACCAGAAAAACAACGCCGGGTTTGCGCACGCTGGAAAAATACGCCGTGCGCATGGGCGGCGGCATGAATCATCGAATCGGTTTGTACGACGCGGCGCTGGTGAAAGATAATCACATCGAAGCGACGGGTTCCATCGCCGAAGCCGTCAAGGCAGTGCGCCGCCACGCGCCGTTCATGGCTAAAGTGGAAGTCGAGGCGAGCAGCTTGAAACAGGTGCAGGAAGCGATCGACGCGGGCGCCGACGTGATCATGCTCGACAATATGACCTTGGCGCAGATGGCCGAGGCCGTGAAGCTGGTCAACAAGCGGGCTTGGGTCGAGGCGTCCGGGGGAATCACGCTCGAGACGATCCGACAGGTCGCCGCCACCGGCGTTGATTTTATTTCCTCCGGCGCGCTCACCCACTCCGCGCCAGTCGTGGATTTCAATATGAAGATTAGCATGAATGCCAACCCGTGATGCCGGTCTCATACCATCGTTAGCCGCCGGCGCGCCGCTCGATGTCGCCAATATTCGAGAACGTCTAAACACGCGGCGTCTCGGCGCCAAGTTACATTACTTCGACGAGCTTCGCTCGACCAATAGCCACGCCCGCGAACTGGCAGAAGAGGACGGCGCCGAGGGCGAGATCGTTATTGCTGAAACCCAAACCGAAGGCCGTGGCCGGCTCGGCCGGCGCTGGGAATCGCCCCCTTTCGCAAATCTCTACTTATCGATCATTCTCCGTCCGACGTTGGCGCCGACCCATGCGCCGCAAATCACCCTGACGGCGGCCGTCGCCTTGGCGGAGTGCGTAGCGCCATTGATTCCGCAGGGGCCGACGATCAAGTGGCCCAACGATATTCTGGTCAATGGCAAAAAGTTGGCTGGTGTTTTGACGGAAGCCGCGTGCGCGGCGGAGCGCATCGAGTATGTGATCTTGGGGATCGGCGTGAACATCAACTACCCCATCGAGTCGATGCCTCCGGAGATTCGTTCGCGGTCGACTTCGCTGATGGATTTGACCGGGGTGCGCAGCGATCGCGAAACCGTTTTAGCGCGATTGATTCACGACCTCGACCGGTGCTATGGAGAGCTTGAAGAATCGGGTTTCGAAGCGCTGCGGCCGAGATGGGAAGCGTATTTTCATTTGCGTGGCCGGCGTGTGCGAGTCGAGTTGCTTGACCAGGTGCTCATCGGTCGAGCTCGTGGCATCGCGAGAGATGGTGCACTGGTGCTTGAAGACGACCACGGAGACCTGAAAAATATTTACGCCGGAGATGTGATTCCACTGGAGTAATCCAAAATCCATGCTTCTTGCGATCGATATCGGTAACACCAACATCGTTTTCGGTCTCTACCAGGCTAAAAAACTGATTACCCACTGGCGCCTGGCAACCCAGGCGGAACGCACCGCCGACGAATACGGCGTCATCATTTCCCAACTGATCGGTTACGCCGGCTTCGGCTGCCCGCAAATTTCCGCCATCGCGGTTTCCTGTGTCGTGCCGCCGATGCTGACGATGACGCAGGAACTAGGGCAAAAATTCTTCAACATCGATCCGCTGATCGTCGGCCCCGGCATCAAGACCGGTATGCCGATCCTTTACGAGAACCCCAAAGACGTCGGTGCCGACCGCATCGTCAACGGCATCGCCGCTTACGAAAAATATTGTAATGCTTGCATCATCGTCGATTTCGGTACGGCGACGACGATCGACCTGATTTCGAAAAAAGGCGATTATATCGGCGGCGCCATCGCCCCGGGGTTATCCATCTCGTTGGAAGCGCTGATTCAGCGCGCCTCGAAACTACCGCGCGTTGAGATCGTCAAGCCCAAAGAAGTTATCGGGCGCAACACCATCCACTCGATCCAAGCCGGCATCTTCTACGGCTACGTGGGTCTGGTGGACGGCATCGTGCAACGCATTCAAAGCCAACATGGCATCAAAGCGAAAGTCGTGGCCACCGGCGGATTGGCGCCGTTGGTGGCGTCGGAATGTTCCAGCATCGACGAGGTGGATGAGTTTTTAACTCTTGAAGGGTTGCGAATCATCCACGAAAGAAATTCACTCCAAGAGGTAAGAGCCAGAGCGCAGACCTAGAAATTTTTGAGGGAGGAACCCATCGTCATGGCTGTAGCGGAGCTCGATAAACTTCGTAACGTCGGCATCCTGGGTCAAGGAGGTTCGGGCAAAACCTCTTTAGGGGAAGCGATGTTGTTTGCGGCTGGGGCAACTCAGCGGCTCGGCAAGGTTCTCGATGGCACGTCGGTGCTCGATCATGAGCCGGAAGAGATCAAGCATCACGTGTCGATCTCGACGGCGTTTCACTCTCTGGCTTGGAAAAAATATCTGATGACGCTGATCGTCACACCGGGGTACGCGGCGTTCCTGGCGGATTCGATCAACTGCATGCGCGCCTGCGGCGGCGCGGTGTTCGTGCTCAATCCGACGGTCGGCCTGCGCGTGGAGTCCGAGCAACTCTGGGCGCGCGCCAATGAAGACCGCGTGAGCCGGTTAGTTTTTGTCACTAAAATGGATCATGAACCGGCCAACGTCGAAGAGCGCATCGCGCCGCTGCTGGAAACGTTGGAGGCCAAAGGCGTCTATTTGCAGATGCCGATCGGCGCGGAGGCGAATTTCAAAGGCGTCGTCGATCTCGTGACAATGAAGGCCTGCCTGTACGAAGGCGACACGGGAAAATTCGTGGAAGCCGAGATTCCGGCAGATCTGAAGCAAGCCGCGGACCAGTGGCGGGAAAAAATGGTCGAAGACGTTTGTGAGACCGACGACGAACTGCTGGAAAGATTCCTCGATGGCAATGAACTGAGCACGGAAGAGTTAAAGAAGGCGATTCGCGAGGGCACAAGAGAGCGAAAAATCTTTCCGATTCTTTTTGGTTCGCCACTGCACCAAATCGGCATGGTGCAGCTCCTCGACGCCATTGCCGAGTTCCTGCCGTCGCCGCTTGAGGAAGGCGAGGTCGATGCAAGTAATCCCGCCAACGGCGAGGCGATCAAACGGGCGACCGATCCGAACGCGCCGTTTTCCGCGTACGTGTTCAAGACAATCATTGATCCTTTTGCCGGCAAACTCTCGGTCATGCGCGTGATGTCGGGAAAAATCGCTCCCGACATGACCTGTTACGTGCCCAACCGGCAGGTGAAGGAAAAAATGGGCCACTTGTTTCGACTCGAGGGCAAGAAGCAGGATGTCGTTAAAGAAGCGGTGGCAGGTGAAATCGTTGCCGCAGCGAAATTCAAACAGATCGGCACAGGCGATACGCTGTGCGACGAAAAGGCGCCGATTTGCTACGACGGCGCGGCGCATTTTTCGCCGAACATTTCGTTTGCTTTGGAACCGAAGAGCAAGGCCGACGAAGATAAGCTACCTCAGGGCTTGCACCGCATCATGGAGGAAGATCAAACGATTGAAATGCACCGCGACGAGCAAACCCGCGACTTTATTCTTTCCGGCATGGGGCAGCAGCACATTGAGATCATCGTCGAAAAATTAAAGCGCAAATACGGCGCCGAGGTCATCCTCAAAGCGCCGAAGGTGCCCTACAAAGAAACCATTCGCGGCAGCGCCAGCGCGCAGGGAAGGTTGAAAAAACAGACCGGCGGACGCGGTCAGTTCGGTGATACGTGGCTCAAGGTCGAAGCGTTGCCGCCGGGCAAGGGTTTCGAATTCGTCGATCAGATTGTCGGCGGCGCAATCCCGCGCAATTATATCCCGGCCGTCGAAAAGGGTGTTAGAGAAGCGATGGCCGCAGGTTATCTGGCGGGTTATCAAATGGTCGATGTGCGGGTGACGCTATACGACGGGTCGTACCATGACGTGGATTCCTCCGATATGGCGTTTAAGATCGCCGCATCGATGGGCTTCAAAAATGCCGTTGAGAAGGCGAAGCCGGTGCTGCTGGAGCCCATCATGAACATGGACATTTCCGTACCCGACGAGTGCATGGGCGATGTGATCGGCGACCTTAACAGCCGGCGCGGCAAAGTGCTGGGAATGGATACCAAAGGGCACACCCAAGTGATCAAAGCGCGTGTGCCCATGTCCGAGGTGTTAAAATATGCTCCCGACCTGCGCTCCATCACCAGCGGGCGCGGCGAGTTTCACATGGAGTTCTCTCACTATGAAGAGTTGCCTGCGCATCTGGCGGAAAAAGTAATCAAAGACGCCAAAGCGAGCAAGGCGGCCGAGCATAACGGCGAACACAAAGCTTGAGGCGATGGGTATGGAGCAGTCCTTCGATCAATTCAATGCCGCCTTGTTGTATTGTAACAAGTGCGGCCGCGCCATGCCGGTGCGCCAGAGATTATTGCTGGTGCTGCCGGATGGTGAGCTGTACGACTACACTTGTCAGGCTTGCAATAGCTCGGTGGGGTCGAAGACCGAAAAGGCCGGAGTCGATCCAGTGGCGAAAGATCCACGATCGAGATCAGGAGGACTCTAGCGATGCCAGTGATCGATTCGGACGCGCATGTTTTGGAAACCGATCATACCTGGGATTATATGCTGGAGTCGGAGCGAAGCATGCGACCGCGCATCGTGCCGACGCCGAACGACTCGTCATCCGGCGGCGAATCGTGGCTGGTCGATGGCACTCATATCGGCAAGGCACGCAACGTCGGACACGATACCTCTAGAGAAGCGCGCGAGATGGAGGATATCAAAGCGCGGCTCAAACATATGGATGAGCTCGATGTCGACGTCCAAGTGCTCTACCCGACTATTTTTCTCCGTCCCTTCACGCGCCGCCCCGAGGTCGAGCTGGCGGTGACGCGAAGTTACAACCGTTGGCTGATCGACATCTGGAAAGCTGCGCAAGGGCGATTGCGCTGGGTAGCGGTGCTGCCTCTCTTGTCTATGGACAAAGCAATCGAAGAAGCGCGCTTTGCCAAAGAAAATGGCGCCTGCGGCATCTTCATGCGCGGCTTGGAAGGCGACAAGCATGTAAGCGACGCGCATTTTTTTCCGATTTATGAAGAAGCTGGCAGGCTCGATCTGCCGATCTGCGTGCATTCTGCTACTGGTAGCTTCGTGGTGCATGACTATTTTCTCAACGAGTGCGGCTTTAACAAATTTAAACTCGCTGTCGTCGGCTCGTTTCATTCGCTGATCTTCAACAAGATTCCGGAAAAATTCCCCAAGACCAAATGGGCTTTTATCGAAGTGAGTTCTCAGTGGGTGCCCTACGCGATTCACGATTACGCGCGGCGGTTCGAGCGCAGCGGGGTTCGCGTCGAGAAGAGTGAGGTGCTGCGCAAAAACAGGATCT
>DASWCL010000190.1:0-23656 GCA_036390135.1 Binatia bacterium
TTCTGGATGGCGACCTGCTTGGTAAACGCGATCAGTGCCGCCTTGGTCGCCTTGTAGGCGACCAAGGCATAGTTCTCCAGTGCGGCAAGCGAAGAGATCATGGTGATGGCGCCCGCGCGCTGCTGTCGCATGATCGGAATGACGTGCTTACAGGCCATGATGGCGCCGCGCAGATTGATAGCGCTGATGCGGTCGAAAGCCTCCTCGGTGAACTCGAGCAGCGGCGCATCGCCACCAGCGATGCTGACACCGACATTGTAATGCAGTATGTCGACGTGGCCCCAGTGCTGCTGCGCCGCCGCTATGGCAGCGGCAAGGGTCGATTCCTGAGTGACGTCGGCCTCGAAGGCGACGCATTCGCCACCGCTCTGCTTGACCATGGACGCGGTCTCCTCGGCGGATCGGAGTTCACGATCGACAGCCATAACTTTGGCGCCTTCCTGTGCAAATCGCAGCACCGTGGCACGCCCGTTGCCCATCCCTTCGCCCGGGCCCTGACCGGCGCCGATGACAACGGCGGTCTTTCCTTCTAGGCGCATGGGGAATCAGACTACATTGCGAACGTTCAAATCGTTCAAACTGTTCAACCGCTTCGCTCCGTTCAAGCCATCTAACGAAACGGTTCCAATGGTTTCAAGCGGTTTCATCGCTTCGCTGCGTTCCAATCGACTTATAAGTCTAATGGTTCAAATCGTTCAAGCGCTTCGCTCCGTTCAAGCCGTTGAAGCTGGTTTTCCCGAGCCGTCCGGCGCTCAGTTTCTGTCGTTTCATCCTAAAACTTGAATGTGGAACCTTGAACCGCGTTTGTCGAAACGCTTATTCGGTTTTTTCCGGGAACTGCCCGGCCTCCAGCGCGACGCCAGGGGAGTGCGGGCCGGTGGGATCCACTGAGCCCGCACATATCTGCGACGTTCCTGTAGCTAGCGACGATTACTGAAGCGGACTGGGAATCGGAATGTTGTAAAGTTGCGCGACGTTTTCCCGCACAAGTTTCGCACGTAACCCTGCCGGGAGGTCGCCTAGATCGCGGGCGACAACCTGTCGAGAATTGGGCCAGGTCGAGTTGCCGTGCGGGAAATCGTTGGACCACATGCAGTTGTCTTGTCCCCACCACGACAAGATATGACCGCCGACGGCGTCGTTGAAGAACGTCGTGTAGATCTGTTCGTGAAAGTATTCGCTAGGCGGTTTTGTTATAGCTAGGCCCTCGCGCTTGGTGCCATGGCGTTTGAAGTAGTAGTCCCACTGTTCCAGGACAAACGGAATCCAGCCAAGCTCATTCTCGACGAGGACAACCTTGAGCTTGGGAAAACGCTCGAGCACGCCGGAATAGATCAGATCGTAAAGACTATCGACCGACTGGAATAATTTCATGTTGACGCTATTGTGCTCCGCAGTCATGCCGGTTGCGGTATCTCCGAGGCCGAAGGAGCGGCTTCGGCTGTACCCGTGGCCGCTCAAGATGTGCAAGTTAACCGGCATGCCGAGGTCCTGAGAGGCTGCCCAAAACTTGTCGTAATGGGATGCGGAAAAGGGTAGCTCTTGCGGTGGTACCTGCCAGATCACCGAGCCGCGGATGCCGGCTTTGCGGCAGCGCTCCAGTTCCTTCACGGCGGCGTCGATGTCGTACATCGACAGCATGGCGATACCGATAAGCCGTTCGGGCGCGGCGCTGCAGTAGTCGATGAGCCAGTCGTTGTAGACCCGCGTGCAAGCCGCCTCCAACTCGTGATCGTCGAGGCTCAAGCACTTCAAGCCATGGGTCGGATAGAGCACCTCGGCGCTGACGCCGTCGGCGGCCATCTCGGAAACCCGCTTGTTCTTGTCCTGGGCGCCACCGGGCGTATCGTTGGGCCTTTGCCCGCCAAAATCGGGGGCGCGGTCCTGAAAAGCTTTTGGCAGTTGTTTTTGCCAAAGCCCCGCGGGCTCGATGACGTGTGAGTCCGATGAAATCAACAATTCATCGGTGACGGCATTGGTCTCTTTACCATAGGTCCGTTCAAGAAAAGCCATCTTTTCGGCTCCTTTGTATTATGAAAATTATGCGAGTGGCTGTCGTGTCTCAAAGATCGCTCACGGCCATACTAGATGGAAATACTCCAAGCGGGGGTCAAGGTGCAAGCGAAAGATCGTGGACAATGTCGAATGTTCAAGCCGTTAAATCCAGCCTGGCTTTTGAGGTAATCACCCCGCGCGCATCTTGAGCAGCGTCGGAATATCCATTGTTTCTTGATACAGGCGTAGTTCTTTTTCTTTGCTCTGCACCGCGAGCATGGCCATGCGATCGGCGAGCTCGTTGCCTTCGGTACCGACGTGGCCTGCGACGTGGGTGAGGTGTAGTTCCTCTTTAATGCGTCGATAGATCGCGTAACAGTCCTGGATAATTTCCAGGTTCTTGATCTCGCCGCCGAGTCTTTTCCATCCTTTATTTTCCCAGCTCGGTGCCCAAGCGCGAATGCAGTTGATCGAGTACGCCGAGTCGCTGCACACCTCGACGGTGTTGCCGGTATCGATTTCCGCCTCGGCCATGCGCAAGGCGTGATAGAGCGCGTTCAGTTCGGCGGTGTTGTTGGTCCCTATGGGGTCGTACAGGCCATACCATAGTTGCGCAAGTTTGCCGGCTCGATACACCACGATGCCGGAACCGGCATGGCCGGGATTGGGTTCACAGGCACCATCGCAATAAATGCTCACGTCGAACTGATGAGCGGTATGCCTGGCAGCGCGTTCGCTGCGAGTTTTTTGCCCGCCAGCCGTTTTGGGCGCAATGCTCGTGTCCATGCCGCGCGCAAATGCCTTCTCTGCTTCTGCTCGGGTCGGAAAGGACTTGAAGCGCGCTCCGGCATACTTCTCCACCGCCCGCTGAGTGCTCGCCCAATCGGTGAATACGCCGGTCTGCCGCCCTGACCATACTACGTAAAATTTTTGCGCCATGCTGAGTCGATGTACCTCCTGCAACATTCAAGTGATCACAACCAGCGAAAACGAACGTCGGCTCTGGATCAGCGTGAAGTCATCTCGATTTCTGGTGTACAACGTCGCGCCGAGCGAGCGAGCGCACAAAGCCAGCAAACAGTCGTTTACCAACGCCGGTAGTTTACCTTTAAGGTCCGGTCTGTCGTGCAGAACCTTGGCCAAAATTCCTCCGGCCTCCTTCCAGTGATTGTGACCGGGAGTTACAACTCGACCGACTTTCTCAAAGGGACGGAATAATATTTCCACGCGCTTTCTCCCCGCAGGAGATCGAGCGCCGGCGAGCAATTCTTGAGCTACGATGGAGCTGAAGTAGATGCCTGGAGCGTCTTTATCGTAAAGTTCACGGATGAAAGGGCGCGTTGTTCCGCTTTGGATAAGGTCGATGTACAGATCCGTGTCGATCAGATGCTTGGCCACTAAAAAACCTTTTCCACACCACCCTTACCCGCTACTTTTTCCAATGACTTGAGAATTTCTTTTCTGAAAACTACCAGGTTCAAAGCAGCGTCAATCGCCTCGGTCTCGGTCTTCGCGCCCAGGATTGTCCTCACGCGACGAATCTTTTTCTCGTCAAGATAATAGTTTTTTCGTTTGAGATTTGTTTTCATAGCAACTCCCGTACAGATAATTGATTATTTTATACGTATCGCCTCAGAGTTCAAGCCTGAGTCCAACGGGAGCCTGTCGTTCTTTGCTCGGCTTCGCACGGGTCGGAAAGGACTTTAAGTGCGCGTCGTCTCACTGACTCGCATTACTCAGGTACCGCAGAAGGTTCGATAGCGCCCTCGCCCTTCCGGCGCAGGTTCAGTAAAGGCGGCAAACTCCGGCTGATCGTCGAAAGGGCGCGCGAGGATATTCAACAGCGTCGTGAAAGGCGCGTAGTCGCCGCATTCCACTGCGGCACTCAAGGCTTCCTCGACTCGATGGTTGCGCGGAATGAACGCCGGATTAACACGCCGCATCGCCTGCGCGCGCTCCAGCGGTGCCACCGTCTCGCGCGCAAGCCGCGCGCGCCACTGTTTGCTCCAGAGATCGTAAGCCGACGCATCGGCAAACAGCGCGCGGATCGGCCCCTCTTCACCCAAGACGGCGTCGGCGAGGTCACGGAACGCCAACGTGTAGTCGACGTTCTTGCCCTCCATCGCGGTGAGAAACCCCGCGGCGAGATTGAGATCGGCCTCGTCTTCAGTGACCAGTCCGAGCTTGGCGCGCATGCCTTTCAACCAGTGGCGTTCGTATTGTACCGGAAAGGCATGGATCACTTCTGTGGCGTACGCGATGGCGCGCTTTTCATCGGCATCGATCAGCGCCACAAGCGTCTCCGCCAGCCGCGCAAGGTTCCACTGCGCGATCTTTGGCTGATTCGCATAGGCATAGCGGCCTCGAGTGTCGATGGAGCTGAAGACTGTCGCTGGATCATAATGATCCATGAAGGCGCATGGGCCGTAATCGATTGTCTCACCGGAGATCGCCATATTGTCGGTGTTCATCACGCCATGGATGAAGCCCACATGCATCCAGCTGGCAATGAGCGCCGCTTGGCTGTCGCACACGCGCTCGAGCAATCCCAGGTAGGGGTTCGCGTGGTCTTTCAGCTCCCGATAGTGGCGCTCGATGACGTAATCGGCAAGCTGACGCACTTTAGCCTGCTCACCGCGGGCGGCGAAGAATTGGAAGGTGCCAACACGGATGTGGCTGGCGGCAACGCGGGTCAAAACCGCGCCCGGCAGCGCACCGTCTTCGCGAAAGACGGACTCGCCCGTGACAACTGCGGCAAGCGCCCGGGTCGTCGGAATACCCAGCGCGTGCATCGCTTCGCCGATCAGGTATTCACGCAAAACGGGACCGAGTGCCGCCCGGCCGTCGCCGGCGCGCGAAAAGGGAGTGCGGCCCGAGCCTTTGAGCTGAATGTCACGACGGCGTCCATTGTGATCGACCACCTCGCCCAAAAGTAGCGCTCGCCCGTCGCCAAGTTGGGGCACGAAGCCGCCGAACTGGTGGCCGGCATACGCTTGGGCCAGCGGCGCCGCTCCCTCGGGTGTCTCATTGCCGGCAAAGATCCTCGCGCCTTTCTCGGAATCGAGAGCACCAGCATCCAGCCCCAATTCGTCAGCCAACTCATGATTGAGCTTAACCAAGCTAGGCCGCGCCACCTGCGCCGCCTTGCCGGGCACGTAGAAGCCCTCGAGTTCGCGCGCATAGGTATTGTCGAAGGCGAATCGCGCGGCGGCAGAGGTGTTAGGGACATGCGTCATGTTGCTTCCTTCGCCATGGGGATTAGTCAATCCTCAGCTATCATTTTCCCGACATCAATAGAAATAACTATGCTGTCCAGCAGAGTGTGCTCGGGTAAGCTTTACGGGCTAAAGTTCTTGAAACCTTCTGCCCGCGCGCTAGACTTTTCCGAATCGTCGGGAACTTCATCATACGCTGTTGCCATGCCGTGAACTCATGGGTGGATATACATGGCTCTTCGATGCCGCAGCGCCAACCAGCCGCGAGCGATCCGGTAGATGACCCACAGGCCTGCCGTGATGAAAACTACTACCGCAAGTGGAATGCCTATGAAAGTCACAAATAAAAAGCCGCCGAGCAGACATCAGAGGAGGCCAAACCAAAACGTCCGAATCTGCCAGCGAAAGTGTGAGTGGAGAAAGGAGCCTCGTGCCTCTCCTCGCTTCAGGTAGTTGATGATGACGGCGATGATCGAGGGCATGCCAAAGACGAAGGCGCCGATAATCGTCGCAGCGGTGGTAATGCCGATCAGCAGACTCAGGGTGTGCAGGGCATAGACCAGGTGTGTGACGTTGACGAGGGAGCGGGCGGGGTTGGCGTCGATTGGAGTTTCTTCGGACATCAGCATTACCGAGACTCGCAAGCCACCACCCGCGAAAGTTTCTAAGGCTTCCAGCCCGCTTGGGTCAATTCGCTGTCCGCTTTCTTGGCAAAGCTGAAATCGTAGGCGCGCTCGATGGGCACTTCCTTGGTCACTTTGAGAACCTCGCGCACGATATCGAGGTCGTTTTTCTGGGTTTCTTCGTCGACCACGCCGTTGGTCGTAAAAGTTCCAATCATGCCGTCGTAGGTGCGCGCGGCTAATTCCCTGTCCAACTCGGAAAATTTCATCATCGCACCCATCGCGACCTCGCGGTTCTGTTTGACCAGACGCAGGGCCTTGAGCAGGGCGCGCATGAATCCGTGCATCAACTTGGGTTTCGTTTTGACGAATTGGTCGTTGGTCGCCACCGTGCCCCAGGAATTTTTCACTTCTTTACCCAGATACAAGATCTCCTTCATGCCTTGATCGAGGGCGGCAAAGCGTTCCTCCGAACTCAATAACCCCGCATCCACGACCCCCGTCTGCAGCGCGGCAAGGCGCTGGCCCGGCGGCAGCGCGAGAAACGTCAAATCCTTGTTGGCGTCGAGGCCGTACTTCGACGCAACTTTTTTTAACATAAACGTCGCCACTGCGGCGACGCCGGTCACAGCGACCTTTTTATTCTTCAGTTCTTTGAAAGCGCTGTACTGGGGCCGGACCATCAGCCACTGCAGCACTTGATCATTGACCGCCAGCACGGTTTTGAGCGGCGCATTGCTTTGAGCGACGGCGACCAAGGCGCTGCTCCCGGAACCGGTGAAATCCATTTCTCCGGCGAGCACGGCTTGCAGGCCGGGGGTGGATGCCATGACGACAATATTGAGATCGATGCCTTCCTCTTTCATATAACCCCGCTCCTTGGCGAGCGGAAAGATGATGAATTGAAACGACTTTGACGGCAGGGTGACGGTGACTTTATCCAGGGCGAACGCCGGTTTGCCGGGAAGCAAAAACACGCCGATCAGCAGCGACGAGATCATCGACGAGGTGATTTTTGTCATGGTTCAGTCCCTCCTGGAAACTAATAGCAAGCACCAAACCAGTCACGGCCACATTAGCGCCGGTGCGAGCAGTGGACGGGTTTTGACGATACGTAGATCGTCGGGCTTTATAGCTTGGTTCAAACCTTTGGACGCCTCGGAACTTCAACGAGAAGCGTTCTTACTGCTTTAGCTTCGGCAATACCTTCTCGCCAAATAAATCCAACTGGCGCGGATCCGGATCGGCCAAGCCAATGATCAGTGTATCGAGCCCTCGGGCTAAGAAGGCTTCGATTTTTTCTGCGACGGCTGTCGGCGAGCCGACCAAGGATGTGCTCGATAGATCGCCGCGCAGGCGACCGTAGTAGCGCATGACGTAGGCTTCAACCGTTTTCACGGCCTTAGCTTGGTTGTCGTCGATCGCCATGAAGGTGAGGCCGGCTTTCGTGATCTCATTCGGACTACGTCCCGCAGCGCGAGCGTACTGGGAGATCTTTTCCCAAGTTACGGAAAATTCCGGTATCGCCGAGCTGCCGCAGATAAAACCATTCGCCCACGTGCCCGCGCGTTTGAGCGCGGTCTCGGCGCTGCCGCCGGTCCAGATCGGCGGGTGTGGTTTTTGAATCGGCCGCGGACCGACGGTCAGATTCTCGACATTGAAAAACTTGCCGTTGTGCGTGACGTTTTCTTCGGTCCAGAGACGTTTCATCAATTGTACCTGCTCTACGGCTCGGCTACCGCGGTGCTCGTAGGGAATTTCAACCGCCTTGTAGTCGCTTTCGCGGCTACCAAAACCGAGACCGAGCGTCACCCGGCCGTTCGAGATGAAGTCCAGGGTAGCGATGATCTTGGCTAGGTGCGCTGGGTGGCGCGTGTTGCCGAGCAAGACCGAGGTGCCCAATCTGATTCGCTGTGTAGCTCCGGCCGCGGCGGCGAGTAGGGTAAGGGGCTCAAGGTTGTCATAAGCGATCCGGTCGATTGTCCACATGGAGCGGCAACCCATCGCCTCGCATTTCTTGGCGAAGTTGACGACGTTTTCCGGTTTCGTTAATGGCGCCGGGTTGACCCAGGCGAGACCGATGTTGGCCATTATTTCTCCTTAGCTTGCGCGGTATGGCAGTTCAGATCATTCAAAACGTTCAAGCAGTTCAAGCCGTTCTGTCAGAGCAAAATAGACCAGCCATCGGCCTCTTTTCAAGTTTCGGGCTCTGGGGTATACCGAACTCGATAAAGGAGGAAACAAAGATGGAAGCATCGACATTCAAACTCAAGACGCCGCATATCACCGGTGGACGCAGCCATATCCCTCTCGCGCAAACCGAGAACATGACGATCGGGCTCAATTACTATATTCCCGGCCGCAAAAACAAACTGCACACCCACCCGGGCGAAGATCATACTTTCGTCGTGATCGATGGCCAGGCGACTTTTTACAACAAGGATCACCAGCCGACGGTGCTCAACAAAGGCGAAGGTATCTTGCTGCCGGAAAATCATTATTATTATTTCGCCAGTACCGGTGATAAACCCCTCGCCTTGTTCCGCGTGAGCGCAAAGAAGGGCAACAAGCCGAAGGCGGTGCGCGTCGATACCGAGGGCAATAAGAGATCGGATGAAGAAGTTGATTTTATCGTTGTCGACGGTCAAGTGGTCGAGGGACAATACTGGGAGATGAAATAGGCCCCCGATGAAAATCACCGACGTTCAGACGATCCGATTGCGCGCGACGATACCCACCGACGGCCAGGTGTTCAGCCGCTCCGGCGTCAGAAGCACGCGCTCAACGACGCTGGTTCGGGTTGTCACCGACGAGGGTATTACCGGCATCGGTTCGTGCTCGGGCAACGGCGAATTGATCGAAGTGATCGTCGGCAAAGTTCTCAAACCGTTGCTCATTGGCATGGATCCGAGCGAGATCGATCAGATTTGGGACAAAGTTTACGTTCGCGGCGGCCACAAAGAGTTCGGCACGCGCGGTATCGGCGTCGTCGCATTGAGCGGCGTCGATATCGCATTATGGGATATCCTCGGTAAAGCCCGCGGTGTGCCGCTCTATGAGTTGCTCGGCGGCAAATGTCGCGACAAAGTTCCGGTATACGCGACGGCGCTTTATCCGGAAGAGCCTTCGAAGGTGGCGCAGCGGGCGCGAAAGTTTGCCGATCAAGGTTTTCACGGCGTGAAGATCAAAATCGGTTTCGATCTCGATCAAGATATTCGCATCGTGCGCGCGGTGCGCGAAGAATTGGGAAAAGACTTTGTCATCATGACCGACGCCAACCAGGGCTATAGCGTCGACGTCGCACTCGAAGCGTCCGATGCGTTTGCCGACTGCGGCGCGTTTTGGCTCGAAGAGCCTTTGTTTGTCGAAGACATCGAAGGGCACGCAATTCTCCGCGAGAAAGGTAGAACACCGATCGCCGTCGGCGAGAACCTGCATACGCGCTACGCCTTCGAAAACTTCATCGCACGCGGCGCCGTCGATTTCATCCAACCGGACGTGGCGCGCGCCGGCGGCATCACGGAGATAACAAAAATCACGGCCCTGGCGGCGCGGCACAATGTTCCCGTGTCGTTTCACACCTGGGGCGACGGCGTCGCTCTCGCTGCCAGTGTTCATTTATCAGCGGCGCTCAAAGATTGCATCGTGATGGAGCTCGATTACACTTACAATCCGCTGCGCGAAGAATTGCTGCGCGAGCCGTTCAAAGTACAAGAGGGTTATTTGATTCCGCCAGAGAAGCCCGGCTTGGGTATTGAACTCGATCAAGACGCGCTGCAGAGATTTGCCTTTTCAGGTCAAGAAGATCTCACCATCCGACAAAAGACATTGGTAGTCGGCTGACCGCCACATTGCCACGTAGTCTTCCTGAGTTTCCGCGGGAGTTTCTTTTCTCGCGTGCTCGGCGTGCCGACGCGTGAACAGTTATGTCACGGGCGCCAGCCGTCCAGGCGCGGGCTGTTCTCCGATCGCTGATCTCGCAGGAAGTTTTAGTAGTTCGTACGCGGGTTTTTTTCGTCTTGCTGCTGGCATAACGCTTGCGCCGTTTCCTGCCGATTCGATTTAGGCTTGGGAGGCGGACATGCTTAGACGCTGTTTTCGTTTTTTGGCTGCGCGCACATCTTCGTTCCTTGCATTTATAACTTTAGCTACGTTTCTGGCGAGTTCGATTGTGCCGTCGTGGGCGATCAACTCTGTTCGGGGTGGCGCGCTGCCGCTACCGTTGCCGCTCTTTCCGGCTGATAATTGGTGGAATTTGGATATCAGCAGTTGGCCGGTGGATGCGAATTCCACAAACTACGTTGCTTTCATCAACAACGGTGGCACACGCCGACTTCATCCCGACTTCGGCGGTAACGCCGGCTCTGGATTTTCGATATACGGCATGCCCTACGCAGTAGTGACGAACGTTTCCAACGGCGATCTCAATGCGGTGCAGTTCCAATATTCCAGCGAAAGTGACGGCGTCGATCACGCGGCCAACGCAAGTTTTCCTTTCTATCCGATTCCAGTCGAAGCGATTACCCAGCCGTATTGGCTTGAAGGTGGCGATCCAGGAAATATAGATTTGCGCAGCAGCCAAGACCGCCATTTATTGATCGTCGATAGAGACAGAAACTATCTCTATGAGCTTTACAACGTGTTCTACAATACGACACAGGGAAAGTGGTTCGCGGGTTCCGGCGCATTCTTTGACATGAACACGAATAACCGGCGGCCGGATACCTGGACGTCGGCGGATGCGGCGGGGTTGGCGATTCTTCCTGGGCTTGTGAGGTACGACGAAGTTTACGATCCGACGGTTACGGAGATTCACCATGCACTCCGTGTGACCGTGCGCGCCACCAACGGTTACGTTTATCCGGCGTCGCACCGCGCCGGTTTGACTGCCGGCGCCTTGCCGATGGGTGCGCGGCTGCGCTTGAAGTCGAGCGTCGATATTACTCAGCGCACGAGCGATCCGAATATGCAAAAAATCTTTCGTGCGATGCAGAAGTACGGTTTGATCGTGGCCGACAACGGCTCGGACATGTACATCACCGGCACCTATGACACACGCTGGAACAACGATATTCTCAATCCAGCGTTCAGTAGTCTGACAGCCAGCGATTTCGAGCTGATCCAATTGGGTTACAATTCGGCTCCAACCGCCCAGGCAAGCTTGAATGCGCTGGGCTTAAATCCTTCGACTGTGACCGGCGGACAAACGACAATGGGGACCGTTAGCTTGACCGGGCCCGCGCCATCGGGCGGCGCGCTTGTGAGTTTATCGAGCGCCAATCCTGCGGCTACAGTGCCGAGTTCTGTCCTTGTTCCGGCGAATACTTCGTCGATCAATTTCACAGTAAACACGACCTCGGTCAGCGCCACGAGCGCGGGAAACATCACGGCGACGTACGCAGGCGTGAGCAAGTCAGCAGCGCTGACGGTGAAGGCTCCCGCGCCTGCAGCGCTTTCATCTCTGACGCTCAATCCGTCGACGGTCGTTGGCGGTTCAACTTCGACGG
Source organism: Binatia bacterium (assembly GCA_036390135.1). Lineage (GTDB taxonomy): Bacteria > Desulfobacterota > Binatia > UBA9968 > UBA9968 > DP-20. The sequence continues at coordinate 11,341 of DASWCL010000190.1, forward strand.
GAACGGTAAATCTTACCAAGGCAGCGCCGACCGGCGGTGCGGTGGTGAATCTCGCGAGCAGCAGCTCGACACGGGCGAGCGTTCCGCCGAGCGTCACTGTCCCGGCTGGCGCGAGCTCAGTGACGTTTAACGTCGTAACGACCGCTTCGAACAAGAAAACCAACGTCAGTATTACGGCGGCGTACGGCGGCGTCAGCAAAAGCGCGACGCTCGCGATCATCAGACGATAATTTCGACGCGTCTCGGTGAAAACAGCGCTCGCGCGACTCATCGAAACGAGGCGCGGGGGTGCCGCTTTATTTCGTCGCGTCGCTAAGTTTAATGGCGATAGCGCGTCTATCGCAAACGGGATCGTTGTCGACATGCCAGAATAGATCACCACACAGCACACCGAATTACCTTCGCGGTTCTCTCTACCAATTGTTAGTCGTGTAATCGTAGCCGGCATTCGGCCGGAACCACGTCATGCTTGCTGCAGCGGTTTCACGCGATGCGATCATTGCCTTCGGCCTCGGAGCTGTTAAGATTACTCCGCTTCTATGTACCAAGAAGACACGATCGCCGCGATTGCCACGCCGCCGGGTGAAGGTAGCGTCGCAATTGTTCGCATCAGCGGTGTGGACTCAGAAAATATTGCGGCAAGAATTTTTCATCGCGCGCAGGGAAAAAGTGGCCAACTCAAGTCCCATCGCCTTTACCACGGCAAAATTTGCGATCCGAAAACCGCGCGCACACTGGATGAAGTCTTGCTCGCAATCATGCGCAAACCCCGGAGCTATACCGGAGAAGACGTCGTCGAGATCCATTGTCATGGTGGCGCATTCCTCGTAAGGCGGGTTCTCGAGCTCGCCCTAAGCGAAGGGGCGCGACAAGCCGAGCCGGGAGAGTTCACCAAGCGGGCGTTTCTTAACGGCCGGTTGGACCTTTCTCAGGCCGAGGCTGTACTTGATCTCATCCGTGCGCGAACCGAGAAAAGCGCCGGGCTCGCGCTCAATCAATCAGATGGCGCTTTATCACAGTGGGTTGGCGAATTGCGCGAAGAGCTGCTCGATATCCTGGTTCAGGTGGAGGCTGCCATCGACTTTCCCGAAGAAGAAATCGAGCTTCTCCGGCGTCACGAATTGACCGGCAAAATTGAGGCGCTAAATGATAAAATATCAATGATTTCAGCTACTTACGATTGGGGTAAGCTATTTAGAGAGGGCGCAAAGATATGTATATGTGGTCGCCCGAATGTGGGGAAATCGAGTTTGCTTAATGCCCTGCTCGGTGAAGAGCGCGTGATTGTCACGCCCGTCGCAGGCACCACCCGCGACGTGATCGAAGAATCGATCAATCTGAATGGTTTGCCTATCGTGCTCTCGGACACCGCTGGTATTCGCGAGACCAATGATCAAATCGAGCGGATGGGGGTGGATTTGGCTCGCGAGTATGTGGAGAAATCCGATGCGGTCTTGGTCGTACTTGATGGTTCTGTGCGGCTTACCACCGACGATAAGCAGCTGCTTGACTCAACACGCCAAGGGATTGCTTTGGTCGTAGTCAATAAAAGTGATTTGCCTCAGTCGCTGACGGAGCAGGAACTCGCGCGATTTATTTGCTCAAATAGAAATATTTGTCGAGTGTCAGCTAAAACGGGCGAAGGGATTTCCAGGCTGAAGGAAAAGCTAAGGGATATCGTTATCGGCTCGGAGATCGAGTCGCCGGTGGTGATTACCAACTTGCGCCATAGGAGCGCGCTGCAGAGGAGCGAAGAAGCGTTGAACCATGCTGTGGGATCGTTGAACGAAGGATATGCTTCGGAGTTCGTCGCCATTGATCTGAATGAAGCCCGCGAGGCGCTCGAAGAAATCACCGGCTTGATTAACAATGAGGATATTCTAGATAGAATTTTTGCGAATTTTTGCATCGGCAAATAAACTAAGATTTACATGGCGCTCAAACTGCCCTCAACGCTGCGATTGTTTCACGTGAAACGATGAGTGCGGAACAAATCTTCGATGTGATCGTCGTCGGCGCTGGGCACGCTGGAATAGAAGCATGTCTGGCGTCGGCACGGATGGGATGCAGCACGTTGATGCTGACGTTGAATCTCGATCACATCGGTCAGATGTCGTGCAATCCGGCAATCGGTGGAATCGGCAAAGGCCATCTCGTCAAGGAGATCGATGCGCTTGGCGGCGAAATGGGTCGGGCAATTGATGAGACTGGCATTCAGTTCCGGGTGCTCAACACTAGGAAAGGACCGGCTGTACGGGCATCCAGGGCACAGGCCGATAAGGCGCTCTACCGTCAAAGAATGAAACGCGTCTTGGAAAGTTGTCCCGGCATCATGCTGAGACAAGGGAGTGTCGAAGCTCTCATTGTGGAAAACGGTGAAGTTAAAGGGGTGGAAACGCAAATCGGTGAAAGATTCTATGGTCGCAAGGTTATTCTAACGACCGGCACTTTCCTGAAGGGGCTCGTTCACATCGGCGACCGGAATTATTCAGCGGGTCGGGCCGGCGACTTTGCAGTTCATGGCCTAAGCGAATCGTTGGTCAATTTAGGTTTTAAAGTCGGCAGATTAAAAACTGGAACCTGCCCTCGACTGGATGCTCGAAGCATCGATTTTTCCAAATTGGCTGTGCAGCATGGCGATGAGGACCCGTTGCCATTTTCGTTTTCGAGTTCCGGGATTACCCAGCGGCAGGTGCCCTGTCACATCACGTACACCAACAGTCGAACACACGAGATCATTCGCTCCGCGATTCATCGCTCGCCAATGTATTCTGGGGTGATTAAAAGCCGCGGGCCGCGTTACTGTCCCTCTATCGAGGATAAGATCCATCGCTTTGCGGACAAGAGCAGACATCAGATCTTTCTCGAGCCTGAAGGATTGGACACCGTCGAGATTTATCCGAACGGGCTTTCGACAAGCTTGCCTCTGGACGTCCAGATTGAAATGGTGCGGTCTATCGAGGGCTTGGAAAAAGCGGAAATTATGCGCCCCGGCTACGCGATCGAATATGACTACTTTGAACCGAAGCAGCTCTACCCGACATTGGAAACAAAGTTGATCCGGGGCCTTTATCATGCTGGACAAATCAATGGCACAACCGGCTACGAAGAAGCTGCGGCTCAGGGAATTATGGCGGGGATAAACGCCGTACTCAGCCTGCGCGGCGAGGCGCCCTTGGTTTTTTCGCGCGAGCAGGCCTACATCGCTGTGTTAATCGACGACCTGGTGACCAAGGGAACCGATAATGAGCCTTATCGGATGTTCACATCTCGGGCCGAATACCGCCTTTTGCTTCGCGAAGACAACGCTGATCTGCGGTTAACGGATGTCGGTCACAGAATTGGATTAGCGACGGATGCCGCATTCAAAAATACCAATGACAAGAGACGGGCGATCGCTGAACTGATCGATTATTTGGATCAGCAACAAGCTGTACCCGGTGCAGAGATCAACTCGCTATTGCAGTCGTTTGATTCGGCGCCGTTGCGTAATCCATCCACGTTAGCGCAGATCCTACGCCGCCCAGAGATTTCGATGACGCGACTCAAAGCTTTAAAACCCGACATACCAAGTCACGGTCAAGATATCGATGCCCAGGCGGAAATCCAACTCAAATACCAGGGATACGTGGATCGCCAGCTAGAAATCGTCGAGCGGTTTCAAAGAATGGAGCATGCGAAGTTACCGATCAACATCGACTATTCTAAGATTAGCGGGTTATCACGCGAGGTCTGTGAGAAGTTAACCCAGATCAAGCCGCAATCTCTCGGTCAGGCATCAAGGATCCCTGGTATTACGCCAGCGGCAATTTCTTTGCTTTCTTTTTACATCAAGAAAAAAACCGCTTAGAGATTCTTTTTATCCGTACTCCATTCTGTTCGCTTTCCATTGTTTCACGTGGAACGGAATAATTTTCTTTTAATTACTAATCGATTGTGATAGGAATGTAACTTAGAGCATATTATCATAAGTTATTGAATTAAAACGAGAATTTAAGTGGGTAGGATTATTGCGGTCGCAAATCAAAAAGGCGGAGTCGGCAAAACTACGACGACGATCAATCTCGCCGCTTCGCTAGCCCTCGAGTCGAAAAGAACCTTGTTGGTTGACATCGATCCACAGGGAAACAGCACGAACGGCCTTGGTATCGATCGATCCGCTCTGACTTCCAGCCTTTATCATGTGCTCGACGGTTCCCGCTTCGTCGGAGAAGTTTTGTGTCAAACCGAGTTGCCGCAGCTTTTCTTGATTCCCGCGACCAAAGATCTTGTTGGCGCTGAAGTCGAGCTCGTCAACGGTGACCGACGAGAGTATCGGCTCAAAGATGCTCTAGCAGCAATCACCGATCATTATGATTACGTCCTCTTGGATTGTCCGCCATCGCTGGGTCTGCTGACGCTCAACGCGCTAACCGTTGCCGACTCGCTGCTTATACCAATTCAAAGCGAATATTACGCCCTTGAAGGGCTTAGCTCGATTCTCGAAACCGTGGGTCTGGTGCAGAAAAGTTTCAATCCGGCGCTACGACTCGGAGGAATTGTGATTACGATGTTCGACAGTCGCAATCGCTTATCGCACCAGGTGGTGGAAGAAGTTCGCGCGCACTTTCCCGACAAACTGTTTCGAACCATCATTCGCCGAAACGTGCGCCTGAGCGAGAGCCCGAGCTATGGCAAGCCGATTTGCCTGTACGATGCTGCCTCAACCGGCGCGCAAGATTATGGTGATTTAGCCAAGGAGTTGATTAGCCGTGGAGAACACAATGCCGATGCAGAAAAAAGGTTTGGGTAGAGGCCTGAGCGCGCTGATCCCCAGCGCCGCGGAACCGAAAATCGAAGCGCGGAGCGAACAAGCGCCGTTTGAGATCGCCGTCGACCGAATTACCCCGAGTCCATTCCAACCGCGGCGCGCCTTCGACGAAGGCAAGATCGCAGAGCTGGCCGGGTCGATTCGCAACCAGGGCATCATTCAGCCTCTGATTGTGCGCCCCAAGGGTGACGGCTTTGAGCTGATTGCGGGCGAGCGGCGCTGGCGCGCCGCCATGAAGGCGGGCTTGAGTCGCGTGCCTGTGGTAGTGCGCGACGCAAGCGATCACGAAGCCCTGCAGCTCGCTCTGGTGGAAAATCTCCAGCGCGAAGATTTAAATCCCATCGAAGAAGCCAACGGCTACCGGCGCCTGCAGGAGGAGTGTCATTGGAGCCAGGAAGAAATGGCCGAGAAGGTTGCCAAGAGCAGACCGGCGGTTGCCAATGCGCTCCGGTTGCTCGGTCTCCCTACGGAAGTGCAACAGGAGGTTTCAGCCGGAAATCTGCCCGCCGGTCAGGCGCGCGCGCTTCTCGGACTGCAAACCGAAGCATTGATCATTTCGACCTGCCGGGAAATTATCGCCAAGGGACTCTCCACTCGGGACACCGAAAAGATGGTTCGGCAATTGGTCATGGGGCGGAAGCGACGGCGGCAGATGCCGGTTGGCGACCCTGATCTGAAGTCGATTATAGAAGAGCTGCAGCGCGCTCTCGGCACGCGCGTGCGATTGATTCCGAAAGCCAGAACCAGCAAGGGTAAGATCGAGATTGAATATTACACGCTCCCGGATCTCGAGCGGATCATTCAAACGATTACCAAGAGCGCGGCTCACGCCTAAAGTCGCACATCCCTGTCAGCGTCGTCGCCAACCAACTCATAACGACCTAAGGCATTCCTGTGAACTCAGGGTTCCAATAATGGCTTGAGCTCAGGCCAACTCGTCACCGGCGCAGAACACGTGAAATTGTGACAAACGTAAACTGTCGGCTGACTGTCGATCTGGGTTTTTCCTTGTAACAACGGAGAAATATCCTCTAGCGGCTGATCGGGTCCGACAAGCTGCAAGAGCTTGTTCGGCAAATAAAGCTGTCGAATGTCTTTTATTAGAGCCGTTGTGCGCGGATCATCTTGCCGCCCTAGGATGACGATTTCCTTGGCTGGCCGCAGGTATTGATCCATGGCACAGAGCATGTGAGCGAAACCAAACGGCTGGCTTTCCATTGCCTCATAGTACGAGCGCAAAACTGTTTCGGCGCGTGTGCGGTAATCGTGATTTCCGGTTAAGTGATAAAGCCGGAGTAGCGACTGAGTCGCCATGGCATTACCCGACGGAATTGACGCGTCAAATATCGGCTTGGCACGGCTGATAAGGTGTTCGTGTGTCTTTCCTGTATAGAAGAATCCGCCGTCGCGTTCGTCCCAAAACTCACCAAGCATAATCTCGGTCAATTGCATCGCGCGCTTTAAGAACAATCGATCAAACAGCGCCTCATAGAGATCAAGCAAGCCGATCGCGAGAAAGGCGTAATCATCCAAATATCCGAGGAGTTTGGCTTGATTGTCTTTGTAGACGTGGAGCAAAAAGCCCTCACGAAACAATCTGCCGAAGATAAAGTCGACGGTTCGATTGGCCGCCTCGACCCACGCCGGATGGTTGGAAATCTTTATCGCCTCAGCGAGCCCGGAAAGCATCAAGCCATTCCACGCGGTGATAATCTTTTCATCGCGGAATGGTTTTATACGTTTCTCTCGCGCTGCAAGAAGTTTTTCTTTCGCTCTTACCTTGAGCGCTTCGATCTCATCTTTCTCTTTCCGGAAAAACTTACTTGCTTGATCGCCGGTGAGGATCGGATGAAGAATGTTTTTTTCTTCGAAGTTGCCCTGCTCGCTGACGTCGTACATGCGGCAAAAGATTTCGCCGTCTTCCTCGCCGAGCAACCGGTTAATTTCATCCGGCTCCCAAACGAAAAATTTTCCTTCTTCGCCTTCGCTGTCAGCGTCCTGAGTCGAGTAAAATCCGCCGTCAGAGTGAAACATTTCGCGCACTAGATAGTGCGCGGTTTCCTCGACGACCGATTTAAAGAGCGGCTCCTGCGTGATCACATACGCCTGCGCATATATACGCAAGAGCTGGGCGTTGTCGTAAAGCATCTTCTCAAAGTGCGGCACCAGCCATTTGGCATCGACCGAATAGCGATGAAAGCCGCCGCCTAAATGATCGTAGATCCCGCCTTGCGCCATCTTGTGGAGCGTATGAACGACCATTTCCAAATAGCGTTGGCTCTTGGCGTGATGATAGTGGCGCAAAAAGAGTTCGTACACGCCGGCATTGGGAAATTTCGGCGCCTGCCCCAAGCCGCCGTTGTCCGGGTCGTAGGCGCGGGCGATCTTTTCGCAGCTTTCGCCGATGATATCCGGCGCAAAATCCTTTTTAGACGGGCTAGACTCTGACATGCGCTGGAGCGCCTCGAGAATTTGCAAGACACTTTTCTCGACGTCTGCCGGCCGCTCGCGATAGGCTTGCGCAACGCCCTGCAGAATTCTCGGGAACCCCGGCATGCCCTGGCGATCTTCCGGTGGAAAATAAGTCCCGCCATAAAAGGGTTTGCCCTCGGGCGTGAGAAACATGGTCATCGGCCAACCACCCCGGCCGGTGAGCATTTGCACGGCGTTCATGTAAATTTCATCCAAGTCGGGACGTTCTTCGCGATCGACTTTGATGCTGACGAAGGTTTCATTCATTAGCGCGGCGATTTTTTCATTTTCAAACGATTCACGCTCCATCACATGGCACCAATGGCACGCGGAATAGCCGATGCTTAGAAGAATCGGCTTGTTTTCACTCTTGGCTTTTTCAAAAGCTTCGTCACCCCACGGATACCAGTCGACCGGATTGTGGGCGTGCTGAAGCAGATACGGACTCGTTTCGTGAATCAACCGATTGGCGTGCTTCGCTTCCATCGAATGGCCTTCCTCAGACATAAATTCACGCTAACATAAACCGATGGGAGCGCAAACCAGTGCAGGACAATCTTTACGCCGAAAAAGGTCTAGCGTAGAGATGCTCTTGGGGACCAAACTGCTGGAAGTCGATTCGTCATTCCGGGCAAGCTGGCGATAGCTAGCGCGACCCGGAATCCAATAATTTCAAATACCTCTGGATACCGGCTTGCGCCGGTATGACGGAAAAGAGGCGCGCGAGATATTTAACGAACTTCGGATACACGGCACTAGCGGACTTTCATGTCGAAGGCCACCGGGCCTTTTTCTCCTTTTCTGGTTTGAAACTGTACCGTGTCGCCTTCGTTGAGATCCTCTAGTTGACTGCGCGGCGCGAGGCTGCCGCGATGAAAAAAAACATCCTCGCTGCCGTCGTCGGGGGTGATAAAACCGAAGCCTTTTTGCCGCATGATCTTCTTTATGGTTCCCGTCATATTCTGTCGCTCCCCTCAAATCTCCGACTGCCACTGCTGTTTCTTGACATTTTTACGCTCGCTACCTACTTTGAGTTTCCAATTTCATATAACTAAAACCGGTTTGAGTCCAATTCTTTACTATATCACGGGTCATGGCTTCGGCCATGCGGTGCGCTCGAACGAGGTTATCCGGGCTCTGAAGCAAGCGGCACCCGAGTTGCGCATTTACGTTCGAACTACAGCTCCGGAGTGGCTGTTTCACCATCCGTTGACGCCAATCATTTATTCGAGAGGTGCGATAGACGTAGGAATAACACAAAAGAACAGCTTAGAGATGGATTTGAACGACACACTGCGCGCCTGTCGTTCTTTGCACAACCAGATGCCACGGCTGATAGCGGAAGAAATCGACTTCGTGAAACGGCATGGCATCCGCCTGATTCTTGGCGACATTCCGCCCGTTGGCTTCGAAATCGCCGCGCGCGCATCGATTCCTTCGGTCGCGATAACGAACTTTACCTGGAACTGGATCTACCGCGCCTACCTCGATGAATATCCGACATTTCTGCCGCTGATCGAAGAAATGGAGAGCTTCTACGCCAAGGCGACACTGGCTCTGGCGCTCCCCTATCCCTGTGAAATGGGCGTGTTCATGCAACGGGAAGCAATTCCATGGATCGCTCGGACTTCGTTGCTGAATCAGCAAGAGGCCAGAGCCAAATTCGCCTTGCCCGAGTCCGCAACCATTGTGCTTTTGAGTTTCGGTGGTTTGGGGCTCAAGCACTTGCCTTGGCAGCGGTTAAGGCAACTTCGGGAGTATTATTTCGTTGCCACCGGGGAATCGCAGCAGCAGGATGATAATTCTTCAATTTTGCCCGACGCGCAACGATCCTATCAGGATCTGGTGCGCGCAGCCGACGTGATCGTCACCAAACCCGGCTACGGCATCGTCGCCGACGCGATCGCCCATCAAAAACCCGTGCTCTACACCAACCGTGGCGAGTTTCCCGAGTACGTGCACCTCGTTCAGGCGCTCGATGAGTTAGCAGCGGCCGAATTCATTGCGCAGGACGATTTGTTCTCCGGCAATATCGAAACGCATATCGGCCGCTTGCTGGCCAAGGATCGAAACTGGCCGCCGGTGGCGTTGAACGGCGCAGCCGTGGCTGCTGAGAGAATTCTTGCGCTGCTCGCCACTCACTCGCGCTAAATTTAATCAAACGCTGCCGGCGTGGGCGCGAGCCGTGCGCCGAGTTGACACACTCACTTGATTCCTCCAAACTTGACCGAGATATGACAGTTGAAAAAGTGATATTAGCCAAGCCGCGCGGTTTTTGCGCCGGTGTGGAGATGGCGATTGAAACCGTGGAACGAGCGCTCCGACGTCACGGCGCGCCGATCTATGTTTTCCACGAAATTGTCCATAACTTGCACGTGGTCCGCGAGTTCACTAAGCGGGGCGTCCGCTTTGTTCAGTCGATCGACGAAGTTCCTGCGGGAGCAAAACTTATTTTTAGCGCCCACGGAATTTCTCCAACTATCTGGCAACAAGCGCGCCAGAAACAGCTCAATATCATTATCGATGCGACCTGCCCTCTGGTGGAAAAAGTTCATCGCGAAGTGCGCAGGTTTGCGGCCATGGGTTATTCGATTATTCTCGTTGGCCACGAAAATCACGACGAGATTGTCGGTACTAGCGGCGAAGCGCCTGAGCACATCCAAATCGTTGCCAACGTTGACGAGGCGCAAAGGGCCGCTGTGCCAACCCCCGAGAAAGTTGTCGTGCTTACCCAGACCACGCTCAGCGTCGATGACACGCGCGAAATCATCGAAACCTTGAAAAGGAGATTTCCTCATCTGATCACGGCCGCCAAAGAAGATATCTGCTATGCCACGCAAAACCGCCAAGATGCGATGAAACAGCTTGCCGCCGCAGTGGACTTGGTGTTGGTGATCGGTTCGCGCAACAGCGAGAACTCCAATCAGCTCTGCAACGTTGCCAAGGCTCACGGAAAACCCGCTTATCTCATCGACGATTATCACGCCATTGATTCCGCTTGGCTCGATGGCATCAAACGAGTTGGGATTACTTCCGGTGCATCGGTGCCGGAGCGTTTGGTCGAAGAGGCGGCCGAATATTTCCGCAAAGGCGGCGCCGAGATTAGTCAGAACGGTTTCACCGAGGAAAACATTCATTTCGCACTGCCGACTGAAATCGCCGATGTTCCTTGATCGGCTGATTGTTACTGTGGTAGAGGACGTCAAGGGTCTTGATTAAAGGAGGCGCCATGGCTCGTATCGTTCACATCGCTTTGAAGGTCGACGATTTGGAGAAGGCCACGGAGTTTTACGAAAAGGGTTTTGGCTTCGTGGAGATGGAAACGGGTCAAGTGAGGGATCACACGTCACGCCATCTCACCGACGGAACCATCGACCTCGCGCTGATCAAGTACGACAGCGAAGACTCGGCTGAAGCCCGCGCCTCGGGAGCGGGGCCGTGTATCCACCACTTCGCCATCGAGGTTGACGACATGAAGAAATCCGCGGCCGACCTGCAAAAATTTGGCTGCGACATCATCAGCGCTCCCGGCGTGATTCCAATCAAATTTCGCGCTCCCGGCGGCACCGTGGCGGAGATAGTGCCGAAGGCGCGATACAAGAAACTCGAGGCCAAATCCTAAATCGGTGTAGCAGCGCCTCACCATTTTGCGGGTAGCCGCATGGACGTCCGGCGCGTCAGGGGGAAAATACGCCGCATTAACGCTGTCGGCTTCGACCGGCCGAATTTTAACGGCCGGCTCTTCGTCGTTAGCTCTTTCTTGTCTTCAATCTAACCTTCCGTCATAGGAAGTTGGATTGCCAAATCTTCAAGCTTTTTATGCTCGCTACACAAATCCTCGCGCGCTTCGCGCACGAACTGAATTACCGGCAGATTCCCACCGAAGTCATCGATCGAACCAAGGGTTGCATTCTAGATACTCTGGCCGTCTGCCTATACGGATCCACTAAGCCATGGAGCCAGACGGTTGTTGATTTCGTTCGGGACTCCGATGCGAGAGGCAATTCTACGGTTTTAGGAACGAAGTGGCGCACGCATGCAACACAAGCAACCTTTGCTAATGGTGTCATGGCGCACGCCTTTGAACTCGATAACGTGCGCCAGCCCGGCGCGGGAGTTCATCCGGGAGCAACTGCTTTCCTCCCCGCTTTTGCGATGGCGGAAGAGAAAAAGGTTGACGGCAAGTCATTGCTCACGGCATTCGTTGCCGCGTGCGAGGTCATGTCGCGCATCGGCGTTGCCGCGGGCAATTCACTCGAGCGCCGCGGATTTCATGCGCCGGGATTGACCGGCACTTTCGGCGCCGCGGTCGCCGCCGGCCGACTCCTCGGTTTAAATGAGAAAAAGATGGTCAATGCGCTCGGTATTGCCGGCTCATACTCCGGCGGGCTGATTGAGTTTTCCCGGTGCCAAGAAGGCGCGATGGTCAAACGGCTACATCTGGGTAAAGCGGCCGAGGGAGGCGTCACGGCGGCACTGCTCGCCAGCCGAGGCTTCGCCGGACCGGAAAGCATTCTCGAAGGAAAGTTCGGTTTTTGCCGGACATTTTCCGATGCGCCGAAGCTCTCGTACCTCACCCATCGCTTGGGGCGCGAATTCGAGACCCTCAATATTTGTATCAAGCGTTGCGCTTGCCACATCAATGCCCATGCCCCAATTGAAGCGCTGCAGCAGCTTCGCGACCAAGTGAATTTTAAGCCCGAAGATATTCGTGAAATCCTCGTCGGCGGAATCGAAAAATTAGTTACCCATCACGCAATCTACCAACCAAAAGATTTGATGATGGCGCAATACAGCATTCCCTTTTGCGTTGCCCTGAGTCTTTATTTTGATCCGACTGATCCTGCGTCGTTCGATGAAACGAAGCTCAAGGATAAAAAAATCCTCGCCATGATGCGCAAGATTCGGCTTAAGGTCGATCGTGAGATCGAAGAAAAAGACTGGGACCGCGCGGCGCGAGTGACCGTTACGCTGGCAAACAAACAGCGGCAGTCGTCATTGGTTATCCATTTCAAAGGGGCGCCGAAAAATCCG
>DASWCL010000191.1:0-7844 GCA_036390135.1 Binatia bacterium
GCCGGCGGCTAGAATTCACTCCCGGGAGCAAATCTCGGAGGATAGTTCCGCGATGAATCGCAGTCAGACTATGCGTCGACTGGAGTGTGGTGCATCAGCGCGCCGTGTTTTTGATCCACGCGTCCATCTTGGCTTCGAGGACGTCGAGCGGGAGCGCGCCGTCGCGCAGCAACTCGTCGTGAAAGGCGCGAATGTCGAATTTTGGCCCGAGCGCCGCTTCCGCGTTGGCTCGAATGGCGGCGATTTTGAGCTGGCCGATTTTGTAGCCGAGCGCTTGCGCCGGCACCGCGATATAGCGGTCGACTTCGAGCGCCGCGCCGCTCTCGTTCGTCATGGTTGTGTCGACTAAGAATTTAATCGCTTGCCCGCGCGGCCAATTCTTTCGATGCAGACCGACGTCGACGACGAGACGGGCGGCGCGAAACAACTCGGAATTGAGCCGGCTGAAGTATTGCGATGACTCTTTGTAGAGTCCCAATTCAGCGCCGAGACTCTCGGCGTAAAGCGCCCAGCCTTCGACAAATGCGGTGTAATCGGCAAAACGTTGAAAACGCGGCAGCTCTTCGCGCTCCTGCTGCAACGAGAGCTGAAAGTGGTGGCCTGGTACCGCTTCGTGGAGATAGAGCGGCTCGGCGGCGCGCCGCGGATTAGTCTCGATGCCCGAGGCGTTGACGTAAAAAATTCCCGGACGCGAACCGTCCGGCGCGGCGGACCAATATTGCGACGGTGCGGATCTCTCTCGGAATTCTTCAATCGTGCGGATTTCAAACGTCGCCTTGGGCATGCGGCCGAAGAGTTTTCCGAGCGCGGATGTGACCGTGCGCCGGATCACCTCGTAATCTTGCAAAAGCTCGCTCCGACTTTGAAAACCAAGCGGCGCGTTGTGACTGAGATAGCGGGAAAACTCCGACAGGCTGCCGGCGAAACCCTGCTGATCGCGCAATCGCTCCATCTCTTTCCTGATACGCGCGATCTCGTCCATGCCCAGCTGAAAGATTTCTTCCGGCGTCAAATCAGTGGTGGTTTGAGTTCTGACCAGGTAGTTGTACCAAGCTATGCCGTCGGGTAGCTCGGACAACGCCACCGTTCCTCGGCTTTTGCCGAAGTATTCGTCGCGCAAGAATGTCGACAGTCGGCGGTATGCCGGCACGATGCGCTGCTCAATCGCCTCGGTGTAGGCGCGCGTAAGGCGACGGCGATCCGCTTCGCTGAACTCGGGCATGCGAATGATCGGTTGATAAAACAAACTTGTCTTGGCATCGGTGACGATCATCACCTCTATTTGCGGCAACGTTCTTTCGATGACGACGGTTGGCTGAACGATGCCCAATTCGATTCCCTTGCGCATATTCGCAATGGCCGTGTCGATCCAGATTTCAAATCCTGCGATGCGCTTCAAAAAGTTTTCGTAGTCGGCGACTGTTTTAAATGGATGGGCGCCGGCGCCGGAGCCAAGCAACGGAAATTCAACGGCGAGGCTCGCGAGCTGGCGCACGGGCATAAGATATTGTTTGAACTGGAAACCATCCAGCGCGAGCTGCAAATTGCGCGTGAAAACCTCGAGATAGAGGCGCTCCCGTGAATCGATCTCGTCTATTTTGATTTCCCTGGCACGGCTGAGCGTATACTGATAGAGGCGGCGCTGCGCGCCGATATGTTCGTCGCTGATTGCGACCTCCAACTGATCGTCGTAGCGATGGTCGCCGATCTCAGTGGCGAAAGTCGGAAAAAGCGCCAGCACGGCGTCGAAATAGTCCTCGAAAATCGCGTGAAGTTTGCGGGATTCGACAGATCCAACCGGCTGGTGCACTATCGGTAGAATCTTAGCCGTGATCGTACAGCCGGATAAAACGGCGCAGACAAAAATGATCGGCAGGTTCGCCGCCCTGGCGAGCTTGGCAAAAAAGAAATCACGTTGTCGGCGGCCCGTCGTCATTTGCCGGCAAGAGTAGGCAGATCAAAGGCGAGCGTCAAGCGCCGGCCGAGGTGGGTTGATCCACGGTTGGCATCCGCACGATAGCTTGACTTTGGCAAGACGAATCCCGTATTTTCGCTCGCAACGGTGGCAGCGACTCTTCAATCGCGCGAGGAGAAAGACCATGTTGGTTTCTTCAAAGCAGATCGTTGTGGGCGGTTTAACAAGCTTCCTGCTGGCCGCAGGCCTGGCTCTCCTGTTTTCGCTGGAAGTCCGCGCCGCGGAAACACCGCGCCCTGGCGGCGAGTTGGTTTTCGCTGTCGGCGAACTACCGCCGTCGTTTGACGGTCACCGCGAAACCACCTTCGGCATGCTTCATCCCATCGCGCCGCATTACAGCACCTTGTTGCGCTTCGATCCGCAAAACTATCCCAAGATCGTCGGCGATGTGGCTGAAAGCTGGTCGTTCTCGCGGGACGGCTTAACTCTCACCGTCAAGATTCGCAAGGGGATCAAATTTCACGACGGCACGCCGCTTACGGCGCATGATGTCAAGGCGACCTACGACAAAATTATTTTTCCGCCCGAAGGCGTCGCGAGCGCGCGCAAGGCGTTGTACTCGATGGTGGACAAGGTCGAAGCGCCGGACGATTTGACCGTGATCTTCAAGCTCAAACATATCGCGGCGTCGTTTCTCGCCAATCTTGCTTCGCCGTGGAACTTTATCTACAGCGCCGAGCGACTGAAAAAAGATCCGCGCTGGTATGAAAAAAATGTGATGGGATCGGGACCCTTCATTTTCGTTGAACACGTGGCCGGCTCCCATTGGACCGGCAAGAAAAATCCCAATTACTTCATGCCGGGACGTCCTTATCTCGATGGCTTTAGGGCGGTTTTTATTCGCGACACCGCGCCCCGAGTGGCAGCGGTGCGAAGCGGTCAGGCCATCGTCGAGTTTCGCGGCTTCAATCCGGCGGCGCGCGACGACATCGTCAAAACGCTCGGCAATAAGGCGGTGGTGCAAGAGAGTCCGTGGGCGTGCAATATTTTGGTCACGCTCAACAACGAGAAAAAGCCGTTCAGCGATGCGCGGGTGCGGCGCGCGCTGACGCTGGCCATCGATCGCAACGAAGCGTCGAAGGCGCTGGCGCAGATCTCGGTAATGAAATATGTCGGCGGTGTGTTCCGGCCGGGATCGGAGTTTGCCACGCCGCAGGCGGAGCTTAGCAAGCTGCCGGGTTTCGGCAAAGACATCAACGCCGCCCGTAACGAAGCCAAGCGTTTGCTCAAGGAAGCGAGTGTGCCCGAGGGATTCTCGTTTGTCTTGAAAAACCGCAACGTCAAAGAGCCTTACGAAGTCAGCGGCGTCTACATCGTCGATCAGTGGCGCAAGATCGGCTTGAATGTCACGCACACACCACTCGAAGCTGGACCCTATTTCAACGATCTGCGCCAGGGAAATTTTGACGCGGGTGTCGATTTCGACTGCGAGTTTATGGACGAGCCGGATCTGTATCTGCTTAAATATTTGAGCAGCGAAGCCAGCCCGGTCAACTACGCGCGCTACAAAGATGCAACGCTCGACGAGCTTTACGAGCGCCAGAGCCGCATGCTGGATCTGAAGGATCGCTTGCCGCTTATTCGGCAAATGGAGAAGCGTGCCATCGGCGAGCAGGCGTATCAATTCCCCCTGTTGTGGTGGCAGCGGATTGTGCCGCACAGCAGCCGGCTCAAGGGCTGGAAAATCGGTCCCAGCCACTACGTCAATCAAGATCTGCGCGATGTGTGGCTGGCGCAGTGAGAGAGGACGAGGATCGAGGATCGAGAATTGAGGATGGCGCGATCCTCGATCATCCATCCTCAATCCTCGATCCGTAAATAAGTTGGGTCACTACATTCTCAAACGTCTGTTATTGATGATTCCGACCTTGTTCGGCGTTGCCGTATTGGTGTTTCTGCTTTTGCGCGTCGCGCCGGGAGACATCGTTGAGCTTAAATACGCCGGCAGCGGCACGTTTGCGCCGAAGGAAGCGCTCGATCGTGAGCGCAAGCAGCTAGGGCTGGACAAACCATTAGCTTATCAGTTCGTAAATTGGATCGCTGGAGTTGTGCGGTTCGATTTTGGCAATTCGATGTGGACGGGGCAACCGATCAGTCAAGAAATCAAGATTCGTCTCGAATTGAGTTTACAGTTGGCAGTCATGGCCACCGTGGTGGCGATGCTGCTGGCGATTCCTCTGGGAACCCTGGCGGCGCTCAAGCAGGATACCTGGGTCGATTACGCCGTGCGAATTTTTTCCATTGGCGGACTCGCGATGCCGTCGTTCTGGCTGGGCATCGTGATCATCCTCGGTTTTCTCATTTTCTTCAAATGGATGCCGCCGCTGACGTTTACTTCTTTCTGGACCGACCCGCGCGCTAATCTGGCGCAGCTCATCTGGCCGGCGCTCGCTGTCGGCTACCGCTACTCCGCGATGGCGACCCGCATGACCCGTTCATCGGTTTTGGAAGTGCTGCGCGAGGACTACGTGCGCACGGCGCGCGCCAAGGGGCTCCGGGAAGGCGCGGTTGTCCTCAGGCATGCGCTCAGCAACGCGCTGCTGCCGGTTGTCACGGTGATCGGGTTGGAGTTCGCATTTCTAATCGGCGGACTCGTTGTCACCGAACAGGTATTTAACCTCAACGGGATCGGCATGCTGTTCGTCGAGTCGGTCACGCACCGTGATTACACGATGACTCAAGCGCTGGTCTTGCTCGTTTCCTTTGCTTTTATCGTCATGAACTTTTTGATCGACTTGCTCTACGCCTGGCTCGACCCGCGCATTCATTACAATTAACGAGGATTACCTCCGAGCTCAATGGCATGATGCGCGCGCTTCTTCAACGGTGGTTTACTACCGTGAGCGAGTTTACCCGCGATCGGCCGCTGGGCGGCGCCGGTGCGCTGATTATTCTTCTCATGGTCGCCGCCGCGCTGCTGGCGAGTCTCCTCGCGCCGTACGATCCGTTGGAAACGAATTACGGCGCCATGTTCCAGGTCCCCGGCGCGCAACATTGGCTCGGCACCGATTCCTTCGGGCGCGACGTGCTGTCGCGTATCCTTTACGGCTCGCGCACGGCCTTATGGGTGGGATTTTGCTCGTCTCTCTTCGGCACCAGTATCGGCGCTCTGATCGGCGTATCGTGCGCTTACTTTGGCGGCAGGATCGATCTGCTCATGCAGCGCCTGATGGACATACTGCTGTCATTCCCCTTGATTGTGCTGGCGCTTGTCGTCGTCGCGGTGTTAGGTTCCGGTATTTCGAACGTGATTCTGGCGATCGCGATTCCGATGATTCCGCGCGCCGCTCTGGTCGTGCGCAGCAGCGCCCTGGCGCTGCGCCAGATGCCGTTTGTCGAGGCGGCGCTGACCCTCGGCTCAAGCCATTGGCGAATTATTATTCGCCATATGCTGCCCAATGTCATGGCGCCCTATCTGATCATACTGACAGCATTCCTCGGACAGGCCATTCTACTCGAAGCGTCTCTGTCGTTTTTGGGACTAGGCGTCGCCGAACCGGCACCGGCGTGGGGCTTAATGCTGCGTGGCGCGGCGGTGGAGTTCGCCGAGCGGGCTCCGTGGATGGCGCTGTTCCCCGGTTTGGCGATCAGCTTGGCGGTATTTGCTTTCAACGTCTTCGGCGATTCCTTGCGCGACGCGCTCGACCCGAAGTTGCGCATACTATGACGCGCTGGGTCGGGCGATCGCGAGCGAAGTTCCGAAGTCAGCCCGCATCCGATGGATGGCTCTAGGGTTAGTGGCAGACTAAAAGACTAAAATAAAAACCCGCTTAGTTACTTCCCTTCCAAGAATCGATGCTCTTGGAACCGCCGCGCTTATCATAAAAGCCCTGTTGAGCTTTATAGAGTTCGGAACGAGTCATCTCGGTTTTGTGAGTGGCGCCGCCTTTATCTACAAATTCGAAAGCGAGCCGGCGCTGATCTTTGAATATGCGGACCAAGCGGCCATTCTCGGCGTCAAGAATTCTCCCGACGGTTCGAAGCGACTCGCTGAGGGTATTGATGTCGGGGATTTTGCCGACTTGGGTTCGGCGATGAAGCCCGACTTCGTTCAATCGGTTGATGTCCTCGGGGCCGTAGGTCTGCGCAAACGCGGCCACCGACTCTTCTTCCGTGGGCTTATCCAGACGATAGTTGGCGAGCTTATGCAAAGTATTTTTTATCCCCGATTTCTCAACCTGTGGAATTCTTTTCTCGTATCTTCTGCGGTCGCAGCGACCCCGAACTTCAAAACTATCACCCTGGTAATCGATCTCCAGCTGCTGCGGGAATAGCTCGCTAAGATCTTGGCCGATGGCTCGGAGGGCGCGGGCATAATAGCCGCCCGACTCACTCGAATGCACTCTAAAAGTGTCGTCGGATAATTTCACGATAGCTTAAATAGGTGGATTAGCTTTGTCCTTAATGAACATAAATATAACATATTTCAGCGAAACCAGTCGACGCGGCTTTTGAGTTCGCCAAACTTTTGCGCCATCAATGGTACGATGAGGGTCGTGAAGGGTGCTAAGTTCTTGAAATTACCTTGCGGTTGACAGTTGAGGAATATGCGCTGTAAGCAGCGCCGCGGCGGAAATCGTTCCGATTGTGGCGGTGTTGTCGATCACTCAGCCGATTTGTTGGCAATCACGCCGCCGCGTTCCGAGGCGTAGCGCTGTTGGAGCTGATACAACTCGGTGTTGTTGAGCTCTTCTTTTCGTGTCTGGCCGTCGGCGTCCCGGTATTCGAACACAATCTGATGCAAATCCTTGAAGATTCTGAGGACCCGCCCGTTTTGAGCGTCGATGACTTTGCCGATGGTACGTAACCGCTCGCCGAGAGTGTAGATATCGGGCAGGGCACTGACATTGCCACGCCGGTTCGTTTCTTGCCCATCTAAATGGTCGATATCATCAACGTTATAAGTTCGCGTGAAAGGAACGAACTCCAAATCAGGTCCGCATGTCGGCGGTCCAATAATGGCTGTGGCCATCTTGTCAAAGAGCTTTTTTACCCTCGTCAGCAGTTCCGCTGGAGTTTGGTCTTCGATTCTGTTTTTCGCACACAACCCGTGCGCCACGAAGCTGTTACCGTCGAGCTCGATGGCGACATTTTCCGGCATCAGCTCGGCGAGATCCTGGCCGATAACCCGCAATGCACGGGCATGAAATCCAGAGGCCTGTTCTATCATAAGCTTGACCAGCTCAAATAGTTTCACAGATTCATGGTGGGTGGAGTTATGAGGAGAAAAGAAACGACCCGTGCTCGGGGGATCGGCTGCCGGTCCGTTGGGTCCCGTCCGCATCCCGGAAGCAAATGAAGCGCTGGAGCGGCGCCTCGATGCAACGCATTACGCATTTTTCCGGTAGAGTACTCCAAAACAGGAAAACGTCAACAAAAATTTTGCTGCGGCAGGCTTGAACTGCATGGCGCCGTCGGCCGCCCGCAGGCGAGCAGGAGAAAACCAGCGCAAATAATCTATTTTCGCGCCTCACCCTGACGCTAGAGATGGCAACGGTTCGCTTCACCTTGACCGAGGGCGAGGAGGCGTATTACAAACAACACGCGGTAACAAGAATCTAAAAACGCGGGGAGAAGTCATTATGGTTGCAGTAAATCTCAAGCGAGCCGGCAATGAGCTGGGAGCGAAAACCACCTACCAGATTTTTCTTGAAAAAGAAGGGGTGCCGGCGGTGCGCGGGTTTCATATTGAAGATATCAATCAGGTCGAGCTTCATCCTTGGGCACGGACCGGCGGGCGCGGAGTTTATCTCAATTTAGAGGGCTCCGAGGGTGTCGACGATTGTTACATTTGTGAGATCGCGCCCGGTAAATCGCTCGAACCGCAGAAGCATATGTTCGAGGCGCTCATTTACGTCGTCAGCGGCCG
>DASWCL010000192.1:0-2690 GCA_036390135.1 Binatia bacterium
TCCAGAACGGCAGAAATAGCACCGAATACCACCCGCGGCTTACACCTGCATGCGTGAAAATGACCGCCAGGACGACGCCCACGGCGAGCATGGTGACACCCATGAGCAGGCGCTTACGGGTTTCCTTCGGCCCGATATTGGCGAGCTCTACCTTTCCGACGTTCATCGAAACCTACCGGTGCTTTTATTCATTTTTTCGATCTCCGCTCGGGTTTCACCCTTAATAGCCGACATTCGTATATACGGCTAGAGCTTGAAGGAGGGGCAAGTCTACGCCGTGCGTGAAGGGCCGTTGGACGCCGCTCCAGCGGCCGAGGAAGCAGGAGACAGATGACGGCCGAAGGGAAGTGCCGCCGGGACACTGCAGATCGCGACCGGAAAAGAGAAATAGACAACTACTATAACGCATAGAGCGAAAATGGTAAGGTCAAGACCCGACTCTTGGTCGCGCTTTGGCGGCATTGATAAGCGCATCGCGCAGCCACCGGTGACCGGGATCATTACGGTGGATTTCGTGCCACCCCTGGCACATTGTGAATCCTGGGATCTCGACTGGCGGTTTGAGAATCCTCAACGGATGCTTGCGTACGAGCTCGGCTGCTATACGTTCCGGAACCGTCGCAATTCGCGTCGTGCCCATTAGCAAATAAGGCACGATTAGAAAGGTCGACGCTTGCACCGCGACCCGGCGCGCCAAGCCGTTTTTCTCCAGAACCAAGTCAACGATCCCGCCCGCCCGTTCGCGCGGCGCAACCAACACATGCTCCATCGCGGCAAAACGGGTCAACGTCAAACGCTCCACCGAGTGCCGGTTCCAAACCAAACATGTGTAGGTGTCGTGGTACAGAGGGGTCCAGACGACGCCGGGGCCCGAGCGCTGTTGCGGCATCAGTAGAAAATCAAGGACTCCGGCATCCAAATCGCGCTCGCTCTCCGTCGAAGGTTGGAGGATCTCGAAATCAATTTGCGGCGCTTGATGCTGCAATTTCGCAACGAGCGGCGCGAGCAGAACCGCCTGCACGTAGTCGATAGCCGCAATACGAAATCGCCGCCGCGCCGTCGCGGCATCGAAATCGCCCCGCTCGAGCAGCAACTTTTCCAGGCCCGCGAGGTATTCCTGCAAAGGACCGGCGAGATCCAGCGCGCGTTTCGTCGGCGTCAGCCCGCGGCTCGTGCGAACGAACAAGGGATCATCGAAGGTGGCGCGAAGCCGGCCGAGCATTCGGCTCGCCGCCGACTGTGTCAAGTCGAGCCGATCCGCGGCGCGGGTGACGTTTCGCTCCTCCATCAAAACGTTGAGCGCGATGAGCAGATTCAAATCCGTCTGTCTGATATTCCGCGGCGTCATGACATGTAGTCCGATTATGCATTGGACGAATCTTCTTGTCGACCTTAAGCTTTGGACTATCACGAATACAAAGGAGGTCGAATATGAAAACAAACCCTTTTCATCAAACCGTCATTGTCACCGGAGGGGCCACGGGGATCGGCTACGCGGGCGCGGCACAGTTTGTCGAGCGTGGGGCTGACGTCCTGCTCAACGGCCGTACCCGCGCGAAACTGGCCGGCGCCGCTGAAAAATTAGGAAAGCCCGATCGCGTCGCTTTCATCGCCGACATCTTGCCAGTGGCAGTAAGTGCTTTTGAACAAAAATTCATCGGAGACAAAACATGAAAACCGAAACTCAGATGGCAACAGGTACGAAGCAAATACATCTTACGCGGCGCTCTCCCAGCTATTGGCGAGTAACGATTGATCATCCGCCGCTCAATGTCTTTGGTCCGGAGACCATTCCGCAACTAAATGAAGTCATCACTGCACTCGAAACTGACGAGCACGTCAAAGTGGGTCGTCTTTGACAGCGCGGTTGAAGGGTTTTTTCTGACTCACTACGATTTCCTGGCGAAGATCGAAGACACAACCAGTCTCCCGCCGGGACCTACAGGGTTGCAGCCTCTGCCAGACATGTTGGTGCGGCTAAGTCGTGCCTCGGTTGTGTCGATCGCCTCAATTCGAGGACGCGCGACTGGTGTCGGAAGTGAGCTGGCTCTTGCCTGTGACATGCGTTTCGCAAGTCGCGAAAAAGCTATCTTGTCGCACTTCGAAGTCGGGGCTGGGATAGTGCCTGGAGGTGGCCCGATGGCACGGCTGCCGCGTCTGATGGGACGAGGCCGCGCACTCGAAGTGCTTCTGGGCGCCGACGACATCCCGGGCGATCTGGCCGAACGATACGGATACGTCAACCGGTCATTTCCGGATTCCGACCTCGACGCGTTTGTTGAGTCTCTCGCAAACCGCATCGCATCGTTCGACAAGCGGGCGATCGCCGAGACCAAGCGCTTCGCCGACGTGGCCAGTTTGCCGCCTGATTTCGAAATCGCACCGGAGTGGGATGTGTGCTTTGCCTCGATCATGCGGCCTGCGGCGCAAGAGAGGATCAAGAAGTTGATGGAGCGAGGTTTTCACAAGCCGGGTGATGTGGAAAACCGCTTGGGCTACTACGTCGGTCAAGTAGGGCGCTAAGAGAGGATCAAACGATTATGGAAACCAAAGGAAAAGGTATGGCATTTGAGAGTTTCACAGTCGAAGACATAGCAACGCGAGCGGCGACGATTCACACCCTGAGAAGAGGTGCCGGCCCTCCGCTGCTTCTTTTGCATGGATATCCTCAGACGCATTTCATCTGGCAC
>DASWCL010000193.1:0-6507 GCA_036390135.1 Binatia bacterium
CTGAGTACGATCACGCCAATAATTTTGAAAGTGTTTGATGTTGCCATTTGCATCTCCCTTCGTTGTTCAGTTCTTCACCTGCCGCGGAAGGGTCACTCCCACGGTTTTTTCTATGTCCACTATGCTCTGCTCATGTTCGACCAACGCTTTGTAATAACCGAGACGTGCTTCCCGGATGGTTCTCTGCGCATCCAACATCGTCGCAAAGTTGACTTGACCGGTTTGGTAAGCAGCGACGGTTGCCTCGAAAGACTGCTGTGCTTGTGGCAGCAGCCCATCCTGATAAAAAGCTACGGATTTCTCTGCCGCGCGTGCTTTGGTAAACATCTCCCGCACTGCAAGCAATGCACCGTTTTTCATCGCGTCGTGCTGTGACTTCGTCGCCTGACGCTCGGCCATCGCCTCTTCAACCTCGTAATCGTGTTTGCCTTTGGTCCAAGGTGAGAAGGGAATGGTCAAAGACACCATCGGAGTGTACATGTGCTTTTGCTTTTGGTCGGGAGCGACCCAATACTGTAACCCGAGCATGAAGTCGGGATATTTTTGATTTCTCTGCGCCAGTTCGATAAGTTTTTCCGATCTCCTCACGTTCTGTTCCATACCTTCCAACTCGGGATTATTCTCGAGGACGAGTCTCTCCAAATCAGTGAATGAGAGACGCAACGGTGCTAAGGTTATTTCTGCCGGAAGACCGAGCTGAGCGTCGGGATGGCGGTTTAGAAGCGTATTCAGTCTGGCTTTCGTGGTCTCCAGTTCTCGTTCCGCCATGTTTAATCTGTTGAGAAGGTCCGTCTGTTCCAACAATGCCTTGATGACATCCTGCTGGGGAGCCTTTCCCACTTTGTACAGATTCTCGGCCGTCAAACTCACCTGACGAATCAGCTCCAAATGCGCTTTGGCAATCTCAATGCTTTTTCCCGCCAAGAAGTAATCCGCATAAGCGTTTTTGACTTTGGCGACGACTTCGACCTGTTTTGCGCGCAGGTCCTCTTCGGCCATGCGAACTTCGCTTCCAGCGATCTCGCTTTTCAGTGCCCGCTTGCCAAAGAAAGGGACCTTTTGACGTAGTCCCAAAACAATTGGATTTGAGCTGCGAATACTCGCCGGTCGATTTAGCGGTATGCCCCAAGCTTCGAGATTAAGCTCGGGATCTTCGAGATAAGTAGATTGATTGCCTCTGGCATGCGCCGACTGGAGCTTGTTTTGAAGGACGTGAATCTCGGGATTATTCTTAAGAGCTTCATCGATGGCCTGTGAGAGACGCAGCTCGTTTTCGGCATCAGCGCCGCGGGCGCTTGCGCCGGCAAATATACCTGCGCCCACGATTATAATTGAAAGGAATAGTTTCATCCGGTCCCCCAACAATCGATAGCGAAAGGACTCCTGCGAACTGGACAAGGAGATGCCTCTGCTCCGAACATTTTCTGCGGAGCGGTTTTGCAGAAAAGAAAGTGGGAACCTAGATGCGGAGGACTACGTGAGAAAGATGCGGCGAAGTTCCAAGCCCGGAGAAAGGAGGAGCTTGAGATCGCCAAAAAGAGGGCAGAGAGTCGGGCAGCGGAAAGGCAACGAACAACACTTCTTGAAGCGAGATCGAACAGAGCTTGGATAGTTCCGTGTCAGAAGACGAAGCTTGGATAGCAAGCATGCCGTAACGAACGGAGTCACAGTTGTCATTTTCCGGTTTACTGCGTGGTTCATTTTGCGACGAACTGTGGTTGCAGGGTGTTTGCAGGGCCGCTTGCATGGAACGCAAGTCAGAGCAAGCGTGGACAACCACCGTAAAAAACACGGAGGCAATCAACGTTAGAGCGACTATGTAGAAGCCTCGTTTTGACATGAGCGTGTCTTTCACAGCGTGGAAACGAGGTCAACGGTAAATACCTTTTCGGTTTAAGTCAAGCAGGCTCACAGTCTTGCTTCAAAGCCTATTTGCGCGATTCCGCAACCCACAGCAACTTGTGACGGTGTTCTCGGCGCGCATATTATTAGCGCATTTTGCTCGCCTCAATTCAGGTACGAAGTGTTCTATTGCCCGTTTATTTCGACGGCTAACCCAAGATGCGTTGGAAAGTTCCCGAGTTTGCCTTTATATAAGAATGAATATGTCAGGCTGGTTTTGGAAGATGTTGGGAGTACGTGAAAGCTCTCCAGCATCGCGAAAGAAACTTGGTTTCGTCGCGCTGCTTTATTTCATTCAGGGCGCGCCGGCGGCGATCTTATGGGAAGTGCTGCCGGTTTACTTTCGCCTGCATGGGGTTTCGCTGCGCGCGATTGGCGGACTGCGGTTGCTTGAATTACCTTATTCGCTCAAGTTTTTCTGGTCGCCGCTTGTGCATCGTTACGGCGATAGGCGCGTTTGGGTGCTGGCGTGCATGCTCGGCATCGCCACTGTTCTTTTTGCTCTGCCGTTCGTCAACGTTGCGGCGGTCGGCGTCATCGTATTGGTTTTGATGCTCGGCTTGACGACGCTATCGGCGACACAAGATGTCGCCATCGATTCTTATTCGGTCGGATTGATCAGTCGCGACGAAGAGGGCGCGGCCAACGGCGTGCGCGCGTCGGCGTACCGCGTGGCGCTCGTATGTGCTGGCGGCGGATTAGTATTTCTTGCGGCGGTATTGCCGTGGAACTCGTTGTTCATTTTAGCCAGCGTAATATTCGCGCTCCTGGGATTTGCGGTCCTGACGATTCCCCGCCAGATTGTCCCGGAAGAAGCCCGCGAGCATTGGTTAAAAGGATTTATCGGCTGGGCAGGAACCTGGCGCGTGGTTCCGCTGATTTTGTTCGTTCTGACTTATAAGCTCGGCGAGTTTGCCATCGGCCCGATGGTCAAACCGTTTTGGGTCGATTATGGCAAATCGATTTGGCCGGTACCGGAAGATCTGATGTTTCAGATCGGTTTGTTTCCAACCACCGTGGGCATCGTTCTCAGCGTCGTCGGCGCGTTGATGGGCGGCGCATTTATCTCGCGCTACGGTATTTTTCACGGCGTCTGGTTTCTCGGATTGCTTCAGGCCGTGTCCAATCTCGGCTACTCCTTGGTGGAATGGTTCAATCTCGGGCGCTTCGGTCTCTATGGCGCTTCGATGTTCGAGTCCTTCAGCGGCGGCTTGGGTACGGCAGCGTTCCTTGCATTTCTCATGAACGTCTGCCAAAAGGAGCACGCCACGGTGCAGTATGCCTTCTTATCTTCGGTATTTTCTTTAACCGGCCGCTTGGTCGGAGGAATCAGCGGTCTCGGTGCCGAGCGCTACGGCTACGGCAACTACTTTGCGATTACTTTCTTGTTGTCGACGCCAGCTTATTTCTTTCTGCCGTGGGTGAGAGGCTGGATTCAGGAAGATCGGCATAGTTGAAGTGACGCTTGAAAAAACCTCTAGGCCAATTCTTGCAAGAGGCGCCGCCACTCAGCCATTTCGCGCTTCGGCTTGACCAAGGGAGCAAGGCGCCGGCAGTGACGCTGCAGTGAACGATAAAAATCCGCGTCGTTCTCGGCGCGCAGAAACAAGCGACTGAGTTTTTCGGTATCGCCGACGGGAAAGAAGCCGTTAAAATTTTTTCCCAAGGTTCCGATCAAACCGGGGATCCGGCTTGTCACCACCGGCACCCCCGATGCCAGCGCTTCGGACAATACATTGGAACTGCCTTCCATCTTGGAGGTAATGCAAACGAGGTCACTGCGCGCCAAGCGTTGGCGAGTTTTTCCATGTGAAAGGTGGCCGATCCAACGATAACGTGGGTTGCGTCTGATTTCTTGCTTTGCTTTCTTTTCCAGCTGCGGATCCAGAGCGAGACCGATGTGAGTCACCTGAATACGCGATTGCGCTGGGAGATCGCGTACCGCCATTGCTGCTCGCAAAGGATCTTTCTCGCCGCGCAAATGACCGACGACGCAAACGTCGAAGATGCCGTTGGCGCGGGATCGGCGTGCTCGAATGGGCTCGGCCGATTGATAAATTACTCGGGTTTTCCGCCGTAAAGGCTTGGGAATTTCACGTAAAGCCATTTTTTGCAGCACGACAAGACGGCTCGCAATCTCAAGCGATCGTTGAGCATTGAGATCGTGCCGAATGTCGCGATAAAGGTCTGTGCCGGTGAGAACTACGATCAGCGGTAGCTCTGGATGCAACTCGTGAAAGCCGCGGATGGAGTCGGCGCTGCGGCGGGCATGAAGCGCGATGAGCACGTCGCAAGGTTTGCCGTCATAGTTTTGCGTGACGTGCACCCGGTGTCCAAGTTTCTTGAAGATGCCGGCCCAGCGGACGGCGGTAATTTTGTTGCCGTTGTTGAGGTTCAACGGCGCCGGTGTGACGAGCTGTATTTTCATGCCGGCGGTTATTTTGCGCAGGTGCGGAAACCGGCCCAGACGTCACGCCGGTCGGGAGTGTAAAAATTTCTCCAGGTATTGCGAATGAGTAGCGACGACGTCGCCCAGCAGCCGCCGCGCAGGACTTTGTGCGTGCTGAACCACGGCTTTGAGTATTCCTTATAAGGGTCGACGATAAACCCTGGATAAGGTTGAAAATCATCGGCAGTCCATTCCCAGATATTGCCGATCATCTGGCGGCAGCCGAAAGGGCTGTCGCCGGCAGAGTAAGCGCCGACTCCGACGACGCCGGGTTGACGCCAATCGAGATTGGCTTGTTCAGAAGTTGGCGCCACGTCGCCCCAGGCAAAATAGCGGCGATGCTCGGTAAAGCCGGTGGTGCCACCGTTCGGTTCGGCTGAAGCCGCAACCTCCCATTCCGCTTCGCTGGGAAGACGCCGCCCGGCCCAATTGCAATAGGCTTCGGCTTCATACCAGCTCACATGAATGACTGGCAAATTTTCGTTCAGGGGAACGAAATTGTCGTAGACCCGTTGCAGCCAGCCACCGTTCTCGTCGCGAAGCCAATAGACGGGATGATCGCTTCGCGCACCAGAATCGGATGGAGCGAAGTTTTTGGCGAAATCTTTGTTGAAGAATTTCGCCAAGGATTTCTCCAGCGCCGGCGAACCGCCGGTTTCCAGCCAACGCCATCCCTCGGCGCTCCAGTATTGCGCCTTGCGATAGCCGCCGTCTTCGACGAAGGCGAGAAATTCCCCGTTGGTTACCGCCGTGCGTGCGATGCGAAAAGCTTTGACGTCGACTCCGTGCGCCCACTTTTCATTGTCGAAGACGAAGGGGAAATCTTGGGTCGCGCCGATGGTAAAGCGGCCACCGGGAATTTCCACGTCGCCAGGGCAGGCGCGCTCATCGATGTCGGCAAAGGCGGTTGGCTTGAGGAACGGCGGTGGTTGGTAGCCGAGCGTTTGGCGCGTATAGGCGAGGGCTTCGCCGTGCATGCCTTCGTGAAACGTGGTTAGCCAATAAAAATAAAACTCATCGGGCGATAGCTCAGACTTGCCGTCGATACCGGCGATACAGCGCTCGAGCAATTCGTTCATGTAAGCCAGCGTATCGGTGCGGCTCGGCAGCAGCAGTTCCCAACGCGTGTCATGGGCGACATCGGTAGAGTTGTATAGCCGGTCACCATGTTCCGCTATCGGTTTCTCGCCATGCAGGTGGCGCAGGACCCAAAATTCCTGAGTCCACGCCACATGGCCGATCTCCCAGAGCGGCGGATTGACGATGGCGAGCCGAGGACCGATCATTTGCCGGTCATCGAGATCGGCGACGAGGGCGAGGGTGCGCGCGCGAAATTCGCGCATAGCTGCGATCAATTGGCGCACGCTCATGGTACGGAGGGGATTGGCGGTTGCGCTGGAGATCGGCGTCGGCATTTGGGCATTTGTCGCGAAAAATTCTTGACCGAGTCAATTCACCAAGAATTTATTCTACTTGATTTAATGCATATCGCCACCCGTCACAAACCTGAAATCAGTTTCAACATGGCCGCGCGCCACGGTGCCAGTTCTTTCACCCAGCGTCGACCGCGATTGCGTTCGACGTAGGCGAATGCCGCCCGCAGTCGACGCGTCTCGGCTGGTGTGAGTTGCAGCGCGTGTTTATCCTTTTTGGCGGCGATGCTCGCTTCAGCATAACTCCTGAGCGCGCGCCAATGAGGTAACGCCTCGGCGCCGAAGCGCTGGCGAACGATTTTCGTCCAGGACGATTCCGCTCGGTACTTGGCCGGCGCATGGGCGTAGTCAAAGCATGTTGCCAACGGCAGGAAGCTCAACTGTTCCTGGAGCAATGGATTGTTCAGATAGCCGTAGGCGCATTCCGGCAAGCGTGGATCGCGACCCGTCAGCGGCCGGATATGCAGCTCGTCGCGCATCGACAGGTCGTTGACCGGATAGTTGTCCCACAGGAGCAGCGGTCGCTTAATCTTCTTGGCGATGCGCCGTACGTGGGCGAGTGTGATGCTTTTTGAAACCACCGACGGCCCGGTCCAGAAGCAGGGGATGTTTGGCGGCAGATATTGCGCCAAAGTTTCGAGAAACTCCGGTTCGAATTGGCCGAAGACCCGTTCGAGCAGAACATCTTCGCTGTAATAAGAAGGACAAATCCACCACTCGACA
>DASWCL010000194.1:0-6011 GCA_036390135.1 Binatia bacterium
TGCGTCACCGAGCTGGCGCTGATCGCGGCTGACGAAAAGATCTTGCTGCACGAGTTTCTTAAGATAGCTCTCGCCTTTGATGTCCCAAAGAAACGACCAGATGGACTGTCCCGATCCCGGCGTGCGCGGGTCGAGGAAGCCCACTTTGCCTTTCCATTTTGGCTTCAGCAGATCATCGACGGAGCGAATCTCGTCGGGCTTTACCAACGTCGGGTTGTACCAAAAGCCGCCGGTGCCGGCGTCGGCGATAAAGGAATAGAGAAAACGGTTGGTGCTGATATTGTCTTCCCAGATATGACCGCCCCACCAGTTTTTCGCGTCTTTGACCTCGGGCAAGATCATCATGGCGTCCAGTGGCTCGGTCATACCGGACTCGACGAGCGACTCATAGGTGCCCGAGCCGCCAATGAACGCGTCGAAATTTTTGACGCCGGCGGCGAACTCGGCGGCGATTTTGCTAGCGTTCTGCGGTCCTCTTGCCGTCGAGAGATCCATTTCGATACCGAACTTTGGCTTGAACACCGCTTCGAGCTCTTTTCTAAGCTCAGCGCGCGCGGGAATGCCGACGACGATCGTGCCTTCTTTTTTGGCGTCTTGAACGCTCCTTTCCCAGTCCTTTTTCCAATCGACCTGTGCCTGCGCCGTTGCCGTCCCAATCCAACAAAACAGACTGCTGAGAAACAACCACACAATGCTTGGTTTCGATCGAAGTGAACCTCTCATGCACTTACTCTTTCCTAGAGCAGGTAACTTAAAAGAGCTCTGCCCTATTCACCGCCGCCGACCTTACCGCAAACGCAAACGAGATCAAGCCCGGATCTCCTGCTTTCATTGGCATCGAGTAATGAGTTATAGATTGGCACAACGCGATGAAAGTTCTTCTCATCCAACCACCGGTTCAGGATTTTTATGACACCGACGTGCGTCTGCAACCGATCGGCCTTGCCTATCTTAAAGCCGCGATAAACCAACTTTTGCCGGATGTCGACGTCAGCATCAAGGATTATCACGGCGGCTGCGGTCGAAAGACCGTGCCGATGCCAAAGGAGCTCCGCTACTTAAGCGATTACTATTCGGTCGCCGACAAATCGCCGTTCTCGACTTTTCACCGATACTATCACTTCGGTAAATCCTTCGAAGAGATAGAAAGCGAAATCGCCGCGATCGCTCCCGATGTCGTCGGTATCTCGTCGCTGTTCACACCCTACTACCGCGAGGCTCTCGAGGTCGCTGCGCGCGTGAAGAAGCGATCCAATGCCAAGGTGATCATCGGCGGCTCGCACGCGTCGGCAGCAGCGGAATCCTTACTCGCTTCGCCGAGCGTCGATTACGTCATTCGCGGCGAAGGCGAAAAACCGTTCGTTGAATTCCTGCGCGCTATTCACGAACATACATGCATCGACGAGATTCCAAACCTCGCTTTCAAACGCAACGGTGAATTTGTCTTCAATCCGACGCAGGACAACTTTCCGATCGACGAACTTCCGTTTCCTGATTTGACCGACTTCAAGCCCTCGACCTATACACTCGCCGGCAAACCGATGACGTTCATGATCACGTCGCGGAGCTGTCCGCACAAGTGCTCGTTTTGCTCGGTCCACACCACGTTCGGGACAAACTACCGCCGGCGCGGGCTGGAAAACGTCCTCGCAGAGATCGAGCTTCGCTACCAACAAGGCTACCGCGTGATCGACTTCGAGGATGATAATCTCACCTACTATAAACAGACGTTCAAAGAACTCTGCCGCCGGCTGGCCGCCCGTTATCCCCGCCGCGAAATGGACTTTGTCGCGATGAACGGCATCAGCTATTTAAGTCTCGACGATGAGTTGCTCGAACTCATGTACCAAGCGGGCTTCTCCCATTTGAACCTCGCTTTGGTCAGCTCCGACAAAACCGTGCGCGAAACCACGAAGCGGCCGCATACCCTCGAAGCCTACGTGAAAGTCGTGAACAAGGCGCATCAACTTGGTTTCAAAATCGTTTCCTATCAAATCCTCGGCCTGCCCAACGAAAGCTTGGATAGCATGATTCAGACGCTGGCCTTCAACGCCCGCCTTCCCGTCCTGCTCGGCGCCTCGCCGTTCTATCGCACGCCCAATTCGCCCATCGCCCGGGCGTTGGCGTTGACGGAAGCGGATTTTATTCGTGCGCGCCTCACGGCGCTGGCAATCGAAACGGAAAATTTTAAACGGGACGATATTTATACTCTTTTCGTGACAACGCGCATCATCAACTTTCTCAAAGGGCTGCCCGGCAGTTCGGTGACGAGCTTGAGGACTCTTGTTGACGAATTTGCTGAAGACTCCAAAACAGCGATTGGCTTGCGTTTGCTGAAGCAGCTCTTAACAACGGGACGCTTATATTTTTGGACGAAACGAGATTTGGTGGAGAACCGGAAATTCGCCGCCGCGCTGTTTTTCCGGGTGCTGTCACAGGTACGATTCATTGCCGGCCAAAATGGTCAGATGATCGTCATCGGCGATTTCCCTCGCCGAGACGACGCGACGGCCGCGGCCTTATAAATTTGACATAAGCTAAACCCTGTACTACCCTTCCGACCGCTCGTCGAAATATGGGAGCTGGAGGCAAAGATGAGAAAATTTCTATTTGTCGCGTTATTGTTGAGCATGTGTCTCGGACCGCTGTCGCGGGGCTATGCGGCCGAGAGCAACGCCACCATTACGGCGGCGCAAAAAGAAGGAAAGTTAGTCATCTATTCTTCAACGGACTCGGCCAGCGTCGAGCCGCTGCTGCAGGATTTCAAGGCGGTCTATCCGTTTCTTCAAGTCGAGTACAACGACCTCAATACCACGGAAATCTATAACCGCTTCACTGCCGAGTCGGCTTCCGGCGCCGGCGCCGCGGATTTCATGTGGAGCTCGGCAATGGATCTCCAGCTTCAGCTCGCCAGCAAAGGCAATGCGCTGAATTATGCCTCGCCGGAAATCTCCGCTTTGCCCAAGTGGGCGGTGTGGCAAAATCAAGCTTACGGCACGACCTTCGAGCCGGTGAGTATCGCGTACAACAAGCGGCTGTTGCCCGCGGATGCGGTACCACAGAGTCACGCCGATCTGGTTCGCTTGATGAAAGAGAAGCACGATGTGTTCAAGGAGAAAATCGCGACTTTCGATCCGGAAAAGAGCGGCGTTGGTTTTCTGATGATGACTCAGGACGCAAAAGTTTTTCCCCAGTTCTGGGATCTCGCCAAGGGCCTCGGCGCCACCGGCGCAAAAGTTTACACGAGCACGGGCGCCATGTTGGAGAAGGTCGGCTCCGGCGAGCATACTTTGGCCTACAATATTATCGGCTCCTACGTGCTGCTGCGTCAGAAAAAAGATCCGTCTCTCGGCTTAGTGCTGCCGAAGGATTACACCCTGGCGTTTTCGCGCATCGCTTTTATTTCGAAGACCGCGCGCAATCCCAACGCTGCCAAACTGTTTCTCGACTATATTCTCTCCAAGCGCGGCCAGACCGTGATGTCGGAAAAATCCCTGGTCTACTCGATTCGCAGCGACGTGCCTGGACAGATTACCGCTGCCGGCCTTAACAAGGATCTCGGTAAAGCGATAAAACCGATCGAGGTGAACACGGATATTCTCGCCGGCCTCGAGCAAACCAAACGGCTGGAATTCATGAAACAGTGGAAGGAAGCGCTAAAAAGATAAACCCGTGAGCCGGACACTTCGTTCGTTTGCGGTAGTCGGTGTCGCCCTGGTGGTTTTCGGACCGCTAGGGTTGATCATCTACCAAAGCTTTCTTAGCGAAGCATTCTTTAGCCCGACGGCGAGCCTAAGCCTCGGCGCCTATCGTTACGTACTCACCGATTCCGGTTTTCATTCCGCGTTCGGCACCTCTCTGCTGGTTTCTTTCGGCATGACGGTGATTGCGGTGCCGCTCGGAAGCCTGTTGGCTTTTCTGCTCGTGCGCACGGATCTGCCGGGAAAAAAGTTTCTTGAGCCGTGGCTGCTCGTGCCGATTTTTCTCTCGCCGGTCGTGTTGGCTTTCGGTTACGTCGTCGCCGTGGGACCCGTAGGCTTTTTCTCGCTTTGGACCAAAGCGCTGGTCGGCCGTGTGCCGTGGAATCTGTATTCTCTCTACGGCATGATTCTGATCGCCGGTCTCACCCATGTGCCGCATTCTTTTCTCTACGTGTCCGCCGCGCTGCGCAGCTTGGACCCATCGGTCGAGGAAGCTGCGCGCGTCACTGGCGCCGGGCCGTGGCGCATCGCTGCGACGGTCAGCCTGCCCTTGGTGTTGCCGTCGATTCTGTTTAGCGCAGCGTTAATATTTTTGCTGGGCTTCGAATTGTTCGGCTTACCGCTGGTGTTGGGCGATCCCGCCGGCTTGCTTGTGCTCACGACGTATTTATACAAGCTGACTAATCTGCTCGGCGTACCTTCTTATCATCTTATGGCTGTCGTTGCCCTGTCGATCGTCGCGCTGACGTTCCCGTTGGTCTACGCCCAGCGCCGGATGCTGCGCACGGCCGGCCGCTTCGCGGTGATCGGCGGCAAAGGCCAAGCCTTTCGTCCGCTGCCGCTCGGCGCGTTGCGCTGGCCTGCCGTCGCGATCGTTTTGCTGTGGTTGGTGGTGACGGTCTTGTTGCCGCTGATCGGCGTTGCCTTGCGCTCGGTCGTTAGCCAATGGGGCGAAGGAATCAAGTTATCCGAAGTTTTGACCTTGGATCATTTTCGCGGGCTCCTAGGTTATCCTAATTTAGTCCGCGGCATCGTCAATACATTACTAATCGGCGGCATCGGCGGCGCCTTGTCCGTCGTATTCTATGCCATGATCGGCCTAGCAGCGCACCGCTGGCAGAGCCGCTGGGTTTCGTTTCTCGATTATCTGGTCATGTTGCCGCGCGCGCTGCCCGGACTCATCGTCGGCCTGGCTTTTCTCTGGGTGTTTTTATTTTTCAAACCGATCGCGCCGCTGCGCACGACGCTGTTTAGCTTGTGGATCGCCTACACCGTTGTCTGGCTCGCCTATGGCTTGCGTTTGATCTCCGCTAGCCTGTTGCAGGTCAAGCCGGAGCTCGAAGAAGCCGCGCGCGTCACCGGCGCGCGCCAAGGCAGAGTTTATCGTGACGTGACCCTGCCGCTGATCCGCTTCGGTCTGATCGGCAGCTGGCTCTTGGTGTTCATGATGTTCGTGCGCGAATACTCGACCGGAGTCTATTTGCTCGGCCCCGGCACCGAAGTGATCGGCTCGTTGATCGTGTCTCTCTGGGGCACCGGTGCCTTGGATTTGATCTCGGCGCTCTCCGTCATCGAAATTGCTTTGGTCGGGTTGATACTTTTTATCGCGCTTCGTTTAGGAGTGAGACTCGATGCCTGATCTGATCGTGGAGAATATCGAAAAGCAGCTGGGCACAGCGCAAGTCTTGTGCGGCGTGTCCTTCGAGCTCCAACAAGGCGAAGTCCTCGCTCTCCTCGGAGCCTCCGGCAGTGGCAAGACGACGTTGCTGCGCTCGGTCGCCGGCCTTGAGCGTCCCGACAAAGGCAAGATCGAAATCCGCGGCAAAGTCGTGTTTGACGCTGCGACCGGGTTTGAAATTCCCGCAGAGCAGCGCGGCCTGGGATTGGTTTTTCAATCCTACGCGATTTGGCCGCATCGCAGCGTATTTGAAAACGTCGCCTATGGCTTGCGCTTAAGACACGTGGCCGATGCGGAGATCCGCCAGAGGGTCGGCGACGTGTTGGCGCGCCTTGGACTCGGCCACCTAGCGGACCGCTACGCGCATCAATTGTCCGGCGGGCAGCAGCAACGGGTCGCCCTCGCGCGCGCCATCGTTTACAATCCGCCGGTCTTGTTGCTCGATGAACCGCTGTCGAATCTCGACGCCAAGCTGCGCGAAGACGCCCGCGCCTGGGTGCGCGAGCTCATCAAGCAAATCGGCAATAGCGCGCTCTATGTCACCCATGATCAAACCGAGGCATTGGCGATCGCCGATCGCGTCTTGTTATTGGATCGAGGACAGATTCAACAAGACGGCACGCCTCAAGAAA
>DASWCL010000195.1:0-8481 GCA_036390135.1 Binatia bacterium
AGCCCTATCAGCTCTTCATCAGCACGCACCGCGAGCTGAGAGAATCGGTGGTTCGCATCATGGAACAATCCTTCGTGGTCAACTACGCCGTGGAAATCGTCGCGATCGTTGTGGCCATCTTCAGCGTGATCAATACGCTGCTGGCGTCCATCCTCGATCGCACGCGCGAGATCGGCGTGTTGCGCGCGATCGGCGCGACCCAAGAGCAAGTGCGCCGGATCGTCATGATGGAAGCGGGCTGGATGGGACTGATCGGCGGCCTGCTCGGCTTATTTGCCGGCACCCTGATGGCGTATCACCACGTGGTTTACAATACCAAGGAGCTCACCGGCTGGACGTTTCAGTTTTACTATCCGTACGGAGTTGCGGCGCTGTCGATCATCGCATCGGTAATTCTTTGTCTGTTGGCGGGCGTTGGGCCGGCGAAACAAGCGGCGTCAACGCCGATCGTGACGGCCATTGGCTATGAATAAAAGTAAAATTTTAAGCGCATAGAGGGTGCAACGTAGGGGCGGACCTGCG
This sequence comes from Binatia bacterium, assembly GCA_036390135.1. Taxonomy (GTDB): domain Bacteria; phylum Desulfobacterota; class Binatia; order UBA9968; family UBA9968; genus DP-20. The sequence goes on from DASWCL010000195.1 coordinate 523, forward strand.
TGTCCGCCCAATTCGTTTTTGTCGGTTAAGCGACCCGGCCAGTGGCGTCTACGACGTCGGCACTTCGGTGAACATGACAAATCGCGCGCGGCGGTTTTTTACGCGGCACTCTTCGGTCTGCTCGAAACAGGCGGGCGCCTCTTTGCCATAACTGATGGTCACCAGGCGCTCCGTGGCGACCCCTTGGTTTACCAGAAAATCCTTCGCGACTTGAGCCCGCTTCGCGCCCAGCGCGAGGTTATATTCCGCCGACCCGACATCATCGCAGTGGCCCTCGACTTCCACTCGTGTTTTTGGATGCGTCTTCATCCACTCGGCGTTTTTCTTTAGAACTTCCTGAGCGTCGGCTTCCAGGTCAACGCTGTCGAATTGATAATAGACGTCTTTGAGCGCGGCGCCCGGCGGCGTCACCGCGGCGACGCCGCGGCTAATTGCTTCCAGCGCCGAAGGTGAATGTGCCGGAGGGGCGGTATTGCTCAGAGACTCCGGCGATGAGAAAAGCTTCGGCGCTGGCGTGTCCGACATCGAACATCCGGAGAATGCCAACACCCACGTGAGAAAAAGAACGGCACGGGAAAGTTCTGCGGAAGAACCCAATTTAAGGGGCAATTTATTCATCCTTGGTCGAAACTTCGAGATTTGATTCCCAATATCCTCGCGATTTGCACCTGGCTTGTCAAGTTTTTTTTGTTTTCAATAGGATCGGCTGCGAGAAGCAGCGTTTCAGGGTGCCTTGGTGCGGCAGTCTCGCCAGTAGGATGACAAGATGCCGCAAATTCCGCCGATCGAGTCGATGAGGACATCGAGAGCGCTAGCGGTACGACTCGGAACGAATGCCTGATGCAACTCATCGCTGGTGGCGTACAGTATCGTCATAAGAATGGTCAGAGCATGTTGTCGCAAAGTTCTCGAAGCGCCGATTTCGCTACGCAAGGCGCGCATCAGTAATCGGGCAAAGAGAAAATATTCGCTGAAGTGGCCGAATTTTCGTATCAGTGAATGAATCCGCCCGATATCGCGCGCCGCGAGCTGCGGGAAGACGTTGCGCAATATCGGTTCAAGGATTCCCGCGGTGTTGTCGCTGGAAAACGCGTCGGTGGAAAAGGCAAAAATGAGCGATGCCCAAACGAGGAACGGAATCCAGTTCTGTATGAAACGTTTCAGGCGGCCATGGTGCGTAACGGGCATGCAAGATTATTTCACCGGATTAATCTCGCTTTGGCAACCCGGCGTAGCGTGAGCACTGATTGCGAGCATGACCGTCTGAGCGCCGTCGCCGAACGCTCGGACGCTTGATGCTTTTGACAACGTGAGAGCTATCAAAACCGACACGGGCTGCTATGATAGTGTGTAAAAATATACGCGGCCGGCCTTGAGAGAGGAACTCATCAATGAAGCATAAGATCACCTTGATTCCCGGTGATGGAATCGGTCCGGAAGTCACCAAGCCGACTCTGGCAATCGTAAAAGCGGCGGGCGTGACGGTCGACTGGGAAACTCATTTGGCGGGAGCGGAAGCGCTCAAAAAGCACGGCACGACGATCCCGAAACTGCTGCTGGACTCATTTGAAAGGAACCGCATCGCGCTCAAAGGACCGGTAACGACACCGGTGGGCGAGGGCTTTGCGAGCGTTAACGTCGAGCTGCGCCAAACGTTCAATCTCTACGCCAACCTGCGTCCGATCAAGAACCTTCCGGGGGTGAAGGCGCGTTATCAGAGTATCGATCTCATTGTCGTGCGAGAAAACACCGAAGGGCTTTACTCGGGCATCGAGCATGAAGTCATTCCGGGCGTGGTCGAAAGTTTGAAGATCATGACGGAGCGCGCGTGCACTAAAATCAGCAAGTTCGCCTTTGACTACGCGCGCCGCAACGGGCGAAAAAAAATCGCCGCAGTGCACAAAGCGAACATTATGAAGCTCAGCGACGGGCTGTTCTTGGATTGCGCCAGAAAAGTATCGAAGGGGTATAAATCAATCGGCTTCGGCGATGTGATCGTCGACAACGCTTGCATGCAACTGGTCATTAATCCATGGCAATTCGACGTTCTACTGATGGAGAATCTTTACGGCGACATCCTGTCCGATCTAGCCGCAGGACTGGTCGGCGGCCTCGGCGTCGTGCCCGGAGCGAATCTCGGCGACCGCCATGCCCTATTTGAAACCGTCCACGGCAGCGCGCCGGATATCAAAGGCAAGAACATAGCGAACCCAGCCGCCATGATTCTGGCGGCGGCGATGATGCTGCGCCATATTTCCGAAAAGGCCGCCGCCGACAGAATTTCCCTCGCGCTGGAGCGCGTGCTGACGCGCGGCGAGGTGATGACTGCCGATCTCGGCGGCAGTGCGTCGACGAAGAAATTCGGTGAAGCGATCATTCGGGAAATCGAGAGGTAGCCGCAGGGGGATAGCCGGAGGGCGCGATGCATCGCGCCCCTAGAGGCCGCAGGTTATCCATTGCCGTGGATACGCGTTCAGGGACTCGCAGTCGGTTTTCTTCACCACCAGCGTCTCGCCGAATTGCAGACCCATCTTTTCGTCATAGGTCATGAGGTTGGGTTGAATGACGATCACCATGTTCTCGCGGAAGACGATTTCTTTGGAATCATGGCGCTTGCGCGTCTTGGTCTGGAAGATCGGTGGATACTGATTGACGCCATGCACCAGATCATCGTACGTGCTATAGCCGCGCCGGTGAATGATTTCTGCTGCTTCCTCGGCTTCGGTCGTGGTCGCGCCGTCTTTGATCACCTTGGATAGAATTTCAAATGCCTCCATGGCCGCGTCATGCATTTTCTGCCATTCCGGCGTCGGCCCTTCGCCGATGGAAAAAGTCCGATGAATTTGTCCGCTGTAGCCGGAGTAGGCGCCGCTGATTTCAGTGATCAACGCGTCGCCTTTATGCAGCTTACGACTGGAGTGAAACTGCGACGGCACGGGAAAATCCGGCTCGCGCATGGGCATGCTGCTCATGAAGTGAATGCCCGCGTAGCCGCCGGCCTTGAGATACACCGGCTCAATGATCGCGGGGATTTCATCCTCGCGCATGCCGGCCTTGAGTCCCTCCGCCATCGCCTGGATCGACTGGTCGGTGAGCTTCGACGCCAGCTGGATCCGCTCGATCTCCTCGGCGCTTTTGACCGTCCGCATCATGCGCAATTTTCCACCTAAATCGACGAACGAAGCCGACGGATAATTCTCGCGCAACTGGTTGTAAGCTTGATAAGAGATCGAGCCGATCAAGCCGATCTTTTTCGATTCCAACCCGCGCTCGCCAAACAGCTCGACGACGCTGTGGATCGTATTCGCGCCGGCCCAGCGCACGTCTTTGACCCACGACATCACCCGCGCCATCGGGTAGTGGTTGAAGAGCTGCATCAGAATCACCGGCTGTTTGCCAGTCTGCATGAGCAAATAGGCTTCGCGGCTGCTTGGCCAGTCGCTCAGCCAATAGATGTCGGACGCATAGCGTCCGCTGCCGTAAAAAAGCAGCGCGTCTACCCCTTCCTGCTCCATCAAGCCGTAAACGGTTTTGTGCCGTCTTTGGATTTCCGCTTCGGAAAAAGTCGGGTAATCGGATCTTTGCCGCATGGACCTTGCCTCCAGATATTTGTCCGTAGTTGAGTGAGGACGGCTTTGTCGGTGCAGTTCGTTTGATTGTCTGTATCATCGACGCGACGGTGGGGCAAACCGCTGGGGCCGCTGTATTTTTTTCGTGCCGGCACGGTCTGGACATTTTTTTTCCCGCGTGCGACTCTTCGGTTACCCATTTCAAGCTCGGAGGAATGTCATGACCGCATGGTTCTATTTTCGTAGATCGTCGTTGGCGTTGTGTCTTTCAATTGTCTTCGCGAGCGCCTGCGCGCAAGCACAGTCGAGTAAAGGCGAGTATCAGCCGCAGGTCGGGCAGGAAGGGAAAGATGTGATCTGGGTGCCGACACCGCAGTCGCTGGTCGACAAGATGCTCGATATGGGGAAAGTGACGGCAAAGGATTACGTGATCGATCTCGGTTCGGGCGACGGACGAACGGTGATTACCGCAGCGAAACGCGGCGCCAAAGCGCTCGGCATGGAATACAATCCGGATATGGTCGAGTTGTCGAAGCGCAACGCGGCGAAAGAAGGCGTCACCGACAAAGCCAGTTTTGTCAAAGCGGATCTTTTCGAGAGTGATTTTTCTCAGGCGACGGTCATCACCATGTTCTTGTTGCCTGATATTAATCTTAAACTTCGGCCAAAAATTTTGAACCTCAAGCCGGGAACGCGGATTGTATCAAACTCGTTTACTATGGGTGATTGGTCGGAGGACGATACCGTTGTCGTCAAGGATGGATGTACTTCCTACTGCACGGCGTATCTTTGGATCGTGCCGGCGAAGGTGGAAGGAACCTGGCAACTTCCTGACGGTGAGCTCGCGCTCAAACAAACTTATCAAATGATATCCGGCTCGCTGAAACGCGGCGGCAATACCATACCGATCGCCAACGGCAAGCTCAACGGCGATCAGGTCACGTTTAACGCCGGCGGCTCTCTCTACACGGGACGAGTGAGTTCCGCCGGCATGGAAGGGACGATTAGTTCGGGCGGGAGTTGGAAGGCGACGCGGGCCGGACGGTGAATGGACAAGGAACCCATTGCGCACGCGTGCGTGGCTGTTCCCGCAGCCATGAATTGATTTCTCGTGATAAATCACAAGTGATTCACTTTTTACTCCACGGATTCTTGATTCTACCGCTGATTTCTCTAGTTGCCGTCACGCGCGTCGATGCGCAGCCCTCGAAAGACAACTATGCGCCGAAATCCGGGCAGCCCGGCAAAGATATCGTATGGCTGCCGAGCTCGACGGCAATGGTCGAGAAGCTGCTCGACATGGCTGGTGTGACGCCTGACGACTACGTCATCGATCTTGGCTCCGGCGACGGACGCAACGTGATCGCGGCCGCCAAGCGCGGCGCGCGCGCCCACGGCATCGAATACGATGCGGATTTGGTCGACCTTTCCAAGCGCAATGCGGCGAAGGAAGGCGTAAGCGACAAAGCGACATTTGAGAAGGCGGATGTCTTTGTCAGCGACTTTTCGAAAGCTACGGTGATCGTGTTGTTTCTGACCCCGGAGATGAATATCCGGCTGCGACCGCAGCTGCTCAGCTTACGAGCCGGCGCGCGCATCGTTGCCAATACGTTTGCGATTGGCGATTGGAACGCCGATCGAACATCGATGGCCACGGGGAACTGCGAGCGATGGTGCACGGCTCGGTTGTGGATCGTGCCCGCGAACATAGCGGGAATTTGGAAGCTGCCGCAGGGTGAATTAACCCTGAAGCAAACTTATCAGACGTTTAGTGGGACGCTGAAGGATGCCCATGGAGCGGCGCCGGTTGCTGGAAGGATGCGCGGCGAAGAAATATTTTTCGGCAGCAGGGAGACTCAATTCACCGGGCGCGTCGAAGGCGGCGTGATCGACGGCATCGCGAGAATCAAGGGTAGAGACGCTAAGTTCCGCGCCACCCGAGTCGGCAACTAGAAATTCCCGGCCAAATAAAAGGGCAGGCGTGAACGTCGCGTCGCCGCCCTTTTTATTTTTTCACTCAGCGTTTTTTGCTATTTGATTCTCAACAATCGCTTGGCGTTTCCTTCGAGCATCAGCAGCTTGTCCGCCTCTGCGATATCCAGCTGCTCGACCTTTTTGGCCGCATCCCAATCGCCGAGGTCGTACGGATAATCAGTGCCAACCATAATGTGGTCGACGCCGCCGAGGCCGATCAGATATTTGATCGTGTCCAGTCGATAGATCATGTCGTCATAGTAAATGTTTTTTAAGTACGCGCTCGGCGCCATCTGGGCTTTTGCCGCACGCGCGCCGGCGCGCACTTCCCAGCCGCGATCGAAACGACCGAGATGGTAGGGAAAAAAGCCGCCGCCGTGGAGAATACACAGCTTCAAATTCGGAAAGCGATCGAAAATGCCGCTGTAGGTCATGTAGCCAAAGCACAGCGCGCTATCGGCCGGATTGCCGCAAATTAATTTTAAGCCATACGGATTCATCTTGTCGGCGCCGGCGACGTCTTCCGGGTGCATGACGACCATCACGTCGAGCTCCTGTGCCTTGGCCCAAAAGGGATCGAAATCCGTCGTGCCGTAGTAGGTGCCGTTTACATTGGTGCCGATGTAACCGCCGCGAAAATTCAAATCGCGCACGGCGCGTTCCAAGACTTTGGCCGCGCGCGCCGGATCCTGCAAGGGAACCGACGCCATGCCGACGAAGCGGTCGGGATAGCGCTTGACCAGCTCGTTGATGCCGTCGTTGTAAACGTTGCACCAGTTTTCGCCTTGCTCTGCGGTCAGCCTGTAGCCGAGTGTAGCGGTATGCGCTTCCAGCGTGGCCATGGCGAGCTTGGAGTCCGCCATCATTTTAAGTCGCTCATCGATTGCCGGAAGCTCGGGATGAAGGACAAACGGCGGGCCGCCGGCAAAGGAGAGTGATTTTTGTCCGTCCTTCTCGACCAGCTCGACACCCAGATGTTTACCGTTTTTCTTGGCTTCTTCGAGGAGGCTGTTGGGCACGTAATGATGGTGAACGTCGATCGCACAGGTATTCATGCGGTTCCTTCTTTCAAAAATTAATTCAACCAGCTCGCGCCCTCATGTGCAAGCCGGAGATAGTTTACATTTAAACTGGGCACATGGTTTACAGTGCATCGGCAAGGAGGAGCTTCCCGATGCCGTGGAAGGAAACCATGTGCCCGGTTTGTTTTGTAAACGATGTTACCGGTCTGTACTCTCACCCAACCCTCTCCCAGAGGGAGAGGGTGAGAGTGAGAGGCGGAAATGTCAAAACGGAGATAAGGACGAGGTCTTTCGCGATCCGATTAATGGGTGATGCAAAGCTGCTGGCGCCTTACCTTACCTGGGAAAACATCATGGCACTGGCCGTCTTCGACGACGGTGGCGCCGTTCACGACGACGGCTTTCATTCCCGGCGGATGGCGGCGCACTTCCTGGGCGTCGACCATATCCGGTAATCTCTTGCTGACCAGATCGTCGATCTTGTCGGCATCGAACACCGTCACGTCGGCGGGCATCCCTTCTTTCAGCACGCCGCGGTTCAGCCGCAATTTCTTAGCCGGAAAACCGGTGAGTTTATGCACCGCTTCTTCCAAGCTGAACAGATTCTTTTCGCGGCGCCAGTAGCCGAGAATTTTGGTCGGCGCACCATGCCAGAAGAAACGATCCAGGTGCGCGCCCACGTCGGTGCCGATGAGGCTGGTGTCGGACTTGATCATTTTAGCGAGCAACTCGGGGTGAGCGTTGGCTAAGCCGTGGTAGCAGATGCGCGAGCTTAAATTGTCTTCCAACCAGGTATCGAAGAAGGCATCCACCGGGGCTTTTTCCGTGAGGCGAGCGATCTCTTCGACGTTTTTCTGTTCGAGTTTTTTCAAATCCGGTTTTTCCAGATGCTCGAACATGACGCGGTCCCAACCATGCCACTCGGGAAATTCCAGCTTGCCTTCGCAGGCGATACGCTCTTGTTCGATTTTTCGACTGATCTCCTTGTCTTTGAGCTTGGTCTTGATGTCGCTGGAGTTCTTGATCGCTTCCCAAGTTGGCAGGCCGTTGAAGAGAAAGCAGTCGTCGAAATCGAAGCGGCGGATATGTTGATAGGGAATCACGACTCCGTGAATATCCTGACCGCGTTGCTGCGCCTCTTCCATATATTGGATCGACTTCATCCCCGCGGCCTTCGCTCCGGGGCGAACGCGAAACTCATTGCCGATCTGCAGGCCGTGAATTTTGGTCAGCATTTCCGGCACGCCGGATTCCGGCTGCAGCACCATCTGAAAGCCGTTAAACTGGAAACAGCCGTTGTATTCGTCGGTGACGTTGGCAAGCTCGACGATTTCCTGGTGCGTCGCGAATGTACTCGGAGTACCGGCGTGGATCGCCGGGCCGCCGCGCGGGCT
>DASWCL010000196.1:0-14125 GCA_036390135.1 Binatia bacterium
CGTTTATGTGACGTGGGACGATCATGAAGTCGCGGACGACTATCTTCCGAATAATCCACTGGCGCCGATAGGTCGAAAGGCCTTTCTGGATTATTGGCCGATTCGACATCCAAGCAGTGAACCGGAGCGGATTTACCGATCGGTTCGCTGGGGCCGCGGCGTGGAGCTTTTCATTCTCGACGCGCGCCAGTATCGAGACCTGAAAAAAGGAACGATATTGGGCAAGGCGCAAAAAGAATGGCTCCTCAACGGCATCGCCAAATCAACCGCGATTTTTAAGTTCATCGTGACGAGCGTACCGATGGCCGGCGGAGGCAGCGATCGCTGGGACGGATTTCCCAAGGAACGGGAGCAACTTCTGCGATATATTAATGACAAGAAAATTCGTGGCGTGTATTTTCTCAGCGGCGATATGCACTACGCGGCGATCACAAAAATCCCCAAGGGCGGCGGACTTAAGGACATCACGGCCGGGCCGCTGGCGGCGCCGCTAAACCGTATTACGGACGGCACGGCTCGGCGTTTCGAATACTATCTCGCGGAGAATTTTAACTTCGGCAAGATCACGGTCGATCCTAAAACGGCTCCGACATCGGCGGTGCTCGAATTTATCGATCAGGATAATCGAGTCTTTCATACGGCGCAATTGAGCGCCGAATAAGAAATTTGACGACTTGAAGTGGATACAGGAGTGGAGCGACGTTCACGTAAGTTTGCCGCGGTGTTCGAGCGCTTCGGGATTGAGTGCGCGCGTGAGTTTGCCTTCCCTGTAATCGAGAATGTTGGTCACGGCGTTTTCGGCAAAGCCTTCGAACCCCGAGTCCGTCGGCCAGCCCAAGTGCGGCGTGAGGACGACATTTTCCAAGTCCAGCAGCGGGTGATTTTTTGCCAGTGGTTCTTCGACGAAAACATCCAGAGCGGCGCCGGCGATCGCGTTCTCTTTTAAAATTTTCACCAGCGCCATCTCATCGACGATGGCGCCGCGCGCTGTGTTGACCAGATAGCTAGATTTCTTCATTAGGCGCAGGCGCGCTTCGTTCAAAAGGTTTTTGCTTTCATCCGAGAGCTTGAGATGAACCGAGACGACATCCGCGGTCTTAAGCACGTCGTCGAGCGGCATGAACGTCGCGTCGGACTTGGCCGCCCGCTCGGTCGTCAGTGTCGGCCCCCAGGCAATTACCTTCATGCCGAAGGCGCGGCCGACAGCGGCAACTTCCGTTCCGATCTTTCCCAGCCCTAAAATGCCCAGAGTTTTTCCTTTGAGCACGTGGCCGAGCACGAGCGGCCAGTCGCCGCGGCGCATGGCGCGATCGCTCTGGGCAATGCGCCGCATAACGGCGAGCATTAAACCAAAGGCCAATTCCGTCGTGCTGTTGCCGCCTGGCGCCAGGCTGACGACGATGCCTTGGCGGGTCGCCGCTTCCATATCGACGTGGTAAACGTGGTTGCCGGTTTGCGAAATGTATTCGAGCTCCGGCAGCGCTTTGAGCAAAGCCGCGGTGAATTTGGTGCGCTCCCGGACGGGGATGATCGCTTGCGATCCGCGCAAAGCATCGGCGACCGCTGCATCGGACGGCAACCTCTCGGTTAGAATCTGCACTTCGACTTCGCACCGTAATCGTTTGATCGCTTCGGTCGCTTCAAACGCGCGCTGGTAGTCGTCTAAGACCGTGACCTTCATCTTTAGATAACCGCGATACCGGCGATCTCGATCAAATAATCAGGATGCGCGAGCCCTTTGACGATGACCAGCGTGCTGGTCGGCGGCGTTTTTTTGTATTGCTGGCGGCGCACTTCGTTATAACCTTCGCGGTACTCCCGATCGACGATGTAGGTCGTCGACATCACGAGATTGTCCAGCGTGCCGCCGGCCGCTTTGAGAACGGCTTTTAAATTCGCAAAAACCTGCTCCGTCTGGGCTTTGATATCACCCTTGCCGACCACGTTGCCGTCTTTGTCGGATGCGGTCTGGCCGGCGATAAACAACAACTTGCCGCCGCTGGTTTGGATGCCCTGAGAATAACGCGGCCGCGGATCGTTTAAGGTTTTGGGTTGGATAACTTTTCGTGCCATGATTGCCTCCTGTGGGGTTAATTCAAATTGGAGTACTGGAGTGATGGAGTATTGGGGGCCGGAAAACCCAACACTCCACCACTCCAACTCGGGTTATTTTACCGGGTATCGTTTTGCCATCTCGTTAAAGAAACCTTCCTTTTCCAGTTCCTGTAAAAACGTTAGGTCGACGAACTGCTCGGGCTTGAAATTCTTTGCCTGGGGCAGAGTCGGCGTGAGCACGTCGAGCATGAACTGAATACCTTTCAGAGTCGGATACGGTTTTTTAGGTATCGACTTGACGTAGCCGTTGTAGGAATCCTCAAGCACGGCCGGGTCATTCGATCGCATGTATTTTGAGAAAACCCTTTGCGCTTCCTTCTTGTTCGCATAGACGAAGTAGATCGCTTCAACGAAGCCTTTGAGCGCGGACTTTACCGTGTCGCGGTTGCTGGCAATGAATGCACGCGAAGTGGCAAAGCCGTTGCCTTGCACTTCGACGCCGAGGTCGCCGATCTGAACCAGCTCCTGCAGACCGGCTTTACGCGCCAGCGGCGCCGCCGATGTTGCGACGTAGGTGGCATCCAGGACGCCGGAATTCACCGCGGCGATGCGCTCGGTGTCGAGCCCGGCGGGAATGAGCGTAAATTCTTTCAAGTCGGCGTTTAAATGCCGCGCGAGGATGATCGACGCGTAGTGAGTCGCGGAATTGAATCCGGTGATGCCCAAACGTTTGCCTCTGAGCTGCTCCATCTGAGTGATGCCGGGACGGGTGAAGATGATCAGATCGTATTTGGTTTCCACGGCAGCGACGAGCACGACGTTGTGGCCCTGGATCGTTGCCTGCACGACGGTGCCGATGTTGACGATCGGCGGATCGCCGCTCACCAGCGCTTGCGTCGCGACCTGCCCGCCGCGAAAAAGAATCGGCTCGACTTCCAGCCCGTACTTGTTGAAAAGCCCCATCTCCGTGGCGACCCAAACATTGCTTTGGCGAAAGCTGAGCGACGGGTAGCCGATCTTGATCTTCTTGAGCGCCTGGGCATGAGTGAGCGCGGCGGCCAAGTGGAATAGGATTAATAGGACGAAGAAGACGTATACTCGTTTCATGTGATTGCCTTGATCAAGACTGGAGTGTTGGAGTACCGGAGTAATGGGTTTCTGAAAGCCACAACACTCCACTACTCCAACACTCCATTACTCCAGTTCTTCTTCTCTACTTCGTCGGGTACCGTTTGGCCATCTCGTTGAAGAAGCCTTCTTTCTCAAGTTCCTGCAGAAAGGTCAAGTCGACGAACTGCTCGGGCTTAGCATTTTTTGCTTGGGGCAGTTGAGGTGCAACCAAGTCTAACATGTACTGGATTCCCTTGAGCGTCGGATAGGGCTTCTTCGGAATCCATTTGATGTAGCCATTATAAGAATCTTCGAGCATCTCTGGGTCGTTGGTGCGCATATATTTGGCGAAAACTTTTTGCGCTTCTTTTTTGTTGGCGTAGACGTAATAAATCGCTTCGACGAACCCTTTAAGCGCGTTTTTTACGGTGTCACGGTTGCTCGCAATGTAAGAGCGCGAAGTGGCAAAGCCGTTGCCTTGTACTTCGACTCCCAAATCCGCAACGGAGAAGAGTTCGACGAAGCCGCTCTTCCGCGCCGGTGCGGCGGCGGAAGAGGTGAAGAACGTTGCATCGATCCTGCCGGCCATCATCGCCCCGAGTCGTTCCGCATCTGGTCCCGCGGGAACGAGCGCCACGTCTTTGTTGACCTCGAGGTTAAGGTGCTGGAACAGGATATTGGCGGCGTTATGGGTCGCCGAGCCGAAACCGCTGATGCCGAACTTCTTGCCTTTGAGATCTTCGAGCTTGTTGATGCCTTTGCGGGCGAAAACAATCTGATCATACTTCGTTTCGACGGCGGCCACTAAAACCAGGTTGTAGCCCTGTAGGCTAGCCTGCACGACGGTGCCGATGTTAACGATCGGCGGATCTCCGGCGACTAAAGCCTGCGTGGCCATCTGGCCGCCGCGTAAAAAGATCGGTTCTACGTCCAGGCCGTACTTGTTGAACAGTCCCATTTCTTTCGCGACCCAAACGTTGGACTGGCGAAAGCTCAGCGACGGATAGCCGATGCGAATCTTCTTCAAGGTTTGGGCGCCGGCGGCGCTGGCGCCGACGCTTGTTATCACGGTTAATGCCATCAGGATGCGAAGAACAAATTTCATGCGTAAAACCTTTCAACGAGTTTATTTATGACTGCGGCGAATCATTTTCCCAACTGCTTGAGCGCTTCCTCGATCAACGAATTGTCCAAATAATCGCTCACGGGTGGAATCTTCTTTCCTTGATAGGTGCCTTCTTTAGCACGAAGCTCCATGGTCTTGTCGAACGAAACTTTACTGACCAAACCGTCGCGTGGAAAAGGCTGAAAATCCTGAACGAGGTATTTGTAATCCTCTTCAGCGCTCTCGCGAGTCGATTTTAGGACCCTCGTATGTATGGCGAGAGCCTCTTCTTTGTTCTTTGGATCGTAGAGCCAGCGCGTCGCTTCGATCATCGCTTTTAAATAGCGCACGATCTCGGCGCGGTTAGACTTGATATAGCTCATATGCGCGAAGTCGGTGGTGAACAAGATCGGACCGAGGTATTCGTGAAAATTGGCGAGCTTGCGATAGCCTTCTTTGGCGGCCCGGAAGGTGAACGGCGGTCCCATGAACGAAGCTTGCACCGATCCGCCCTTGAGCGCGGCGTAGCGCTCGGGCGAGGTGCCGACGACCAGAAGTTTGTAATCGTTTTCTTTGAGTTTATAAGCTTTTTCCAAAACCTCGTGCACCATCAACGTCGTGCCGCCGGTGAGCGTGCTGACCGCGAGAGTCTTGCCCTTCAAGTCAGCGCCCGTTTTGATTTCGGGACGGGCATAGATGTCGTAGGGAATCTTTTCCATGTTGGCGGCGACGATCTTTACTTTCGCGCCTTTCTCGATGGCGCCGATCACGTAATCGGGGTTAATACGGCCGATGGGAATCGTTTCGCTGAGCACTGCGCGGGTAACATTGGTCGCGCCGCGGATGATGATCACCTCGACCTGAATGCCGTTCTTTTCGAACATTTTCTTTTGCTCGGCGATGTAAAGCGGCCAGCTCGACGAGGTGTTGCCGCTCTGCGTGAATCGGAGCTTCAACAGCCCGCCATCGGCGGCGGGAGCGGCGCTGAACAAGGCAAGCGCGGCGATGAGCGCGCTTACGGTAACAATTAGTTGCTTCATAGCTCGATCCTCTCTGGATCTGAATCTACATTTGGCTAAAGCCACCCGAGGCGTTGACTTCTTCCTCGATCTGTTTCCACACGACATTCTCCAGCTCTAAAAAGCGCGGATCGGAGCGCATCTCCATACGTCTTGGACGCTCCAGCGGCACCGTGAATTCAGACCGAATGGTTCCGGGGCGATGGCTGAACACAATAATCCGGTCGGACAAGAGGATCGCTTCAGAAATCATATGGGTGACAAAGATGACTGTTTTTTTGGTTTCGCGCCAGATGCGCAGCAGCTCGAGCTGCATGAAATTTCGGGTTTGCGCGTCCAAGGCGGCGAAGGGCTCGTCCATCAGGAGAATCCTGGGATTGACCGCCAGGGCGCGGGCGAGATTGACGCGCTGCTGCATGCCGCCGGAAAGCTCGTGCGGGTAGTGATTTTCGAAACCGCCGAGGCCGACGAGGTCCAGATATTTGCGGGCGATTTGCTCTGCCTCTTTCGGCTGATGCCCGCGGCCTTCCAGGCCGAGCAAAATGTTTTTGAGGCTCGTGCGCCAGGGCAAAAGCGACGCGCCTTGAAATACAAAACCCATCACCAGTTCGTGATCGAGCTCTTCGGCAGCCCTGCCGTCGATTAGGATTTCACCACCGGTGCGCGGTAAAAGTCCGTTAATGACCCGCAGCATGGTGGTTTTACCGCACCCGCTCGGCCCGACGACGCTGACAAACTCGCCGTCACGCAGAGAGAAATTTAGATTCTCAAAAATCTTGAACGGTTCGCGCTCGCGCCGCGGGATTTCCTTTTGCAGATTTCGAAGCTCCAACACCGGCCCCGCCATGCTCAGCCTCCCTGCGCTTCCTTTTTCCACGGCGTGACGTAGGTTTCGAAACGACGCACCAGCTCGAAGCCCAAAACCCCCAGCACGGCAAAGGCCGTGACGCCGACGAACAGAATCGGCACATTAAGTGTTTGCCCGGCAAAGAAAACCAAATAGCCCAAACCTTCGGTGGCGCCAAACCACTCGGCGATGGCAACGCCGGTGAGGCCGCGGCCGATGGCGAGCCGGATGCCGGCAAGGATAAACGGCACCGAAGCCGGCAAGAGAATCTTGACGAACAGAGCCCAAGGTTTGAGGCGAAATGAGCGGGCGACCTCGACGTAATCTCGATTAACCGCACGCATTCCGTAGAACGAATTGATCAGGATCGGAAAGACGCAGCCCAAAAACACAATGGCAACTTTGGAGCCGCCGCCGATACCGAACCAAAGGAGCAGAATGGGAGCAAAAGCAATTCGCGGCGTGGTGTAAAGCGTAGCCATCCACGGGTTGACGTAATCGCGCACCAGCGGACTCAGCGCCATGACAAAGCCAAGCGGGACACCGGCAAGGATCGCCAGGAAAAAACCATAAAAGAAAATCCATGAGCTCGCGAACAAATGCGGATACAGCTCGCCGGTGACGAAGAGCATGTCGTAAGCCGTCCGGAGCACGACGATCGGGGACACCAGCAGACTCGGATCGTTGACGACGTAAACGGCGACCGCATGCCAGAGCAAAAGGCCGGCGCCTATCGAGCCCGCTTTGAGCACGCTCGACGGCAATGGGCGATTCAGTTCGTTCATCGTAATTAGCGGCGTGCTGCGACTTGATTGCTTATTCTGCCGACCATTCAGCGCTCTGGCGCCAGGGCGCCATGCGGCGCTCGACCCGTTTGATCAAGTTAAAACTCACCAAACCGATCACGGCGAGCAGCGCCACGGTGACAAAAAGTTTCGGGCTGTCCCAGGTTTCCGAAGAATCGCGCAGCAAATATCCCAGTCCTGCATTGGAAGCCATCAGCTCAGCGACTACGACGCCGAGCAGCGCCCGGCCGACGCCAAGGCGCATGCCCGTGATGATATAGGGCAGCGCGCCGGGGAGGCGAATCTTGTA
Organism: Binatia bacterium; assembly: GCA_036390135.1. GTDB lineage: Bacteria > Desulfobacterota > Binatia > UBA9968 > UBA9968 > DP-20. The sequence continues at coordinate 7,232 of DASWCL010000196.1, forward strand.
GGTTGTCTCCCAGGTACTCAGGCGCAGCGATTTAGCCAGTTCGAGCCATACGGCGTCGAGATTTTTAATTCCGGCGGCGGTGTTTAAAATGATCGCCACTGCGGTGATTTTGAACACGACGATCACCTTTGAAATCATGCCGATGCCGCACCAAATGATGATCAGCGGCACGATCGTGATAATCGGAATCGAATAGAGCGTCGCGATCCAAGGATCCATGATCTCGTCGAACCATGTGTACATGCCCATGAAGTAACCAACGACGACGCCGACGACACAGGCGGTCGTAAAGCCGTAGGTAAATTCGATCAACGTGGCGGTAAAATGTTTGTTCAGTTGGCCAGAAAGCAAAAGCCGCCAAAAAGAACGCGCTACACTGCTTGGCGGCGGGATCAGCAGCTCGTTCTCCAGCAGAAGGCGAGTGAGAATCTCCCAGATCACCAGGCCGGCGAATATGGAAACGCAGCCGCGGCGGATTTCTTTCCTGAGCAAGACCGGATCTCCGACTAACGATAAAGCTCTGGGTCGGCGCCGGTATCGCCCCCCGTCCGAATTTTTGGGTAGACCGAGACGCCGCCAGGGCGGCCTTGTATCATAAAATCGACGGGAATAAAGCCCTCGAGCAGCGGAATGGGTAATTGGATTCCAGCAAACGGACTCTTGCTGTCGTTGCCGATCGCAATCTGGTTGCCCCACAGCCCGGTTGGCAGCGCTCCGTTCATGCTGAAGCGGCTGGCGGAAATACTGCCTTGGATCGGCGGCAATTTATATTTGCTTCCCGGGTCGCGCTCATTGTCGCTCAGCAATTGAACATCCAGAACCTTCTGATAGTTGTCGCTGGATCCGTCGGCTTCGCGCACCAGGGTGAACGTGGTGTTTTCGCGCTCCTCGGCGTTGGCGCCGCGGCGTTCCCGTTCGGCCTTGACGATGGTGGCGGGAAGATTCTTGATGCCGCCGACGCTGTCCTTGGCGCGCTGATTGACGTCGGCCAGAGCCACTTGCAGGTTCTTTTCGCGCAAAGAGACGAAAAAACGCTCGGACAAAGATTTCGGCAAGGGATAACTTTGACTGCGTATACCCCAGGGAGTCTGATAGTGAACCAGTAGCTCGTTGTCGTTGATCAGGTTCACGCCGCGCTCGGCGATCTCCATGTTTCCCGGGCTGCCGTCGAACAGCGAGGCTTTGAGGCCCAAGCCCCGGGGACCGAAAAGCTCCGGGTTTTCGAGCAAAAACTGCTTACTCATGCGCATGCCTTGGTTTTCGTCCTTGGCCATCTCGGCCAGCTGCTTGGTGGCGTCGGATGCTGCCGGCGTACCCGGACTTTGATCGATCACTGTGGTTAAATAATATTCCCGCGCGTCGCGGCTGGCAGTTTTGCTCGCCGCATTGAGCAGCGCCTTGGTGGCTTTGTCTTTGAGCGCGGCAATTTTTTCCTTCGGTGAACCGGCCAGTTCGTGGTAGCTGATCGCTTGGTCGAACATGCCGCGCTCTTCATAGGCGTCGGCGAGAACCTTGTAGACCTCCGAGGCGTTCTCAGAGTTCGGATGATTGCGCACATAGGCGACGCCGGCATCGATCACCGGCTGCGCTGAAACCGGATTTTGGGCCATGACTTGATAGAGATTGTTCGTTACCATGAGCGCGTTGGCCATGCCGAGCGTGATCGCGGCGGCCGGACCGGCCGCGGCCATCGCGCCTGCGGCAAAGAGCAAATTCTTCCGCAAGAAGTCTTCCCCGAGCAGAACATATTTGGCTGACTGGAGCTGTCTTTCCGTGCGGGCGTCTTGAAAAGGTGTGAGCAGATTGTACTCAGGACTTTGTAAAAGCGCGGCAGCGCGTTGCTTCACTTCCTGACGGGTCGACGACTTTGCCATCTGTTCGATGGCTTTTTTTGCCGCTTCGCGCCATCCCTTCATCTCCAAGGCGACGGCTTCGGCATCGCGCGCGGCATCGGCCAGTGGTTTGCCGAGATATTTCTTCTCGGTATCGATGGCGACTCTTTGGATATGGTTGCTGTCGCGAAGCGTCAATGCCTCGAGCAAGTGCTCGACGTCGGTATGTTGCTCGATGCTTGCCGGTGTTTCCGGGCGCGCCGTTAGAGATTTTTTGCGCGCTGCATCGATCTCGCGCAGTGATTTTAGAGATTTTTTGCGCGCCGCATCGCCATCTCGCGACTGCGGATCGATGAACGACGCCATGTCGAGGTGAAACAGGGCCTTTTCAAAATCGTTCTTGGCGATCGCGTCCTTGGCTTTGTCGATCTGCTTGCGGGCCAGCGCGTCTTTCTTCTTTTTGTCCAGAACCTCGATCTGTTTCGTGATCGCCGCATTACGCGGGTCGTCGGGAAAACGCTTGAGATGCTCCAGATCACGCGCCAGCGCGCGCCGTTCTTCGACCGCCATATCGCGATCCATCAGCGCGAAGAGTTGGCTGACGGCGGTTTCGGCCACGGCGCCGACGTAGTTACCGGACGCCACGCCAATCAGATCCACAGAGCTCAACAGGCGATTGGCGATGCCGCCGAAAAAATTCGTCGAGCTTTGGCGCATCAATTGATCGGACTGATTGAGGTCATCGTTGTTGATGATCGCTTCAAGATATTTCTTGCGCTCCGGCGTCGCGGCATTCTTGAGCGCCTCTTTCTGTGCTGCCAAATAACGCTCACGGTCTTTGATCGTGTTGTTGACGAGATCCTGTGCTTGAGGGGTCAAGCCTGTGGACTTGCCACGCTGCGTTTCGAGGCGGACGTCTTCAGCTTTGAAAAATTGCAAATGCTTATCGAGGGACGGATCGCGATGGGTAAGCGCGTCGATGAGCATTTCACGGGCGCGTTTGTCGACGTCGTCGGGGAAAAATTGCGGCGTCGCCGGGGCGCCTTCGTCGAATGGATTATATTCTGGCAGCGGATTGAGGATTTGATCGAGCGGCAGTTCTTTTTTTTCCTGGGCACGGGGCGCTGCGCCAAAGAGCGTCACCGAAGCGGCGACGATCATAACCGCGAGAAAATTATGCGGCTTCATCGATTGAGCCTGGTCATTTTTTCCAGAAAGCCACGCGCCGCATCGATCTTTCCCTGGGCTTCGAGTTTTTCCAAGATGCCATCGACCTGAGCTACTTCGGTATAGAGCTTGAGCGCCGACCTCACAAACTGATCTAAGACTTTGAAGTCGAATGCTAACCCCTCAGGATCGTACTGGAATGCATATTCTTTTGCAAGGATCATGTAGAAGTCGGCGAAGTCGATCAAGAAGCGATGGATGTTCTTACTTTGCCGATGCTTGGTGACCAGCTGGCTGTAGCCGACGATGGTTAATTGATTGCCTTCTTTGAGGCGATAGCGGTTGGCTTCGACGAAGGCGACCTTGGCGCGGTCGATGCGCTCTTCTTCCACTCTGGCGAGAAATTCGTACGGCGTGCCTTTGTGTTTTTGAATGAGCTGATTCCAGGCCGCGACCTTTTCATCGAGACCGGCGATGTATTTGAACGGATCGTCGGTCGGTATTGCCTTGTCGAAAATACGCAGAAAGTTGTCGAGAATCTCGGCATCCTTGGCGGCTTCCGTACCGAGACGCCCCTCGGTCTCGGCGACCTTGCGGAAAAGCACGGCCGCTTGATCGTATTCCCTGAGCCGCTCGAGCGCCAATGCTCTGTTGAATTGGATGATGTCGGCGAATTGTCCAGGATTCTTGCGCTCGTAGTCATTCAGCCGGACAAGAGTTGCTTTCATGATGTTGATGCCGGTGACATCCTTGGGAATCGCAAAGCGATAGGCATCCTCCTTAGCCAGGCGCTGAAAGTCCTTGACAATGTCGAGCAGATCGCCAGCCGGCACGTAGCGGGTGTCCGGCGGCGCCGTACGCGAGGAGCATGAAACGAGCGAAAAAAAACCAAAGGCAAAAATGACGCCGATTAAAAACTGACTGTTTCGTAGCTTGAATCGCAAGATCTTGGTTAAGCCAACCGAGTCATTAGTCGTGGATCGTAGCGCGCCGTCATCACATACAGGGTTTCCGCCATTTTCCGAGAATTTGTCGTTAAGTCAAGGGAAGGGAAAAGACCAGTGCTGCTTGACCCACGAATCTGAAACCCTAATAATTGGCGCATATGGCGATATTTTTGTCGCAGTGGGTTGTTCTAATCCTGCTGCTCTTGCAGCTAGCGGCTTGTGCCGGGGATGGTTTCATGGAAGCCAACCATCCATCTCCCGCACCACCTCCAACGCCAGTCGCCCCCAAGACGCCGCCACCCCCGTTGGCGGAATATCGCGGACCGGCGACCCGCCCTTTTCTCATGGGATTTACCCAATGGCCCGCTGATCTAACCGACGAGGGAATGGCCATCGCGAAAGAGTATGCGGAAGCGCATGGCGATATTGTTGCCCGTATGTTCATCGGCGGCATCCCTTGGCCGGAAGCGCTCGACGGTAAGCCGTTCTCGAAAGATGTCCAAGACAATATGAGTTACCGGCCGCCGGCGGGAAAGAAGTTGTTTTTATCCATTTCGCCTTTGAACAAGGATAAGCGCGACCTGGCGCTTTACTGGGGCGACAGCGAAAATCAACCGTTGCCGCGCCCATGGGACAAGGAGCCACTCAACAGCCCGCGGGTCAAGAAAGCGTTTCTCAATTTCGTGCTGCGCGCCATCGAGACGATGCACCCCGATTATCTCGCCATCGGCGTCGAGTCCAATGTGTTATTGTCGCGCAATCAAGCCAAATGGCAGCAGCTCAAGGAGCTGCATCGCGATACTTACACGGCGGTAAAAAAGCTCTACCGTTCACTGCCGGTTTTTTTTACCACTGAGGTGCTGCAGTACAAGCGGCTGACGAAGGATTCGAAAGGAACCGATCAAGAGAAAGAAGTCGCCGACATGATGCGCTACAGCGATTTGTTCGCCATGAGCCTATATCCGCACATGAGCGCCGACGTGCCGCGCATCATCCCGAACAATTTCCTCGAATTCGCCTCGCGCTTTAAGAAAGGCATCGCCGTCGCCGAGAGTGGCATGACCTCGCGCAACGTCGAGCTCAGGTCGTACGGGACAGTACTCTACGGTTCGGAGGCGGACCAAATGCAGTTCACCGAATATCTGCTCAAGACCGCAGCGCGCGACGGCTATGAATTCGTCATCAACTTCGCCACGACCGATTCCGATCGCCTAGTCGCCCGCCTGCGCCCCCAGCTCGCCGACCTGGCAAAAATCTGGGCTTATGTCGGCATGCAAACCAGCGATCGCCAACCGAAGCCGGCGTCGGCTGTATGGGACGGGTTTTTGCGAGCCAAGTACGAACAGTCGAAGTGGTGGTGAGGAGCCTTCTAGCCTCTCACGTTTTGATCAGCGAATAGAACAAAATCAGCTCACCAGTTTTACCTGCAGCGAAATCGTGCGGCGTGCCTTTGGGGATGTGACAGACAGTTCCCGGTCGAAGCGGAGTCTGTTTGCCAGCGACCCGCACCCGGCCGGTGCCTTTGATGACGTGGCAGATCACGTCTTTGTCAGCGTGGTTGATCTGTTTCGGGTCGGAATTCTTGCTCGGTTTGAAGGCGATCAGGCCGCTGGTGAATTGTTTCCCGGCGAAGCAGTCGGCGTAGCGAATCTCGTCGTTGAGATGTTTGAGGCGTTTAAGAACCGCGCGAACCTTGATAACTTTCATTGAGTTTTTCGGTTGTCGGCGACCCTAGGGGCGCAGCACGTTGCGCCCTCGGACGGGCGTATCGCGATACGCCCCTACACGGGGCCTACGTGTTATCCGTCACCGCTGCGACGATTTCCCTGATCGCTTGCTCGGCTTTCTCGTTTGGAACGCGGCTGGAGCCGACGACCTTGTGGCCGCCGCCGCCGTAATTCTTGAGCAGCTCGCCGACATTGACGTTCGAGGTTGGGTTGAAGATGTTGTACCCGACGGAGATCGCCGTGGTGTTCTCTCGCTGGGGGTCGTGAGCGACTTTGACTTGGATGTTGCCTTTGGGAAAAAGGGTGAAGATCAAGAAGCGGTTGCCGTCGGGAATCTCTTTGACGCCGCGCAGGTCGCAGTAGATGACGTTGCCTTTCATCGTCGTCCGTTCGAGCAAGAGCTTGCGCAGCTTGTCCTGTTCGTCGCGGATCATTTGGCAGCGTTTTTTAACGTCGGTGTCGTTCAACGTCTCTTCCAGCGTCTTTTCGCGCAGCAGGTCGATGATCTTCAACCAGTAGGGCTCGTCGCCGGCGTTTTTGCCATCGGTCGTCATTGATATCAAAACATAGCCCTGCGGATTGAGGACGTCTTCTTGCTCCAGTTTTCCGGCGTCGATGCGATCGGCTTCATGCATAAGATATTTCATTCGCTCAGTGCCCAGAAACGAAAGAACTCCTTTTCCGGAAATCTTGCTGTTGCCTACTGCCGGTTGCCTCTTGCCTGCTTCCGAATAGTATTCGTAGACTACGCGTGCGGCGCTCGGTGCCAGGCGGAAACCGCCTTTGCCGAGCATGATCGGCTTGGGAAAATCCGGCATCGTGTTCGTGATGTGGTGATCGAACCAGAGGGTGCAATTCGGATGATAGGGCAGATTGGTGATGATGTCGCCGCTGCGGATCTCAACCAGCCCGTCCTGCATGAATTTAGGCTCGACGAACAGATAGTCCTCGATCTTCTCGAATTTTGTGACCAACGCACCGCAAACCAGTCCATCGAAATCAGCGCGGGTGACGAGTCTCATAAGCGAATGACCTCCTCGACCGGCGTCCAGGGCAAGTTGAAAGCATTGGCAACGCCTTCATGGGTAATTTTTCCATGATGGGTATTGAGTCCCATGGCGAGCGCCTTGTCTCGCGCCAGCGCTTGCGGAAAGCCGCGATTGGCCAGCTGTAGCCCGTAAGAGAGCGTCGAGTTGGTCAGCGCGTAAGTCGAAGTATTCG
>DASWCL010000197.1:0-8846 GCA_036390135.1 Binatia bacterium
GCCAAACAAGCAAAGCACATAGACCGCCGCGAGTCTCCCAATGCCTTCCTCCCAAAGCTTTCTGAAGTTGCTCATCACGCCGATCGTGAAAAACGTCATGACGAAGAAGATGCCTCGGAAGGTATTGGCTTCGCCCATCGCGGATTTAAGCTTCGCTGTGAACTCCGGCGTAGCGCCTAACGCCAGGGCCAATATCACTGTGAACGTCACCACGTAGCCGATGATGAATTTGGGAAAACGTTGCCAGATCTCGGCCACTCGAGCTTTTTCGCCCGGGCGAACGTCAATATAAGTTGTCCAGATGTAGGCGAGAACAAAGGCCCAGATGCCGATAAAGACATCGATGAAAACCTTGACCGTTGTGGTCGTGCCAAGAATCCAGCCTTTTTGGAAATTGATCCCGCGTGCCGCGGCGCTCGCCAAAATCAATGATTCTGCGATGCCACCGCTTGCCACTGCGGCACCGTCGGTTTTTACCGCGAGTCCCATCCACGCGCCAGCCACCATCGGTTCCTGGGATAAGAAAATATTTGCAGCGAATGGGAGAATGAGGAGTTCCACGACGGCGAAGATTACCACCAACGACGCCACCATAATCGGAACCACTGGCCGAGCGCGAATCGCGCTTCCGGTGGCAATCGCAGCGGACACCCCGCAAATAGAGATCCCTGAGGCGAGCGGTGCGGCCCACTCGCGGCTAAAGCCGAACCATTTCCGCGCCACGAAATATACAACGGCCCAATAAATGAGATAGGCTTCGATGATTGCGGCCAAGCCGCGGAACATGAGCGAAGTTGCAAGGCCCAGCTTTTCGGCGGCGGTGATCCCGAGAAAGCCTCCCAGGATGACGATAGCTGTTTTAATATACCACTCGGGCCGAATCGCTTCATTCATCCAGCCCGCAAATCCGGGCAGGAAGTTTCCGACGATAAGCCCAGCTATCAGCGCCACGATAAATCCGCCTTCGTTAGTGAGCTTAAGAGACCACGTGATGCCGAATTTCTGCATGTCAGCCGGTGTCGTCACCGCAAAATTGGCGAAGCTGCCGATGATCCAACACAAATAGCTTATCCAAAAAACCACGCTAAACCCGAGAGCAAATCGCTTCACATCGGCTTTGAGAGCGGCGGCGCTTGCCGTCAGTGTAAGGAGTAAAGCAAGATACGTCGCAATGAGAGCGCCGATCCCGCCAATGGCCGCGTACGTTTTCGATACGGGCGTAAGAGCTTTCGTGAAGTCTTTCCACACGCTGGTAGTGACAACCCATCCCAGAATATCTGCTCCGATGAGAGTTCCCAGAGCAAGCACGAAAACAAGCAGCCCAATCCACACCGATAACCAGTCTTCATTCATCCCCTTGCGTGTTTGTTCCATAAAGCAGTCCTCCTCAGTGCCCTGACTACTGACCGGAACGGAGATTGTTGACAAAATTAATCGATAGAGTCGGGATTATGCCAAAAGTAGTCTCCGGTCAAGTATCGTTTTGCTCGTCTGGAAAAAGTCACAAACTGAGACTGTCGGAACGGGAAAAGATGTTTTGTACTCTTGAGTGAGTCACGTCTCCAAACATACGGTGCGCATGTTTCAGAATACGTGAGAGAAGAAAACAGCTAGATTCGGCCCTGGGATTGAACCGTACGACGCTTCAATCCAATTAGACTGGGGTTGCGCTGATCGACAGTCAGTGGATTCTTTCCCATTCGCTCTCGTACGCCTTTGCTAGCTCCGGGCAATCCAAGATCAGCAGATTCTCCCAATTGCCTTCCGCTTTGAGCGTCCAATTGTACGAGCCGGTCAGGACCTTCCTGCCGTCGATGACCGCGAACTTGTTGTGATTGCGTCCGTTGGGCGCAACCGTCTGCACCTGAACGCCACCAGCCTTGAGCTTTTCAATGAGCCGAACCATTTTCTTGCTGGCGCTGCGCGCGGTGTCGACTTTCAAACGGACAGCGATATTTTTCTTCGCGAGGTTGAGCAATTCATCACCCAGATCCGTACTATCGAAGCCGTAGAGCGCGATCGCCAACCGCTCTTTGGTTTCGCGGATCGCGTCCGTCACAGCTTTGCCGACGCTTCCCTGACTCGAAAATCGCCCGCTCACCTGGCAATCGACCGTGTCGGCAGGGAGAGCCGGTCGAGGGACGAGCAAGAGCACGAGCGCAAAATAGCGGTAACAGAATTTCACGACCGGCTCCTTTCTCACCGGCCGTAAAGCGCTTTGATAAATCCGCCGTCGTCCAATTCTTTGATAAAGCGGTTGTCCATAAAGTCCTGCGCCTTAACGGGCGGCGTCTGCGGATTACGCTGGCGGATAAAGTCGATGACTGCCTGCAAACCTTTCTCGCTTACATAAGGCGCCCGCGGGATCACCCGGCCGACGTAATAATCATAGCTCGCGTTGAGAACCTCCTGGTCGGACGTCCTCATGTATTTGCTGAGAATCTTCAAGGTCGCCTCCCGGTGGGCTTGCCCGAACTGAATCGCCGCGAGAAAACCCTTCATGAACTTGAGCACCATTTCGGGATTGTCTCTAATCAGCGTGCGCGTGGTAATCAGCGACGCGGCCTCATAAGGAATATTGGCCTGGGAAAGATCGATCAGGGAATGAAATCCCAATTTCTGCGCAGCGACGTAGCCACCGATGGTGACCACGGTTGCATCGGCGACCCCTTGAGTCATGGCCGTCATGCGCTCAGCATCGGTTCCCATGCTGAGGATACTGACGTCCTTTTCGTCGAGGCCGAGCTTTTGCACCGCGACTCGCGCGGCGAGATCGGAGTCCGTGCCGGGACGGCTGGCGGCGATCTTCTTTCCTTTCAAATCATTCGCATTGCGAATTTCTTTTTTCGCGACCAGATAGAACAGCAAACCCGGCGTCGCGGTGGCGATCAGCACGGTATCGACGCCGCCGAGCTTCGCCAGCACCGAAGAGCTCGCGCCGAAGCCGCCAAAATGCGCGTCCTTGCTCGCCAAGGCGTTAATCGCGATGGTGCTGCCACGGAAAAACACCACGTCGACGTCGAGGCCGTATTGACGATACAAGCCGGCGTCCCGCCCAACCCAAAACGGCGTGAGGTTCGGTCCGGTAGAGCCAAAGGCCAGCACCGCGCGCTCCAGCTTCTGCGCGTAAACGGGCAGCGCAACCGAACAGAACCCTACGGCAATTAGAATTCGCAAGCCGATTCGTTTCATGTCCGATGACCTCAGAAACATATTTTTCAACTGCTCGATTCCGCCAAATTCTTAAGTCTAGAACCGAGAAACATGTAACCGACGATCGCCAGCACAACCGCGCCTGCAGTAATGGCGATGGGCGCGCTTGACCACTCTGCGACGAAGCCGGCTTGCATGCCGCCGAACTCGCGCAAGCCGCCGCTGGTCAAACCATAGAAGCCGGACACACGGCCGCGGAAGGTTTCCTCCACGCGCAACTGAATCGACGTGTTCATCAGCGTCTCGAAAACCGTGCTCAAGGCGCCCACCGCGACGAGAAAGCCGAACGCCAAGCGCGCATCGCCGCTCACCGCGAAGGCGAATAAGCATACTGAAAAGGCGATCAGGATCGCCACCATGCGGCTGCGTTTGGCTTCGACTCGGCCCAGGTTCGCCAGCGTCAAAGAGCCGATGATCGTGCCGAGTCCCGGCCCGGCGGAAATAAAACCAAATCCCGACGCGCCGAGGCGCAAAACCTCTTTGGCAAACACCGGCAAGAGCGTAATGTAGGAGCGCCCGAATATATTGAAGATCGCTGACACCGACAGAAAGGTCATGATGATTCGTTCACCCCGCACATAGCCGAAGGCGTCGCGCAGGCTCTGAATCACGCTCGATCGGCCTTCCGCATAGTTAAGCACGGGAACTTTCATGCGCATCAGCGCACCGATCACCGCCAGATAACTCACGACATTGACATAGAAGCAACCGCCGATCCCGATGTACGGCACCGAAACGCCGACGAGGCTTGGACCCAACAGCCCGGCTCCATTCCAGGTCAACGCGTTTAACGCCAATGCGTTCACCAGATCTTCGCGCTTGACCAATTGCGGCAGCAGCGCCTGGCGCACCGGTTGTTCGAATGCCCAGGTCGTCGAAGTGATCGCGCCGAGCACGAAAATATGCCAGACGCGGATCGTATGCGTCGACACCAATAGCGCCAGGCCGAGCGCAGTCAGAGCGGAAATCCATTGAATGGCGAGCATGACTTTTCGTCGATCGATCCGATCCGACATGATGCCGCCGAGGATAAAGAAGCTCAACAGCATCACCATGCGCAGCGAGCTGAAAAGGCCGAGATAAAACGGCGATGAGGTCAGGTCGAACAGCAGCCACCCTTGGGCGATACCCTGCATCCACGAGCCCACGTTCGACACGAAATAGCTCGACCAAAACCAAAAGTAATTGGGATAGCTGAGGGCGCGAAATGCGCCCGTCTTCTGAAACAACTTCAAGCTGGACTCGAATCTAACCGATTGCGCCGGTGGTAATTGAAGAACCGATATTCAATGCGTAATGCCCTTCTGCTGCAGAAATTCCCGCGCCACATCCCGCGGCTGGCGCTTTTCGCCGTCGACGGCGTAGTTGAGCTTTCTCATTTCATCGACCGTGAGGATGCCGCCAAGCTGCTTCAACACGCCTCTAAGTTCGGGCTGCTTCTCCAGCATCGCTTGCCGAACTACCGGCACGGCGTCGTAGGGCGGAAAATAATGACGGTCGTCTTCCAGTTGAACCAACCCGTAGCGCGAGATCAATCCGTCGGTGGAGTTACCGGCGATCAGATCGACCTGCTTGTCCACCAGGGCGCGATAAGTGAGCGACAAATCCATCTCGCGAGTTTCTTCAAAGTGAAATCCGTAGACGCGCGCGAAACCGGGATAGCCGTCCGCCCGTGACATAAAGTCCTGGCCGAAGCCGGCGCGCCATTGGGCCGACACTTTCGCGGCATCGCTGATCGTTTTCAAATTGAATTTCTTCGCGTCTTCACTACGCACCAAAATGGCGAAGGTATTGTTGAAACCGAGCGGTTCGGTCCATTCAAGATTAAATCGACGCGCGTATTCCGCCTTGACCCGGCGCAAAACTTCCTGGGTCTCGGTCAGCCGCGGACTTTTTAAGATCGCCAGCAGTGCCGTGCCGGTGTATTCGACGTAGAGATCGATCTCGCCCGAAACCAGCGCTTCGTGCGCCAGATTGCCGCCCAAATCGAAGCGGCGTACCACCGGCAGCCCCGTTTTCGCTTCGATCGCTTGGGCAACGATTTCGCCGAGAATCACCTGTTCGGTAAAATCCTTCGAACCGACTGCGATCCGTCCGGCGCTTTTACCGGCGATGAAATAAGCGACACCGAGAAATGCCAGTAGCGCGACGATGCTCGACCAAAGCAGCCTTCGTGATTTTGCTTTGATCGCGCTGCTGAATTGAATCGTGCGCTCGACGTAGCCGAGCGCCAGATCCGCGCCGATGGCGATCAAGGCCGCGGGCACCGCGCCAGCCAGGATCAGGACATTGTCGTTGGCTCTCAGGCCGCGAAAAATATAACGCCCCAATCCGCCGGCATCGATCGCCGCCGCGATCGTCGCCGTGCCGACACAGATCACCGTCGCCACGCGCACGCCGGCGATGATCACGCCGAGGGCGAGCGGCAGCTCGACCTGGAAAAGCAGCTGCCGATCGGTCATGCCCATGCCGCGTCCCGCGTCGCGGATCGCCGGATCGACCTGGCTGATGCCGGTGAACGTATTGCGAATGATCGGCAGCAGCGCGTACAAGACCAAGGCGACGATCGCCGTGCGCGCGCCGATGCCGCCAAAAATCTTCACATGAAACAAATAAATGTTGAGCGGGATCAGGAATCCAAACAGCGCCAAGCTCGGCACGGTTTGCATGATGTTGGCGAAGCCGAGCACCGGTTTACTGAGAGCGGGTTTGCGAGTCAGAAGTATGCCGAGGGGAACTCCGATGAGGATGGCAATACCCGTCGAAACCGCGACGAGAAACAAATGTTCGAAGGTCAGCGTTAAGAGCTCGCTAGAGTTGCGCGAGAAAAAGTCGATCAAGCTCACGCCGGTCTCCCACCACTCTGCGTGTCATAAAAACATTCGGCAAAGGCACGCGCTTCGGGATGTTGGGACTGGAGCAGAGCTTGGGGAACATCCAATAGGATCAGTTGCCCATCTTTCAGCAGGGCGATCCGGGTGCCGAGCACGAATGCTTCGGCGATATCGTGGGTGACAAAAACCATCGTCTTTTTTAATTCCTGCTGCAAGGTTTTAAACTCCCGTTGAATCTCGCGCCGGGTGATTGGATCGAGGGCGCCGAAGGGTTCGTCGAGGAGGATCACCGGTGGGTCGGCGGCCAGCGCCCGCGCCACGCCGATACGCTGGCGTTGACCACCCGATAGCTCGCGGGGAAATCGCACGGCAAACCGATCGGCGTCCAGGCCGACCATCCGCAGCAGCATGCGCGCCCGCTCATGAATCCGCTCCGGCGCCCAGCCTTCCAGACGCGGCACGACACCGATATTTTCCTCTACGGTCAAATGGGGGAACAAACCTATTTCTTGAATCACGTAACCGATGCGCCGGCGCAGCCGGATCGGGTCCCATTCAATAGTGGACTTTCCCTCGACGCGCAGTTCCCCCGCCGTCGGATCGATCAACCGGTTGATCAGCTTCATCGTCGTCGTTTTGCCGGAGCCGCTGCGGCCGAGCAAGACCAAGGTTTCTCCCGGCTGCACGACTAGATTCAAGTTCGACAGCAATGTCCTGCCGTCCGCCAAAGTAAAGCTCACGTCGCGAAACTCAATGGCTGCTTGATCTTGGGTCATGGCAACTTTCCCATTATCGCTGGTCGCATCTAGGGTTCATTTCTTTTATAGTCAATTAGCACATGAAACAAGAAAACTCGCCCATCTTCAGCGCCGAGGAGCAAGCGCGTTGGCATATAGATGAGCCCGGGATCTGGGTACCCAATGATGCCGAGGTAGATTCGATTCCGATCCTATCTATCTTAACGACCCTGTGGGATCAGCCGCGCTGGTTGGAAGCGTATCATCTTTATGATCCGCGCGGCTCCGAGCTCTTCGAGCAGATTTGCGACTTACCTGAATACTATCTCACACGAACGGAAAACTTGATCCTGGAACAACACGCCCGCGACATCATCGCCAACGCGCCGGTTCGCTGCGTCGCCGAGCTCGGCGCCGGTTACAGCAAGAAAACCGTCCATTTGTTAACCGAGCAATTGCGTCAACGCGGCCGCAGCGTCTTTGCTCCGATCGACGTCAGTCTCGCCGGTTTACTGGCGTCCCGCGACGCCGTGCGCGCCGACTTTCCGGAGATAACATTTCACGGACTGCACGCGCGCTACGAAGAAGGCTTCAGCGCCATCGATAAAAATCTGCCAAGCTTGTTTGTATTTCTCGGCAGTACCATCGGCAATTTTAACCACACCGACTTTCCGCGGTTCTTCCGCGCCCTGGCGGCGGCCATGGGGCCGCATGACTACCTCCTGCTCGGCGCCGATCGAGTCAAACCCGCCAGGCTCTTGGAGGCCGCGTACAACGACAGCCGCGGGATTACCGGTGAATTTATTTTAAATGTGTTTGCCAACATCAACCGCTTGCTCGAGGCAAATTTTGATCCCGCCAAGATGCGCTATCATTCCTGGTTCAATCCCGAATGGCAGCAAATCGAAATGTACGCCGTGGCTCGCGCCACTCAAGAAATTCGCTTGGCCGCCGTCGACGCCGCTTTTCAGTGGCAAAAAGACGAAAAGATTCTCGTCGAAATCAGCCGCAAATTCGATCCGATCCGTCTGCAAGAGCAATTACACTTTTTCGGCTTGCGCGCGGTCGCGCACTATACCGACCCGCGCGAATGGTTTTCTGTCCTGCTATTTAAGAAAGAAAACTGAACGACCCCTGACTCCAAGTCGAGATCTAGCGTGCTCGACTCGATGCCGACTTTAGCTACCGTCATTCCGGCGTTCTCGTCACCCCGGTGAAAACCGGGGTCCATCCCCATTCCATTTAAATCGGGATACCCTTTTTTTTCAACTGTATGATGGACACTGTCCATCACCTGGATGCCGGTTCTCACCGGAATATTGAATCTTCACTTCGCCTGAACACGAGGATTTCAACCATCCCCGAGGTGCTATTAAGCCCGGCGTATTTTCGCGCCGGCCGCGGCGTGGGGCAAATCCTGCAGCGCGAGCGGGCCGTGCAGCTGGCGCGCTGCGGCGGTGAAGTAGCCGCCGTAAAACTCACCGGCCTGAGCCTTAAACGCCTGGGGCAAATGAATCCACGGGATCGCCGGATTGACGTGATGAATGCCGTGCAGATTGAAATTCAGAAGCAGTTTGTTCAGCGGCGCCGCCAGCGACAGATTCTTCGCGTAGAAGACATCGCTCACCGGCGTTTCGTAGTGATAAATATTATCGAGAAAAGAAATCAGAAAGCCGCGCCCAAGCAACGCCGTCAACAGCAGCGGCCAATATTCGCCGTAACAGACGAACGCCAGCGTCAGCCACAGGACAGTTGCCACTCCATCGCAGCGAATCTCGCGCAGAGAATCCCGGCCAAGCCAGTTGTCCATCAGCAACGCGCTCACGGTGCCGGCGCGAATGAAACGCTTTTTAAACCAGCCGAGGCAAAACCGCGGCAAGAAGAAAAACAGCGGGCTCAGCACCTCGACGAGATAGAGCCCGAGCACTATCTGAAAATAATATCCCGGCGCCGCGCTCGCTTTGCTCCCGTTTGTCCGGTCGTAATACTCGGTGCCCTCGATGGGCAAACGATTGAGCTTGTGGTGCAGCAAATGGCTCATGCGCAGGATGCGGAATGGTGC
>DASWCL010000198.1:0-13082 GCA_036390135.1 Binatia bacterium
GGCAACACGCGCTGCAGGCCCTGGCTTCTTCTTTCAAAGCAGGCAATAGCTAAAGAGGGAATAAGCCGATGGTCACTCCTATTGTGAAATAGATGAGCCAGCAAGCGAGAAACTGCCAGTTAAGGGTTGTGGAGCGAGCAGAAGGTGTAGCGCGAAATAGGGTTACCGTTGACGGTTCTGTTCGTGATCTGTTTCCCAACAGAACCGACCAAACCCAATAACCAGACAGCGAGATGTGTAAAATGATTGGGAATGTTCGGGTCATGCCGGTTTATGAGAGGACTATTCAAAAACTCCGATTCATCGCATGTCAAATTGGCGACGAGAAAGCGTTATTGACTCGACGCCGGCTGGTTCGAGTTCATGATTAGCTGGGCGTAGAAGCGAATGCAGCGCTCATAATCCTGAATCGCGATCCGCTCATCAATACCGTGATACCGCTTTACATCTTCCGGGCCTAGGGTGATCGGTAAAAAACGAAATGTATTTCTGGTCAGCGCTCGGTAGTGTCGCGAATCGGTGGTCGCGATCAGCAGCGCCGGGGCGACGAGAGCTTCCGGGGCGGTTTGACGGATCGTACGATGAAGCAGATTGAAATTCTCTGTTTCCGCATCGGTGATTGCAGACGGTTCCGTTTGTATGGGCAACGGCGTGATTTTCACGTCCGGGTCGTTGATCGCCCGACGGACGTGCTCGGTGGCGCCCGCGATCGTGTCGCCGGGCAGAAGGCGCAGGTTGATCACTGCCGTGGCTTTTGCCGGCAGGACGTTTTCTTTAACCCCGGCATTAAAAATCGTCGGCGCAGCCGTCGTACGGATCGCTGCGTTAGTGAGCGGCGATGCCGCTAGCTGTTTTCTGACGAGCGGCTCAAAAAGCCACAGATTGGCCAATGCGAGCTTCTTTTGCCAGGGCATTTCGGGTCCGAGAAATTCTAACATCCGGCGGGTCGCGCCGCTGAGCCGCGCTGGAAACGGCGCCGCATCGAGTCTTCGGAGCGCGCGGCTCATGACGCCAATCGCTGTATGCTCAGGTGGCGCGGAGCTGTGGCCGCCGGCGGCTTCTACGCTCAGTTCCAAGCTTAAATAACCTTTCTCGGCGACGCCGATCAGCGCGACCGGCGCTATGATATCGGGGATAACGCCAGTAAAAATGTTCAGCCCTTCGTCGAGCACGTAGTCGAGCTCGACACCGCGCGACCGCAATAGCTCGGCAATCTTCGCCGCGCCGCGGGCGCCGCCGATTTCTTCATCATGGCCGAAGGCGAGATAGAGGGTTCGGTCGGGTTGGAAGTGGTTCGCCAGTAAATGCTCGACGGCTTCAAGAATGCCAAGGACGCTCGCCTTATCGTCCATCGCTCCGCGTCCCCAGATATAACCGTCAGCGACCTCGCCGGAAAATGGCGGATGGTGCCAAGCCGATGTGCTCGACGGATCGACCGGCACGACGTCCATGTGCGCCATCAGCAGAAACGGTTTCAGTCGGGAGTCTTGGCCCGGCCATGTGTAGACAAGGCTGTAATCGCCGACGATCTCCTGAGATAGATGCCGATGCACCGACGGGAAAGATTTTTCGATAAAGGTGCGCAGACCGACAAATTCTCTCGAGGCTGAATTCCCCGACTCTTGAAACGAGGTCGTCTTGAACTGGATCGCCGTCGATAACCTTCGCGCTGCGGCTTCGCGGTCGATGGCAATCGTTTGGATCGGCCCGGCATGAATTTGCCGAGAGCTGAAACGAGCGGTGCGGATAAGAATAACTGTGGCGAGAGCGCCGACGATGGCGAAAAGGATAAGCGCGAGCTTTTTCATCGGGGCTGATGTGATCGAAACAGGTAACAAGTTCGATTGTCGACTGCAAATTGACAGCCGCGGCGGCGGTCAATTTGACAAGCAAGAGAGGGTCGGATAATTTTTTGAGCAAATCATAAGTCAAAGCAATCAGGAGGAATGATGAGCGATTTCTATTCAGCGTGGTTAGAACGGTCCAAGAAAAATGAGAAAATCGTCGAAGAAGCGCCGCGGGTCGCCCAAGGCAAAGATTTGCAATGGGTGCGTACCCCCCAGGATTACAAAGCGGCGTTAATGATCGCGCCGGAAACCGGCTTTCCCACCGGCGGTAGCTGCCTCATGCGTGCGGAAATTCCCGCTGGCTGGCATACTGGCAAGCATTTACACGGCGAGGAAGCGATCTATGTCGAGAGCGGCGAAGGCTTCATGGTGCTCGACGACAGACGTTACGATTTTTCGCCAGGGACGATTCTCCATATTCCCTATCGTTCAACACATCAGCTGTTTAACCCCGGAAAATCTTCCGTAGGTTATCTTTCAGGTCTGGCTTGGCACCTCGAGGCCGATGTTTACATGGGCAAGTTGGAGCAGCTGGAAGAGTGCGGTGAGAATGATCCTAAAGTGCTAGCGACATTCTCAAAGGAAGAATCTCAGTACTGGCCCGAAGATGGCCGACGCATCTCGATGCACCAGAAGCAGCAGGAAAAATCGGATGAATCGAAGCATGGCGCGACGTATTTCCTCATGGGACGAAGCGGCAAGCAGAACGGCTTTAAGGCGACGGGGGTGGCGATCAGTTCGATCTTCGTCGATCTGGCGCACACCAAGAGCCACAGCCACGCTCATCCGGAGGCTTATCTTTATGCGCTCGAAGGCGACGGCTACTCAGAGATCGGCGGCAGGCGTTACGACTGGAATCAAGGCGACGCCGTGCACGTGCCTCCGGGCATGATGCACCACCAGCATTTCAATCCTTATGATCGCGATATGAAGGAACTGCGCTTCGAGTTCGGCGTGCGCTACTGGCTGGTCGAGCAATGGAAAGGTTACACGACGGTCGACAAGCACTTGAAGGCGACGACACATATGGTCGATTAGTTGAAGTGTTTCGGAACCCGAGGAGAAAGCGGGCTAGCCTCAGGGTTAGCTCGCTTTTTTGCGAAGGTGACGGTCGACATCTTTCCGTGGTGCAAATTGCCGCGAGCTGTTTCTTGCAACGGGATTTGAGATCTTTTATAGGTTCACTTGATGGCGGATCTGCGCAACGCAAAAGAGAGCGAATCGAAAATGATGCTCGGCTTCATTGTGCGCCGGTGCGCTGCGGACATCGGCCATACACCGACACCGGTGGAATTTGCACAGTGGGCCAACAGTCAACACGACAACGGCAAGCGGTTTTGTCTTTTCGGCAAAGAGATTTCCCCCTCCGTGGCCAAAGTCATGTTTGGTCAACCCGGCCGGCTGGTGACCGTGAGCGCGGAAGGTTTGGCAAGAATCTCGCGGGCTAATGGTCGGTAATCTTCGCTAATAGCCAAATCGCGCGTCCGATATCGCATCCATCGGTAGTTTCCGAATTACCAAAGTAGCGATGAGAATCAGCGCGGCAAGCCAGAATAGAACAATCGCCCCTGCTACCCACCAGTTCTTCGGTAATTCTTCGCTCCTCGTCGCCGCCTTTTTGCGGCAATCCTGCAAGACTTCCCGTGGAATCATTCGGATCGCCAACCAGATTCCCAACGGCAGCAGCAGTAAGTCGTCGAGATATCCAAGCACCGGAATAGGATCGGGGATCAAGTCGATGGGACTGAGCGCGTAGGCGACGACGCAGACGATCAAGACTTTTGCATGGCGTGGCGTGCGTGGATCACGCGTAGCGAGATGAAGAGCGAAGATTTCACGCCTGAGCTCCGCCGCTTTGGTTTTTAACTTGCCCAGCATTATGGTCGGTTCCTCGCTAATTCCGGGGGGAATGGAACGTTGCTCCACCGAAGTTGTCTTGTTATGCTATCAAATTCTCAGAGCTTTTACTGATCGGGGGGAGGCACTGCCGTGAGATCGGGGTTTAGCTACTCCGCGTTAAGAACATTAGCCATCATTTTTGCGCTTGCAGAAACGGTGACGGCCCAAACGAGGCCGGAGAAAATTCGCATCGGTTACGCCGCCCGCGCCGTCGCGCATTCAGTGCCTTACGTCGCCAAAGAAGCGGGGTTCTTCGCTGAAGAGGGAATCGATGCCGAAATCGTCCGTACCGCCGGCTCCATCGCGCCAATGGCGCTGGTCGCCAATGAAGTTGATTTGGCTATTATGTCGGCTTATTTGATGATTCCCGTTGCAGTACAAAATAAGGACGTCGTCATGCTCGGCGGTTTTTCGCGTTACGCCTCGATGGTGTTCGTGGCGCGACCGGAAGTGAAAGGCTCCCAGGATTTAAAGGGCAAGATCGTCGGCATTCAACGGCCCGGCGATGCTTACGAAAAGAGCGCACGGTTCGCGCTCCGCCATTTGGGTTTGGACGCGGACAAGGACGTGAAGCTACTGGCTCTCGGGACTAACGACGTGATGTGGAGCGCGCTGCAGACGGGCCGCGTCGCCGCGACGGTTCTGTCGCCGCCAGGAACGCTGTTCGCGCGCAAAGCAGGGATGAAGTTTATGGTCGATCTCACGGATTTAAAATTGGAGTACCAAGGCTCGACTATTGCCACCCGCCGATCCTTCGAGCAAAAAAATCCGCAGCTTGCGACCCGCGCTTTGCGGGCGATCGTGCGCGGCGTGCATCTATTCAAAACACGCAAGGTAGACACAATGCGGATTCTGGGAAAATTCCTGGGAACCGAAGACCGCGAGGCATTGGAAGAATCGTGGGATTACGCCGCCAAGATGCCGGCCAAACCCTATGCCGTGGAGAGCGCGGTGCAAGCGGTTTTGGATCATTTGACCGAATCCCAGCCGCGCTTCGCCCAGCACCGACCGGCGGAATTCATCGACGCGCGTTTGCTTACAGAGATCGACAAGAGCGGATACGTCGACCGGCTCTACGGCGGTCAGACAAAATAGGCGCGGCACTCTTAATCACAATGGAAAAACTTCGGGATCGTGATCAGGGACAGTTCCGGCTGGTGGCTGAGTTCAAGCCCCAGGGCGATCAACCCCAGGCCATCGAAAAACTCGTCCAAGGACTCGAACAAAAGCGCCGCAATCAGGTGCTCCTCGGCGTGACGGGCTCGGGCAAAACTTTCACGATGGCGAACGTTGTCGAGCGGCTGAACAAACCGACGCTGGTCATCGCGCCGAACAAAACCCTCGCGGCACAGCTCTACAACGAATTCCGGGAATTATTTCCGGAAAACGCCGTGCGCTACTTTGTCAGCTACTACGATTATTATCAGCCGGAAGCTTATGTCCCGTCCACCGACACGTTTATTGAAAAGGACGCGTCGATCAACGACGAGATCGATAAATTGCGCCATTCGGCGACCAAGGCATTACTCGAACGGCGCGATACGCTGATCGTCGCCAGCGTGTCGTGCATCTACGGTCTTGGGTCGCCGGAGGCTTACTTCGAGATGATGCTTTATCTCGAAGAGGGAATGAGCCTCAATCGGGATCAGATGTTGCGCAAGCTGGTCGATATTCAGTACCAGCGCAGCGATTACGATTTTCATCGCGGCACGTTTCGGGTGCGCGGCGACATCGTAGAAATTTTTCCAGCCTATGAAGATCGCTCCGCGCTCCGCCTCGAGTTCTTCGATGAAATCATCGAATCGATGAGCGAGATCGATCCGATCCGGGGCAAGCTGTTGCGGCGGGTCGACAAGGCGACGATCTACCCGGCGAGCCACTACGTGACCGGTCAAGAGCGCGTGAAACAGGCGGTTCGCGGCATCCGCGAGGAACTCAAAGAACGTCTCCAGGAACTGCGCGATCAACGCAAGCTGCTCGAAGCGCAACGGCTGGAACAACGGACGCTGTACGATTTGGAGTTACTGCATGAGATGGGGTTTTGTCCCGGCATTGAAAATTATTCCCGGCATCTGACCGGACGACAACCCGGTGAACCGCCGCCGACGCTGATCAGCTACTTCCCCAGCGACTTCTTGCTTTTCATCGATGAAAGCCATGTGACGGTGCCACAGATCGGCGGCATGTATCGCGGCGACCGCTCTCGCAAAGAAACGCTGGTCGAGTACGGCTTTCGTTTGCCTTCAGCGCTCGATAACCGGCCGCTTAACTTCGCCGAGTTTGTCGCGATGCTGAACCAAACCATTTACGTGTCGGCAACGCCGTCGGAATATGAGTTCGGCGTGAGCGAGGGGGCCGTAGTCGAGCAGCTGATTCGGCCGACCGGCTTGACGGATCCTGCAATTATCGTGCGACCGGCGCGTTCTCAAGTGGATGATCTGTTGGAGGAGATCCGCAAACGGGTCGAGCGCAAGGAACGGGTGCTGGTGACGACTCTGACCAAGCGCATGGCGGAAGATCTGACCGAGTACTATCAAGACTTGAACGTGAAGGTGCGCTATCTCCATTCCGATATCGAGACTCTCGAGAGGGTGGAGATCATCCGCCAGCTGCGCATGGGACAGTTCGACGTACTGGTCGGAATCAATCTGTTGCGCGAAGGTCTGGATTTGCCGGAGGTCTCTCTCGTCGCCATCCTCGATGCGGACAAGGAAGGATTTTTGCGCTCCGACCGCTCATTGATTCAGACCATGGGCCGGGCGGCGCGCAATGTTTACGGCACGGCCATTCTGTACGCGGATTCGATGACCGATTCGATGAAACGGGCGATGGAGGAAACCGAGCGGCGGCGGCGCTTGCAAGCGGCGTTCAACAAGAAACACGGAATTACTCCGCTATCGATCATCAAGGCGCTGGGATCGCCGCTGATCAAAATCTACGATGCCGATTACGTGGATGTTCCCGTGGCGGCGGAAAAGGCCGCCAAGTACGGCGCGGCAGAATTGCCGCGGATGATTCGCAAGCTACAAAAGGAAATGAAACAGGCCGCCGAACGGCTGGAGTTCGAAGCCGCCGCCGAATTGCGCGATCGAATCCGCGAGCTGCAAAACCAGGAATTGGCGCTTCGGGAATCGGCGTTGGAGTTCGGCACCGGTGGCTGAACTGCAAATCGCGTTCGGACGGCCGGCCCGTGATCAGCGCGGTTCGCCGTCGGAACTGTGCGTCACATTCACCGCCATTGCGACGGGATCCCGGCGCCGGGCATTTTCGCTTTCCTCTTCGGATTCCCCGGAACGGTAACGGACCCAGCGCACTTTGGTATTTTCAGGTTTTTCGTTGAAGATCGTGGCGACGAAGAATACTGCAATGGCTAAGCCGCTTAAGGAGTAAAGCACGAAGGGCTGCATCGATCCGTTGGCGGAGAGATAGTCGCCGAACTGAACCATAAAGCCAAGATAGTAAGTAAATAGATAGGTGATGAGGAGACAGATTTTGACTCGATCCCAAAGCAGAAACGGCAGCAGGCTGGCGATAAAAAAGAATACCTGCCAAATTGGAATGAGTTGATTGAAGACGCCGAGCTTTAACAGATTTTCGATATCAAACATTTTTGCTCCCTCTGCTACACTTGAAGTGGGCGGCTTATCGCGCCCTGAGATGTCCCATTGTCGTAAAAGGAACCAAGAATTGTGCCATCAGCGAGCTGGTTGTCTCCCCGGATTTTGGCCGGAAAATTTGCTTGAGAAATTTCCGAATCGAGCAAGAGTGTGCATACAGGCTCAAAGATGTGCTACACCATCTCGCGCTGCAGTCGACGCATTGACGCAATCGCCACGGGGCTTGACGACGGACATTTGGCATCGCTTTGGCGATTTTGCCGCGGATCACGATGATCGCAGTTACTGAAAAATTAGCCGGTTTACCATCGCGACCCGGCATTTATCTGATGCGCGACAAGGCCGGCAAGGTCATCTATGTCGGCAAGGCGAAGGATTTGCGGGCGCGGGTGCGCGCTTACTTCAATAGTTCCGACGAACGATCGCAGATTCAATTTCTGATACGCCGCGTCGAAGACATCGAAACGTTGGTGACCGCCAGTGATAAGGAAGCGCTGATCCTCGAAAATAATCTGATCAAGCAGTACAAGCCGCGCTATAACATTCGTCTCAAGGACGACAAAAGCTACTTGAGCATCAAGGTGACCACCGGGCATGCGTGGCCGCGCATTCTCGCCACCCGTAAAATCGTCAAGGACGGCAGCCGTTACTTCGGACCCTTCTCATCGGCGGTCGCCGCACGCGAAACCATCGACATCATCGAGAAACATTTTCAGCTGCGCAATTGCACCGACCATAATTTTCGCAACCGCAGCCGGCCTTGCCTGCAATACCAGATCAAACGTTGCATGGCGCCCTGCGTGCTGCCGGTGTCCGAAGAGGTTTATCGCGAGCAAGTTCGCCAAGCCATGCTCTTTATCGATGGCAAGCGCCAGGAACTGGTTGGCGAATTGCGCCAGCGGATGCAGGAGAAGTCGGCGGCTATGGAGTTTGAAACGGCGGCGCGGATTCGCGATCAGATCCAGGCGGTGGAAAAGACTCTGGAGAAACAGAGAATGGTGGCGCACTGGGGCGTCGATCAGGATATTTTCGGGATGTACCGAGAAGGCGGATTCATCGAGGTACAAGTCCTATTGGTGCGCCAGGGGAAATTGACGGACAATCTGTCTTATTCTCTGGAAGACCTCGAATTTCCGGACGAAGAAATCATCGCTTCGGTACTCACCCAGTTCTATCAGGGGGCGCGTTTTGTTCCCGACGAGATCCTCGTGCCGGTCGAGCTGGAAGATCGCGACGCGCGCGAAGAGTATCTGAGCGAGCGCAAAGGCAAGAAAATCGAAATCCTTTGCCCGCAACGGGGCGACAAGCGCCATCTGGCTCAGATGGCTGAGGAAAACGCCAAGCAAAGTTTTGCCGAGCGGCATGACCAGGAAAAGGCGCGGGAGAAAATGCTGCGTGAGCTGCAGGAACATTTGCGTCTGAAACGTTATCCGCAGCGGATCGAGTGTTTCGATATCTCGACGATTCATGGCGCCCACGCGGTCGGTTCGATGGTAACGTTTATCAACGGCGAGGCCGACAAAAACCTTTACCGCCACTTTCGCATCAAGACCATCGACGCGTCTTCCGGCGGCGACGATTTCGGCATGATGCTCGAAATGCTCAAGCGCCGCTTCGCTCGCGGCAAGGAAGAGGCCGATCTGCCTGACCTGATCGTGGTCGACGGCGGTAAAGGACAGTTGGCGATGGCGCTCACCGCGATGGCAGAGCTTGGCATCGAAGGGGTGGACGCCGTCGGTCTGGCCAAGATGCGCGTGTTTGCCGCGGCGCGCAGCGCCGAGATCGAGAAGTCCGAAGAACGAGTCTTTTTACCGGGGCAAAGCAATCCGGTGATCCTCAAGCGCAACTCCAACGCGCTATTTCTCCTGCAGCGGGTGCGCGACGAGGCGCATCGCTTCGCGATCACGCATCATCGCAAGCTGCGCTCGAAACAAACGCTCTATTCCGCCCTCGACCGGATTCCCGGCGTTGGTGGCGCGCGCAAGCGTGCGCTCCTGCGCGCCTTCGGCAGCGTCAAGCGCATTGAAGAAGCGACTCTCGCTGAGTTGCTTCAGGTTCCTTCGATGAACGAGCGCATTGCTCAGGACATTCTGCAAGCGCTGCATGACCCGTCGCACTGAAAGCCGGTCATGCTTACAGCGGAACGGGCAACGAGCGACGGGATTGGAGATCGCCTTCATCCGTCCGCTTGGTTGATCGTTCCCACGTTGTCGCTGCTCTTCGGCCAAGCCGTCGCTGCGGGGCCGTGGCCGATCCCGCCGCAAGCTGGCGCTGGATTCATATTGCCTTTGGGTTTTCTCGTCTCTGCTCGTTGGCGTTGCTGGGCGGTGCTGATATTTCTCTCTTCGCTCGCCTTTTCTCTCGGCTATTTTCGCCATCGCGCCTTGCTCTTCCCGAAGCTTCCCGAAAATCACTTGCGCTCCATTCTGACGAAAGATGCGCGCCTTTATGTCGAGGGCACGTTGCGACACGAACCCGAGAAGCTCACGAACCGCAGCCGCTGGCAGGTCAACGCGGAGCGAGTGTGGCATCCGACCGGCGCGCAGGAAATCACCGGCGATATTTTGGTCAGCCTACGCGCCGTGCGCCGGGACTGGCGGTACGGCGACCGGGTGCGCTTTTGGGTTCGGCCGGTCATTCCGCGGGATAGCGGCAATCCCGGCGGCTTCAACTACGCGACCTTTTTGGCCCAACGAGAAATTTATCTCAGCGGTTTTCTGGACAGCGATGACGAAGTCGAATTGTTGTCCCGCAATCCCGGTGCGGTGCGCGGCTATGTCGAGGATTTGCGGCGGCAAATGCGCCGGTTTATCGATGGGAACTTTGCGCCAGACAGCGCCGCGCTGCTCAAGGCGCTGGTCGTCGGCGACATGGGTGGCATCACGAAAGATCTGCGCGTCGCGTTCACCGCCGCCGGGGTCAATCACGTGCTGTCGATTTCGGGATTGCACGTCGCCATGCTCGGCTTGGTCGTGTTCACGCTGATTCGTTATTGCGGCGCGTTCAGCACCTATTTGCTCTTGCAGATAAACTTACTCAAAGTCGCGACCTTTTTTTCATTTCTCGCGGTGATTTTCTATACGGCGCTGGCCGGTGCGATGGTGCCGACGGTGCGCTCGGCGATCATGATCGGCGTTTATGAATTGGCCGTTCTGTTGGACCGCGAGGAGGAAGTGTTCACCAGCCTCACATTGGCGGCGCTCTTGATCGCTTTGGTCTGGCCGGCGGTGGTTGCCGATATTTCATTTCAGCTCTCGTTTCTGGCGGTGCTCTTCATCGCGTGGGGTATGCGCAAAGTGCACGGCTGGTTTGCCGCAAAAAAAACCGACGAATTGCCGCAGGAGAGGAGTTGGCTGAGAGCCAAACTCGGGCAAGCCGGAATGCATCTCGCGGTGCCGTTATTGGCAACGCTCGGAACCGGACCGTTGATCGCTCATTACTTCGGGCATCTCTCGCTGGCCGGTTTTGTCGCCAACCCGCTCATCGTGCCATTGGTGGGTTTCATTGTCGTGCCTTTAGGTCTAGGCATTGGTTTTCTGTCGGTCATCGCGCCTGATCTCGGCATATTGTTGGTTGGCGTTGCGGCGAAGCTGGCGGCGCTAACCATCTGGCTGGTGGATCTCTTGGCGCGTCTGCCGTTCGCCAACTTTGGCGTGCCCTCGCCTAGTTCTTTGGAAGTGGCGGTTCTCTATGGATTGCTTCTCGGCGGGTTCGCGCTCAGAAAAAAAATCCATCTGACGGCTGTGCTGGTGATTGCCATGATCGCGATTAGCACGAGTGGAGCGTATTGGTGGAGCGAGCGGCAACAGCGCAAAGCATTGCGCATCACCCATCTCAATGTCGGGCAGGGCGACGCGGCGGTGGTCGAACTGCCCGGGTCAAAGGTTATTTTGATCGACGCAGGGGGCGCGGCGACATCGGATTTCGACACCGGCGAAGGAATCGTCGCGCCGTTTCTGCGCTCGAGAAAAATACTCAAAGTCGATTATCTCGTCGTGACCCACGCGCGGATCGATCACTATGGCGGCATGCGCACCATCGTCAATGAATTTTCGCCGACGGAGTTCTGGTCCGGCGCGGCGAAAGGTCAAACGAGCCGCTTCGAGGACTTGGAAGACGCGTTGAACAGAGCGGCGATCACCCGCGTGGCGCTGCACGACCGCCAACCTTGTCGAGTTATCGACGAAGTCAAATTGTGCGCGCTCTATCCGACTGCAGACAAGGGAGATGAAGGACCCGTGGTGATACGGTTGGAATATGGGAATTTGCGCTATTTGTTTGCCAGCGATATCGACAAACGCGATGAAGCGATGTTGACGCAGCGCGCGGCGGAAGTGCGGGGCGCGGTGATGACGGTGCCGCGGCACGGCAGCGCGACGGCGAGCACGGCCGAGTTTATCGCCGCAGTGCAGCCGAAACTCGCGATTATTTCTGCCGGCGGCCGCAGCCGCAATGAAACTCAGCGCGACGAAATCCTAGAGCGCTATCGCCAGGCCGGTGCCGAGCTACTGCGCACCTACGAAGACGGGGCGATCATCCTGGAAACGGACGGAAAGACGCTGCGGTATACAGGATTTAAGAGCGGTAAAAAAGGTGAGGTATCTTTTTAGGCGACAGCAAATTTAGTCACGAAGAAACACAAAACCATCAGATGATTCACCGCGAAGACGCAGAGGGCGCAGAGTTTTTTCTTTTCACAATCTACTCTCAGCGTTCTTAGCGTCTCCGCGGTGAATTCTTTAGGCGGTTATCCGAGCGCTTTGAGCTCCTCGATGTAATCTTTGAAACCGGCCTCCATGTTGTACTCCGGCGTCCAACCGAGAACCTGTTTGGCTTTTTCAATTACCATCGGCTGCTTGGCTGACCGCGGGCGTTGACCCGGAATGATTTCGACTTCCAGCTTCGGCAACAATTTTTCGGCCAAAGAAACCAGGTCGTCGAACTTGATGACCACGCCGGTGCCGATATTCAGCGTCACCGGATCCTTCAACGGAGTCGTGACCGCTTTGTCGAGGGCGCGCCCTAAGTCTTTATAGTAAACATATTCGAAGTCGCGGGCGACTTCCTGGGCGATTTTGACGACGCCGCCTTTGATTCCCGTCTGCAGCATGTTCTGAACCATTTCACCGCCGCCCGAGCCGCCGGCGAAGTGGCCGACGCCGTAGACGTTGGCGAGGCGCAGCACGATCAACTCGAAGCCAAACATGCGCTGATAGGCCTCGACCATGAGCTCTTTGGCGACTTTGGAGTTGCCGTACGCTTCCCCCGGACCGCGGCGGAAATTTTCGTCGATCGGATTGGGTTCACCCTGGCGCCGGTCGTAAATGCCGAAGGTGCTGATCTGCACCAGGCGCTTAACGCCAGTCAAACGCACTGCTTCAGCGACATTGATGGTTCCCATGACGTTGATCTGCAAGCCGGTGTAAATCGGGTTGGCGACTTTGCCGCCGATTAAACCCGCGGTATGGATGACTGTCTCGCATTTATATTTTTGGATTGTCTCGATCAACGATGGCAAATCCCGCACGTCGCGCTGCACAACGGTAACGTTGGCGCTGCCGAGCTTGTGCGCGAGAAAATCTTTGCGCGGTGCCACATCGTAAAATACGATGCTTTCACCTCGTTTGATCGCGTGTTGCGCATAGGAAGTGCCGACCAATCCCAGACCTGTGATAAGTGTTGCCGCCATGTTCGCTCCTTTCTCGGTCTTCTCTCAAGC
>DASWCL010000199.1:0-2835 GCA_036390135.1 Binatia bacterium
TTCTCTAAGTGAATCGGGTCAATCCGACTGCCGAATTTCAGTTAGCCGTTTAGGGCGATATCCCGCAGACGTCTTTTCTCCACGGCGGGCGGTAACTACCTATCGGACAACTTAAAGAACGGCGCAAAAACACCGATCTAATATGAGAGTCTCTCCATCTTACCGGTCCGAAAGTCAAAACGGCTTCAAGCAACGAGCGGCCGTTCCGAAGGAGTGTCTGATGTCATGGTTCTATAATCTCAAGATGATCAAAAAACTCATGGTCGGCGTCGGCTTTATGGCTGCCGGCCTATGTCTCGTGGGTTACATGGGCATGAATAACATGCGGCGCATTAACGATAGCCTGGAGCGGATGTATTCCTTGCAGGTTCTCGGCATCGCCCATTTTAGAAATGCGGGGATGGATCTGCGCGAGATCAACCGCTCGCTAAGATTCGCTATCGATGCTTCGGACAGAGCCGAAATCGAAAAGTACGCTCTGGAGGTAACCAACTACGCCGCGAAGTTGCAAAAGGCAATCGATCAAGGAAAGACCACGGCGACCACGGATGAGGAAAAGACCTGGCTGGCCCAAGTCACTAGCGTGCACAGCG
The DNA here is from genome assembly GCA_036390135.1 of Binatia bacterium. Lineage (GTDB taxonomy): Bacteria > Desulfobacterota > Binatia > UBA9968 > UBA9968 > DP-20. The sequence goes on from DASWCL010000199.1 coordinate 594, forward strand.
AGCTTGTAGGTGTCATTGGTCGGGCCGTTAAAATGGCCGAAGAAAACAATGACAAGGAAGCGACCGCAATTTTAAACGCGGTCCGTTCGTGGACGACTAAAATGGACCAGGCGATCGAAGAACTCATCAAAGCCAAGCTCGATGCGTCCGCACTAAGTCAAAAGGAAGCGGAAGCGTTATACCATAGCACCCGTACGGTTATGCTCATCCTGGTTATCGCCGGCTTGACCGTTGCCCTTCTATTGGGTTACCGAGTCGCCGTCATGATCACGAAGCCTATCCAGCTGGCTGTGCAAACGTTGCAAGCCGCCGCTCAGGGCGACTTGACGGCGCGTTTGGAGGTAAACAGTAACGACGAAATAGGTGAAATGAGCATTTCCATAAACAGTTTTCTCAGTTCCCTCGAGAGTAGCGTTCGTTCCATCGTGCTCAACGCGCACGAATTGGCAAAATCCGCAGCGGACCTGACAGTGATGAGTCTCCAGATCGCGGGTACTGCCGAGGAGACATCCGCCCAGGCAACCGCGGCATCGGCGGCTACCGATCAGGTCAGCAGCAGCGTTCAAACCGTGGCGAATGGGGCCGAGGAAATGAACGCTTCGATCAAAGAGATCGCCAAGAGCGCCGGCGAAGTGGCCCGAGTCGCGAAAGACGCAGTGCTTGTGGCGGAGAAGACCAATGCGACGGTTGCCAAGTTGGGAGAGAATAACGCGGAAATCGGCATGGTGATCAGGGTCATCAATGCGATCGCCGAGCAGACCAATTTGCTGGCGCTCAATGCCACGATCGAAGCCGCGCGCGCAGGTGAGGCGGGCAAAGGCTTTGCCGTCGTGGCAAACGAAGTTAAAGAACTAGCCAAGCAGACGGCGAAAGCAACGAACGATATCGCGCAGATCGTTCGGGCGATACGAGGGAGCACGGGCGAAGCGGTGGACGCGATCGGTAAAATAAGCGGGGTGATCAATCAGATCAGCAATTTCTCCCATACGATAGCGATCGCCGTTGAAGAACAGAGCGTGACGACCAAGGAGATCAGCCACAACGTCGCAGAGGCAGCCAACGGGGCCGGCGATATCGCGCAGAATGTGGTGGCGGTGGCGAAAGCGGCAAAAAGCACGTCGAGTGGGACGAGAGACACTCAGGTGGCGGCGCAGTACCTGGCGCAGATGGCTGCCGAGTTGCAAAGTCAGGTGCGACACTTCAAGTATCGAGTTGAGAATGAAAAACCGCCAATGAACAGATGGAACTCCGTTGCGCAGATCCCAATAGAGACGATGTACACTCAATAAGATCAGGTCAGGCTACTTTTCTTTTCATGCTTCGGACGTCCCTGCGCGCGCAAATCTCTTTGTGCCAGATAGTGTTTCCAAGCCTACCGGCTCGAAAAATAAAAAGCGGGCGGGCATTGCTCCCGCCCGCGAATCTTTCACGATTTTACTAACTCATCACGGTATTCGTGCGGCGTGCTTCGAACAGGCGACCGGGCTTCCAGGGAGTTCCCACCATCGGCAGCAACCAGCGATCGAGTCCGATCCAGCCGGCGTTGCGCCATGCGAGCACCAACCAGGTCGCGATGGCGAAGAGCATGCCGTTGGTCGAAGCCGATCCGGCCATGATGAAGCTCCAGTTCATAAGTCCACCGAAGAACGCGGCGACTCCGACAAACGCTCCGAGAATCAATCCGGCGGCGATGGCGAGCTCGCCGAAAATAATGACCTTGGAGAACCACGTGTGAGCTTCAGCATTGATCAGGTATTCGATAAAACTGCGGTACCAGTCGAACGAGATCGCCGGCTTGGGCGTCATCTTCAGTCCGCGTTTCCAGAATTCCAGCAGCGCTTCGCCGGATCCCATCCATTTCGGGTCGACGAACTTATGCCATCCCGCCTCGAACCACATGTAGCCGAGATACAGGCGCAACGGCAGCCACAGCCAGGCGAATCTGACATCGCTAAAGAGCAACTTCGCGATCCGCGGTTCTTCGATCATCACTTTTTCGGTATTCATACTCTCTTCCTCGCTTTCGCCAATCTGATTTCGTCTCATCCGGTCATAGCGCAACCGCTGTGCCAGAAACCGAAGCGAAAATTGCTGGGAAAAACCGCGAGTTTTCGCAGCCGTGAGAAGGGAAGTCCGAAGTTTCCGCAAGAATAAGAAAGGTAATGAACGCCCAATGGCGACGCGGAAGCCGGAGAATTGACAAGCCACGCTTCGAAAAAAGTGCCTTACCCCACCACCGAGA
>DASWCL010000200.1:0-18755 GCA_036390135.1 Binatia bacterium
GAGAGCGAAACGATCGAACGACTATCTGATCGACTGGGAAATTCACAAAGCGCGGCGCATGGGCATCGCCGGAGTCAACCTGCAGGACGTGTGCATCACCGAGAACGAAGGCCCCGGGCCGATCATGGATCGCACCAAAGAACACTTGTGCGCCGGTGATATCAGCACGATCAAAGCCCGAATGAAACTATTCGATGCCGCGAAAGCTTTACGTGAAAAAGGAACCGTGCCGCCGGGCGCGCGCGACCCGAGTGTCTACCGCGTTCGCGGAACCTCCACCGTGGTTTCCGAGAACGTCCATTGGATCGATGGCGTCATGGACGCGATGACCGTGCCGCCTCTCAAATAGCTCGTCCTCTGCGCCTATGCCGTAAGCGAGTTGGACTGTAGGCCTTACGGTCGTTATTCCCGCATTGAAACCACATCACACGACGCGTCAAACCGAATACGGCGTGGCGTTTTCTATCTTCTTCTCCGTAGGGGCGACCCTGTGTGGTCGCCCGTTCCGGAGGGCGGACACATAGGTTAGACCAGACCCCGGATTACGCTGCGCTTCATCCAAGCTAAGATTATTTTACGAATCCGTCATTCCCGGAGACGCGGGAATCCAGGACGAGGACGGGTCGCGACCCGCCCCTACGTTCTGACAACCAGGCTTAAATAATCCCCGCCTCTTTAAGTTCCTTCAATTTTTCCTCGGAGAAACCCAACTCGCCGCAATAGATTGGCTCGTTGTCTTCGCCCAGCTTGCGACCGAGAAAATCCACCGAGCCCGGCGTGGCAGAAAACTTTGGTACGACGTTCTGCACGATCGCCTCACCCAGATCACCGTCGGGCACGCGCACCATCGCTTCGCGGGCACGGTATTGAATATCGCGGAAGGCGTCTTCCATGTCGAAGACGGCCGAGTAGGCCACGCCGTGCTTGTCGAAGTGCTCAATCACCTCATCGCGCGTGTGCTGTTCGATCCAGCCGCCGACGATGCCGTTACACTCCACGGAGTTTTCCACCCGCGCCGAGTTATCGATAAACTTCGGATCAGTTGTGAGCTCCTTGCGTCCGATCGCTTCGGCCAAACGCAACCACACGCTCTGCGTGCTGGCAGCAAGCGTGAGGTATTTCCCATCCTTCGTTCTGAACATCGAGCTGGGCGCGACATAAGCGACGCGGTTGCCGGTACGTTTATGAACTGTCTTCATTTGATCGTACTGGATCGGATCGAAATCCAGGAAACGGAACACCGCTTCGAAGAGCGCGAGATCGATCACCTGCCCCTCGCCGCCACGCAAATCGCGATGATAGAGCGCCATCATGACGGACAAGGAGCCGAAGATCCCCGCGATCAAATCGCCGAGCGGATAACCCGGCGACATCGGCGGACCGTCGGGCTCGCCGATGAGATTGGTGAGCCCGCTCATCGCTTCCGCGACGCGGCCAAATCCGGCGCGATTTTTATAAGGCCCGGTCTGACCAAAACCAGAGATGCGCAGAACAATGATGCGCGGATCGATCCCGCGAATGACGTCCGGTCCGATGCCCCACTTCTCGAATGTTCCGGGCCGGTAGTTTTCCACGATCACGTCTGTGCCTTTGATGAGTTGTTTGAAAATTTCCGCGCCCTCGGGTTTGCCGAGATCGAGCGTGATGCAGCGCTTGTTGCGCGCCACCGATTTCCACCAGAGCGGCACGCCCTTCATGATCGGTTCCAGCTTGCGCTGGCCGTCGCCGTACTTCGGATGCTCGATCTTGATCACGTCCGCGCCGAAGTCGGCGAGTAAGACTGTGGCGAACGGCGCCGCGACCATATTGCCGGCATCGATCACGCGCACACCTTTGAGCGGCTTGTTGGCGCTTTTTTTGGTTAGAGGGAAATCGTAGTGTTCCTTGATATAATCAGGCATCGTTAAAGCATCGCCTCTCGGCGGCATTTTAGCCACAAATAACCGCAGAAATAAACCGTCCGTTCCCGTTCAAGGTTCCAGGTGCGCGGCTCGCGCGTCCTGAGCTTCGAAGGATCTGTCGCAAATTAGAAAGCTCCTTCACTACGTTCAGGACATGCCTTCAACATTGAACGTTGAACTTTGAACGCAACGGGTCGTTTGACGATCCCCAGCAGCGTAGCTTACTATCGCACTCGCATAAAATTTTTTTCTTGGAGGCGTTAAAAATGGCGGAACAACCGAAAATCGTCACGGGCATCGGCAAAGCGGAGCTGCACCGCATCCTCGTGCGCGGTTATGATCTGAACAAGGAATTGGTGGGCAAAATCACTTTTACCGATATGACGTCGCTCATCCTGCGCGGCCGATTGCCGACGGCCAATGAAGCGAAGATGCTCGACGCCTTGCTCGTCATTCTCGTCGAGCATGGCATGATTTCCCACGTCGTCGCGGCCCGGCTGATATTTCACTGCGCCCCCGAAGCGATCCAAGCGGCCGTGGCAGCCGCACTGTGCGGCGCGGGCAGCGTGCATCTCGGCTCGTCGGAATGGTCGGCGAAAATGTTGACTGAGGCAATGCCTGCCGATGTAAAGGACCCCGAGTTTGCCGCCATAGCGGCATCGATCATGGATGATTATTCGAAGAGAAAACAGCGCATGCCCGGCATCGGCCACCGCACCCACGCCGAAGGCGATCCGCGCGCCGACACTCTCTTCGCTATCGCGAAAGAAACCGCCATCTATGGCAAGTATTGCGAGCTGCTCCAAGCCTTGTCGAAACTAGCAACCGAACGCCGCAAAAGATTGATACCTGTCAACGTCACCGGCGCCATCGGCGCCATCGCCCTCGATATGGGATTTCCGTGGCAGATCACCAAAGCGTTTGCCCTCATCGGCCGTACGCTCGGCGTCATGGGACATATCGCCGAGGAAATTCGCAATCCGATGGCGCCGCAAATCGACGCTGCCATCAAGCAGGCAGTTGTCTACGAGCCGTATCGGACCTAAAAGTCTTACGTTTTGAGTCTTGCGTCTGGGGCTTAAAGGCGGTGCGGCGCATCGCACCGCCTTTTTCATCCTTTCACCTTCATCCTTTATCCTTCATTTGCTCCCTTCTCCCCTTTCTGTTGTAATGCGCCGTAGATTCTAAGGAGAAATCGATGAGTTATCAAAACATTCTTGCCGAACGCATCGACAAAGTCGCCATCGTTACACTGAATCGCCCGGAAAAGCTCAATGCCCTGAGCTACGAGCTCGCCTGCGAGCTGGACGAGGAGCTGACCAAGATCGAAAACGACGATGACGCGCGCGTGGTGATCCTCACCGGCGCCGGGCCGCGGGCTTTTTCCGCCGGCGGCGACATCATGCAAATGGTAAAATCGACGCCGGAAGAAATGGCCGCGCGCACCGATATCCGCCGCGAGGCGAACTGGCACCTCGCGACATTCACCAAGCCGATCATCGGCGCCATCAACGGCATCGCCTACGGCGCCGGCGCGCAGTTGACCACGATGCTCGATATTCGCATCGGCTGCGAGCACGCCGAGATTCAATTTTTGGCAGCGAAATATGGTCGCGCCAACTCGACGTGGTCGTTGCCGCTGGTCGTCGGCATGCCCAAAGCCAAAGAGCTGCTCTATACCGGCCGGCCGATCAAAGCCGAAGAAGCGGAACGCATCGGCTTGCTCAATCAAGTCGTGCCGTGCGCAAAGCTACGCGATGCGTCAATCGAAATGGCCAAGCAAATCAGCGAGAACGATCCACGCATGGTACAAGGCATCAAACGATTGCTCAATGATGACGTCGGTCTGGAATGGCGCGAGCGTTTCGACGCCGAACAAAACGCGCGCAAGAATAATCTCAAAGCCAACTCGCCGCGCGAAGGCTTCAAAGCATTTCTGGAACGGAAGGGAATAAGTTAACAACCCTCGCGCGAGCTTCGGGCACAACCCAGCCGGCAAGCAGCGGGTATCGACGCGAATTTTCTCGGACGCCCAATTGAACTTTCGCCTGGATTGCCGCTAAAAGCATACGGGAATGACGAACTTAGATAAGCTCAGATTTGCCTATTGCAAGCGTGTCATTTCGAACGAGGTGAGAAATCTGATCGCTCGTTTCGTCGGTTGACACCGCGCTTAGTGCTCGAATATTCTTCGCTCAGTGAGCGATACCCATTTAGGAGACTCATCATGGCTCTTAGCGTTGAAGAAAACGAATTGATCACCCGCGTCGGTCCCGGCACGCCCTGCGGTGAAATGATGCGCCGCTACTGGCATCCGATCGGCTTAAGCACGGAGCTCAAAGGCCGGCCGCTACGCCGGCGACTGCTCGGCGAGGATGTTGTCATGTTTCGCGACGATCAAGGCAGAGTCGGGCTGCTCACCTTGCGCTGCTCGCACCGCGGCACGTCGCTCGAATTTGGCCATGTCGAAGACGGCGGCATACGCTGCTGCTATCACGGCTGGCTCTACGACGTCGATGGGACAATTTTACAAATGCCCGGCGAGCCCCCCGACAGCACGTTTAAGGATCGGGTCCGGCAGAAAGCGTACAAAGCTCAGGAAGCCGCGGGAATTGTTTTCGCCTACATCGGCCCGGAGCCCGCGCCGCTGCTGCCGCGCTGGGACGTTCTCGTGCGCGAAGACGGCGTGCGCTCCCTGGCCGCCCGATTGATTCACTGCAACTATCTTCAGACGGTCGAAAATAGCGTCGACCAGCACCATTTTAAGTGGCTCCACCGCACGCCGAAAACCCGTTCCTGGTCCGACGAGAAACTGACTTCCGAGATCACCGAATTCGGCATCCGCGACACCTTCACCCGCACGGTTCCGGAAGGTTCGTTCATGACGGTGAGTCATTTTTTAATGCCGAACATGAACAAAGTCGGCTATCACTTGAACGAAGAGCATCCGGCGGCATTCGCCGCCACCCACGAAGGTTACGAGGCGCTGCGCTGGCGCGTTCCGGTCGACGACACCAATACGATGCACTTCACGCTTTACTTCGCGCCGATCGTCGACGGCAAAGTGTCGGCGAAAATGCCCAAGGATCAATCGGCGCAAGGTTTGGGCGATAGCACGCCGGGTCAATATCGCTGGGACGACGAGACCGACTGGATCGCGCGCGGCGATCAAGATCGTTGCGCTCAGGAGAGCCAGGGACCGGTTTTCGATCGCAGCGGCGAACATCTCGGCGTGTCCGATGAAGGCGTGATCATGCTCCGCCGCATGTTCAAACAATCGATCGAAGCGGTGCAGAACGGTAAAGATCCTGTGGGAATCCTCCGCGATCCGGCGAAAAATGAAATTCTGAGCCCGGTGCCGGGCGAATTTCAGATAAGCTGATCGGAGATGATGATGAAGCGGTTGGTGAATAAAGCAATCCGAATCAGCCTGCCTCTGCTCGCATTGGCGCTTTTCACCGCATCACATCTGCGTGCTGCCGAGACGATGGAATCGCTGATCGCGGGCGCTAAGAAAGAAGACGAGCTCGTCTTCATCGCCGGCGCACAGACCTTCGGCGGGCGCAAGGGACTCGCCGAAATCGAGTCCGCGTTTAATAAACGTTTCGGTCTCAACATGAAGATCAGCTTCGCGGCCGGCCCGGACATGAACGCGCGCGCGGCTCGGCATATCACCGAGATCAAAGCCGGAAGAAAAGTATCATCGGATATTTTCTTGGGCTCGCAATCGCACCACGCGCTGCTGCACCGGGAAAACGCCCTGGAAAAAGTAAACTACTCGGCGATCTTTCCTTGGGTAACCAAGGAGATGGAAATTTTTCCAAACGAAACGGTGCTGACCTATACGTCACCCAACGGTATCGTTTACAACGCCAACTTGATTCCCAAAGACAAAGCGCCGAAAAACTATGCCGACCTGATCGATCCGAAGTTGAGTCCGACGTGGGCCGGTAAGATCGCCATCCCGCCCTACGTCGCCTGGCTGGCCGAGCTGTCGCTCGTCTGGGGCCAGGAAAAAGTCAAAGACTACGCGCGCAAGCTCGTCGCGATCAGCGGTGGCCGCTTGCGCTACAGCGAAGAGGAGCGGGTCGTGAGCGGCGAATTTCCGATCATGGCGAACTTCGGCGATGCTTTAAGCGCGATGTGGTCGTGGCAGCCCAAGGGCGCGCCGTTGGTTGCTGTCCCTGGAGTCACTCCGATCAATACCGACTACTTTCAATTGAGCGCACCGAAGAACGCCGTTCACCCGAACTTGGCAAAACTCTTCGTGGCTTTCATGGCTGCCAAAGAGGCGCAAGGGATCATGCAAAAACATGAGTCGCGCAGTTCCCACTTGGTCGATGGAACCTTGATGCAAAAGTATCTCAAGGAAAACAAAGTCGCCGTCCAGGAGCCGAAGCTGTCGATCAGTTATTACCTCAAGACCGAAGACGCCGAAGGCCTGCAGTTCAAAGAAGAATTGGCGAAAATACTAAAGGGCTCGTGATTGTCGCCGCTGATCTGTCGGGCGGTTTTCGAACCCGCCCTTACGATTTGAACTGTTTGAACGGCTTGAACGATTTGAACGTATCCGCAGGAGGTTTTGTCGATGCTTTCCAAAGACGAAAATGAACTTCTGACCCGAGTCGGACCCGGCACGCCAGCCGGCGAAATGCTGCGCCGTTATTGGTGGCCAATAGGATTCAGCGAGCTTATCAAAGAGAAAAGCAGCCCGACCAAAGTTCGCTTGCTGGGCGAAGACTTCGTGCTCTTCCGGGACGGCGGCGGACGGCTCGGCCTGGTCGAACTGCACTGTTCCCATCGCGGCACGTCGCTTGAATTCGGTCGAGTCGAAGATCAGGGAATCCGCTGTTGTTATCATGGCTGGCTTTACGACGTGCGCGGCCGCTGCCTCGAACAGCCCGCCGAGCCGGCGGACAGCACGTTCAAAGACCGCATCCAACACCCGGCGTACAAAGCGCAGGAGATTGGTGGGTTTATTTTCGCTTACATCGGACCCGATCCCGCGCCGCTCCTGCCACGCTACGATTTGTTTTTCGAAGAGAACGGCGAGCGCGTCATCGGCGCCGGCACGGAATATTGCAACTGGCTGCAGCGTGCCGAGAACTCAGTGGATCAAACTCATCTAGTCGCGCTGCATGCGCCGGAATATCCACACATGGCATTGAAGCGCCCGGAGATCGGCTGGCAAAAAACCGCGTACGGCGCGAAGATTACCATGCATGTTCCAGGCGTTTCCAAGCCCAAGCACTCGCACTGGGTTTTCCCCTCGCACACGCGCCATACCACCGCGCGCAAAGGGCGTATCCCCGATCACGCCATCCGCTTTCGCGTGCCGACCGACGATACCAAGACAACAACTTTTTGGCTGCGCTTTACGCCGAACGATGAAGCGAACCGCGGCGAGCCGTTAGTCTTGAAAACCGTCGGATTCGAAGACGACAAACCCGGGATCTACACGCGCGTCGAAGACGGCTGGTGGGGCATCGCGTCGCATGACCAAGATCGCGTCGCGCAAGAAAGCCAGGGCGACATCTACGACCGCAGCAAAGAACATCTTGGGGCATCGGATCAAGGCGTGATTTTGCTACGAAACACGATCAAGGAATCCATCGACGCAGTGCGCGCAGGCAAAGATCCGTTCTGGATATTGCGCCGACCCGAGCTCAACGAGAAAATCACCTTTGACGCCAGCATGGCCGAGATCGGCGCGTTGGGATAGAGACTGCCTCAACGTTTTTGCTTGGGCTTCAAAACTATCCATCGCTAATCTTGAACTTGTATTCTTCCAGCTTGCGGTAGAGCGTCGTGCGGTCGACGCCGAGAATTCTTGCCGCTTCGGTCTTGTTTCCGTTGGTCGCTTCCAAGACTTTGGCGACGTATTCCCGTTCGAGATCGCGCAGCGTGAGCTGTCGGCTAAGCGATTGAGCCAGGACGATCGACGACTGGCCATTTGCGATGATGTTCGGCGGCAGGTCCTCTAGGCCGATCCGAGATTCTTTACCCAAAAGCACCGCCCGCTCGATGGTGTGCTCGAGCTCCCGAATGTTCCCTGGCCAGTCATAACTCTTGAGTGCTGCCAAGGCGTCGGCCTCGATGCCTTCCACCTTGCGTCTGGCGCCGTCGGCAAACTTCTCGATAAAATGCTGGACGAGCAGCGGCACATCGTCGCGCCTTTGGCGCAGCGCCGGGAGCTCGATCCGAATGACGTTTAGACGATAGTAAAGGTCCTGGCGAAATTTGCCGGTCCGCACCAGTTCGTCGAGATTTCGATTGCTGGCGGAAAGCACACGAGCATCCACTTTCTCGCTTTGGTTCGCTCCCAACGGACGCACCTCTTTATCTTCCAAGACGCGCAGCAGTTTGCTCTGGAGCGTTGTCGACATGGCACTGATCTCGTCCAGAAATATGATGCCGCCGTCCGCTTCCCGAAACAGACCACTGCGATCTTTTCGGGCGTCGGTAAAGGCGCCACGAACATAGCCAAACAGTTCACTTTCCAGCAGCGTTTCCGGGATCGCCGCACAGTTCACCGCCACGAATGGCCCGCTCGCCCGCGAGCTGTTGGAGTGAATGGCGCGGGCTATCAACTCCTTGCCGGTGCCGCTCTCACCTTCGATCAAGATATTCGCGGGCACGTCGCTCACCTGAGCGACAGTCTCAAAAATCCGCTGGATGGCCGCGCTTTGGCCGATGATGTTTTGGAAACGGTTCCGCGCTTGCACTTCGGTGCGCAGTCGCTTGAGCTCTTGTTCGAGCCTTCTTTGTTCCAAGGCGCGCTTGACCTGGATCAGAATCTCTTCGTTGTGAAACGGCTTGGTCACGTAATGAAACGCGCCCGCGCGCATCGCCTCCACCGCGCTTTCGATGGTGCCGAACGCGGTGATCAGCAGGACCAAAGCGCCGCCCTCGATGTCGCGGAGACGCTGAACCAATTCAATGCCTCGCATCTTCGGCATCATGAGGTCGGTGATCGTCAGGTCGAAACGTGTGGTTCGGGACTTATTGAGCGCCGTTTCGCCGTCATAAGCCACGTCCGTTTCGTACCCTTCCTCGCCTAACAGATCGATCAGCAGTTGACACATGGCGCGATCATCATCGACGATTAAAATCCGACCGGGTTTGGGTCTCGGCTCTTGGACGGCTGGAATCATTGAATGGCGGCCCTCTTTTCCAAAAGCGTGTCTTTTAGATCGTGCATGGGCAGAAGAACAGTGAAGCGAGTGAATTGTCCGGGCTGGCTTTCCACGCGGATTTCACCGCCGTGATCCCTGACAATGCCGTAACTCACCGAAAGGCCAAGTCCGGTTCCCTCGCCGATGTCTTTGGTCGTGAAAAAAGGATCGAACACTTGGCTTACGTGTTCTGGAGAAATGCCGGCGCCGTTATCTTCAAATTCGATACACAGCCGGGGCTCTTTCTCTTTTACACCGCCGTTTTCGCCCGGAACCATCGCGGCGCCGATTTTGATCCGGCCGCCGGGCGGCAAAGCGTGCAGCGAATTCAACAAGAGGTTCAGAAACACTTGCTGCAATTGATCGGAATCGGCCGCGATCGAAGGCAACGATCTGTCCACCTTCAGGTCTATATTCACATTCTTTTCGGCAATTTTGTGTTCGAGGAGTCCAATCACCTTTTCAAGCAGCAGTAAAATCTCGACGCTGCGAAACGCCGGCTCGCGCCGACGTGAGAATTCCAGTAGCTGGCGGACAATTCCGGCGATTCGGTCAATTTGGGAGCGAATGATCTGTAAATTATCGTTGATTTCTCCCTGAGTGCGCGGCCGGCGTAAAAGAAACTCCGCGCGGCCGCCGATGATGTTCAGCGGCGTGCCGATCTCGTGCGCCAATCCGGCCGCGAGTTGGCCCACGGAGGCTAATTTGTCGGACTGCCGCAGACTTCGCTCCAAGTTCAAGCGCTCACGTTGCTCCTGAAGAAGTTTACCGTAAAGATCCTGCAGCCGATGGCACATGTGGTTAAACTCCAAAGCGAGCGAGCTGATTTCATTTTTGCCTTTTACCTCGAGGCGTTTTTCCCAGCTTCCTTCGCCGATATCGCGAATTCCCTGGATCAGCAGCTTGATCGGTCTTGTAAGACTGCGGCCCACCAGTAGCAGAATGACCAGCGTCAGCACAGCGATCAGAATGAAGGTGGTCAAAATGATGCGGTTGCGCCGGGTCTCTAGGATCAGGTTGTAACCCACACCCCGGCGGCCGAGAACAAACGCCCCCACTGGATCATCGTTACTGTTTAAGATTGGCTCGATTCGATAGTAGACCGGATGTGCAGGGCTCTCGATATAACCATCAATCCCCCTGCCGCTTGCCAACACCGGTCTTGGATCGATCTCGAGCATTGCCCGAGGGTCAAGATCAGGATACCCTGTCGTGTCAGTCAGCGAGGCCGAGATCGCGATCGGTTTGGCGGATGTGTCATATACCACAACACCATGTATATTTCCTGACCTTGCGATACTGTCGATGAAGCGTTGCGTTGCTTTAATATCGCGCTCGTCACTGTAAATATAACGCAGAGCCGCCTGAATCGAACGACTCAACCCTAGCATCCCCACTTGCATTTCTCGCACTATATTTTCTTGGTCCTGTTTTATACTCCAATAGCCGTGGACAGACATGGTGATGATCAGGGTCGTCACTAGCCACAAAATAAGTTTGGTTCCGAGTTTCATTGGCACTCTCAATTTACTGCGCAGACTATATTCTCGATCTCATCGCCAAATCGATGTAGCAATACGCATCGCGGTGTGGGTATTTGCAACACCATGGTCAAACTCAGTTTGCTTAACAATTCGAATTATCGCAGTCGGTGTACTCCCATTTCCGGGTTAACTTGCAACGGCCGTTAGCTTATTCCTACCGAGCTAGCCTGGATCTATCGCTAAATTGTGTCCGTCATCTGTTGGCATCGCAATTGCGGAACCAACGCCAGAAAGCATGCTAATCAAAAAACGGCATGTTCAACAATTCCAGAGGAGGATGAGATATGTCGGTTGTCAAGAAAATTTGCAGCGCAATTTTGCTAGTTTCGTTTCTAGCGCTCACGGGATGTCCTCAGCAGACAGGCCAGTCCAGCGATGGAGGCAGTGCACCCCCAGCAGAATCGCGATAGCGCTTGTAGGCTTGGCCACAGCACTTCGGTGAAATTGCCCACCGGAGCCGAGGTGCTGTAGCCGACTTTTTCGCTCGCGCCTTACGCGAGGTTGTCGGCGAGTTTTTGTTCACGACACCCTCGGCAAGGACGGCTGGAAATTAAGGGACTGCTCTCCGTTATTTTTTGTAAAGCCCGTCAATAAACCCGCTCTGCTCGATCCGCCTCACCAAAGACGAGTCTATAATTAAATTAGCATCGGTCTGTTTGGCTTGAGGGTATTCGAGGGATAAGATATGCAGTCCGCTTTTGATGACCGGCAGCGACGGCAAGGGCATTTGCTCCATCTCGCCTACTGTCGATTGATACGATTCCTCCATAACTTCGTCGCTCGCACCACGCAAGTATTTGCGCCAAACCGCGATGCTCTTTTGCTTATTGGTTTTGAAGATGGCAATGCCTTCGATCAGGGTTTTCAAAACCCTTTCTAGCAGCTCACTATTTTTGCTAACTGTCTGGCGCAACGTCGTCACGGTATTGTACGGATAGACGATCCCCAGCTTTTCGTAGCTGACCAATTCTCGAAATCCCATTTTTTTGGCGAGCAAAGCCTGGGGACCGGAAAACGAGGCGGCATCGACGACTCCCCGTTCCATGGACTGTAGAGCCAAAGCCGGTTCTCCGACCGGCAGCAGTTTCACGTCCCGGTCGGGAACGAGATTCATTTTGCTGCGCAACACATAGCGCACCATGGTATCCGCCAGTGCGCCAGGGCGGCCGGTACCGATCACCTTGCCCTTTAGATCTTCGGCGCTTTTGATCTCAGGCTTGCTGACGATCACGCCTGGCACGCGATTAACGAACGTGAGGATGATTACCTGATCTTTCACGCCGAGCACGTGGGAAGTCAGAGCGCCGGTTCCCGTCGCCACAACGAGTGGAGTCTCACCGCTCATCAACAATTGCTGTGGACGGGCACGGCCGGCATAGACGGCTTTGAGATCGAGTCCGTACTTCCTGCCCAGGCGATCCTCTACCGCAATCCAAAGCGGCACGTAGTGACCGGAAAACGAGGAATAGCCAATCGTGAGAGCTTCATTCGCTGGCGCCGCTTCGGTTGGAAAGCTCCACGCTACTTCCATTACCACCGCAAACCACGCAACGCTGAGGAAGAGCCGCTTTTTCCGCATACGGAACTCCTTAATCGCGGCAGAATGAGATCAGTCCGATTAGCATCGGCCGGCATCTGAAGTCAATAAACCGTCATCAGAAATCTTCGCGCCGAACAAAAAATGCCCATGTCGCAGTACCTCGGGACCGAAAAATAATTGCGCGCAGCAGCCCGGACGACGAGAAATATCGATCCATGAAGCTGCTACTGCCTTGATGACGGAGCAGGCGCTATGAGTTCTGTAGGGGCGTACGGCGTACGCCGTTCTTGGCCAGCGTACGGCTCAGCAGCACAAACGCCACAACCTAGCGGTACAACTGCTCGAAGAAACCCGATTTTTGGATTTCGTCGAGCAGGCTCAAGTCCCAGTTGTCTTTCTCGCTCAAGCGTTTGGCTTGGGGAAAATCCAACGCCGCCAAATCCAATAGCGCGCGCACCGCGTCCACCTGGGGACGCAAGCTAGGTTCAGCGCGCATCGAGATCTCGTCGTACAAATATCCCATGATGTTGAGATCCGGGTTACGAACATATTTGGAAAAGATTTTCAGGCTTTCATCTCTGTGCGATTTCAAATACTGAATCGCCTCCATATACCCGCGCAAAAAACGCAAGAGTTGAGCGCGATTCTTCTGCGCCGCTGTTGTGGAGGTGTTCAATCCGCCGCCGACGTTGGCCACGTCGATCTTCGTCAGGATGCGCATGCCCGCCTTTTCGGAGATCATGTCCGACGGCGGGGTGAACATGGTCGCGTGAATGACGCCGCTGGACAAAGCCGCCACCCGTGCTGCCGGCCCGCCGTCCCCGACCGAAAGAAAAGTCACGTCTTTATTCGCGTCCATGCCATTGTCGCGCAAGAGCTTGACAACGCGGGCGTAGGCGGCATCGCGCCCGGGCGTTATGCCGACGACTTTTCCTTTGAGATCGTGGATCGTCTTGATGCTTGGTTGCGTGACCATCGAATAGCCCAATGTGTTGGTCGTCACGCCGACCCGCGTCAGCGCCGCGCCCTGCAGGATCGCCGTGGTCACGCCAAGATCCGAGCCGATGATAAAGTCGACACTGCCGCCAATGAGAGCGGAGACGGTGCGCGATCCGCCGCGGAGAAAAATCAATTCTACTTCGATCCCGTGCTTCTTCCAGATCCCTTTGTCCGCGGCTACCCACGACGGAGCAAAACCGGTGGCGAGCGAAGGAAAGCCGACACGAAACGGCTCGGTGGCGAAGAGTCCTGCCCCGCGCGCAAGTATCGGGCCGATAAGGGTTAGGTAAAAAAGTTTCTTAAGCTTCAATTGTGTTACCTGAAAGGCCATTGGGCTCGGGTGAATATAGCACAACCGCGCCCGCGAAATCGGTGGTTTGGCGAGCAAAGTCTTTGTATTGCGTTGTCCGAGCGAGCTAGTAAAATAACGCCTGCCTTGGAGGTTCCTATGCCGCGGAGCATCGTGCACGTTTCCGGTCATATTGTTGACTCCCTGATTCTACCCAAGATCCTTGACATCATCATCAGTCTCGGCGCCGAGTTCCAGATCCTCGATATTCATATCGGACAGCGCCGCGCCGATCGCAGCTCGGCGCGGATCCAGATCGACGCGCCCACCGAAGAATCATTGCAACAAATATTAGCCAAGGTAAAAGAGCACGGTGCCTTGCCGTTGGACACCGAAGAAGAGGCCGTTCGTTTTGCACCCGCCGCTGCGGACGGCATTTTTCCCGATGATTTTTACGCGACGACAAATTTGCCGACCTTGATACGCCTGGATGGACAGTGGATCGACGTAGAGCACCCGGAAATGGACTGCGGCATTCGAGTGTTCCCGCAAAGCCGGCGCGCCGAAACCGTACCCGTGCACCGGGTCAAAAAAGGCGACTTCATCGTGGTCGGACATGGCGGCGTGAAGATCGTGCCCATGGAGCGGCGCGTGCCGCGGGAACCATTTGAGTTCATGTCCAGCTCGGTTTCGACGGAACAGCCAAAGGGATTGCTGATCCGAGAAATCGCCGACTCGATGATCCGCGTGCGAGCAGCGCAAGGTCGCATCCTCGTCGTGGCCGGTCCTGGGCTGGTGCACACCGGCGCGTCGCGCCATCTGATCGAGCTGATCGAGAACGACTTTGTCCAGGTTCTCTTCGCTGGCAATGGATTGGCCGTTCATGATATCGAAAGCGCGCTCTACGGAACTTCTTTGGGGGTCTATTTGGATAAAAACATTCGCGCCAGCGAAGGCCACGAGCATCACCTGCGTGCGATCAACGCGATCAGAAAAGTGGGCGGAATCTCCCAAGCGGTCAAACAAGGCTTGGTTCAGCGCGGCATATTTTATAGCTGCGTCAAAAAAGGTGTGGATTTTGTGCTGGCAGGCTCCATCCGTGACGATGGACCGCTGCCCGACGTGATTACCGACACGCTCGAAGCTCAGGAGGCGATGCGCGAAAAGGCGCGCAACGTGAGCTTTGCCTTGATGATGGCGACAACGCTGCATGCGATCGCCACCGGCAATCTTCTTCCGGCAACCGTCAAAACGGTGTGCGTCGACATCAATCCCGCCGTCGTCACCAAGCTCTGTGATCGCGGCACTTTTCAAGCGCTTGGTCTCGTGACCGACGTCGAGCCTTTCTTGCGAGAGCTCTCCCAGTACCTCAGGCAGGGCGACAACCCCGCGGATGCACGTCAATGATGCTCTGCAATACTGAGCGGAGGACGAAATGGGCCTGTTGATGTGCCCGCCGGCTCACTACGGCATCCAATATGAGATCAATCCCTGGATGAGCACAACCCGGCAGAGTGACCCGCAGCGCGCGCGCAGGCAGTGGTCCGATCTGCGCCATATCCTCGAGCAGCGCTTGTGCTTGGAGATGGAGTTTGTTGACCCCGTCGCCGGACTGCCAGATATGGTCTTCACGGCCAATGCCGGCCTCGTCTGGCGGCATAAGTTCATCTCGAGCAACTTTCGCCACGAAGTGAGGCGCGGTGAGGTTCCACACTTCATCGAATGGTTTCGCCGGCGAGGATTTGAGATCGTTCGGCTGCCGGATGAGCTTTTTTTTGAGGGCGAAGGAGACCTGCTGGCATCCGGCGATGTCTGGTTTGCCGGCTACCACATTCGCTCGGACGTCCTCGCGCACCAACGGGTTGCTGAAATCATCGAAGCCGAAGTGCTGTCTCTGGAATTGACCGACCGCTGGTTTTATCACCTCGACACTTGCTTTTGTCCCTTGGGCTCAGGGCGCGCACTCTACTATCCGGCTGCTTTCGATCGCTATGGCCAGGAGGTCTTACAGAGCCGCATCGCCGAGTTGATTCCCGTTTGCGCCGCGGAGGCGCAGCGATTCGCCTGCAATGCGATCGTAGCAGATAATGCGATCGTGCTGAACGAGGGCTGCCCCCAGGCGCGGGAGAGATTGCAACAACTAGGCTTTGCGGTACACGAGACGCCGCTCGATGAGTTCATCAAAGCGGGCGGCAGCGCGAAATGCATGGTACTCACGATCGCATGACGCCCTGGCATCCCACCCGCGGCGGGAAATGATGGGTCTCTTACCGCGCCGGCGTCGTCGTTTATTAGAGAATGTTGGTCGCGAGGTTGTCTTTCAAGCGCATGGAAGTCGCACGCTATCGATAGCCTTCGGCCTGCATACTAAACAGCCGCGCGTAGATTCCCTCGCGGCGCAAGAGCTCTTCATGACTGCCGATCTCTGCGATGCTGCCTCCTTGAATGACCACGATGCGGTCGGCCATACGCACTGTGGAAAACCGATGCGAGATCAGGATCGCCATTTTTCCTTCGGTGAGTTGCTTGAAGTGTTGGAAGATTTCATATTCGGTCTGGGCATCCAGAGATGCCGTCGGCTCGTCGAGAACGAGTATTTCCGCTTCACGCATAAACGCGCGCGCGAGCGCGACTCGCTGCCACTGTCCGAGCGATAGTTCGTGGCCGCCATGAAACCAGCGGCCGAGCATGGTTTGGTACCCTTCCGGCAGATTTTCGATCATCGCGTCGGCACCGCTCTTGCGCGCGGATTCGACGATCTTGTCCATGCGATCTGCCTGCTCGATCTGACCGAAACCGATGTTTTCGCTGGCCGGCAGATGGTAGCGCACGAAATCCTGAAAGATGACGCCGATCTTTTGCCTCAGTTCGAGCGGATCGATCCCGCGAATGTCGATGCCGTCGATCAAGATCCTGCCCTCGGTTGGGTCGTAGAGCCGACTCAGCAACTTGATCAGAGTCGTTTTCCCCGCGCCGTTGTGGCCCACGAGAGCGATCTTTTCGCCGGGAAGAATCGTCAAATCGATGTCGCGCAAAACCCACTCGTCGCTTTCCGGATAGCGAAAGCCGACGCCGCGAAACTCGATACCGCGGGCGAGCGAAGCCGGCAGTTTTTCCAGCGGCGCCGCGACTTGCATCTGCGGTTTGAGTTCGAGAAATTCGAAATAGTGCGCCATGAAAAGATTATTCTCATAGATGCTGCCGATGCCGGCGAGAATGGATTGAAAAGTCGTTTGCCCCTGGCGAAAGATGCTTAAGTACAAAGTCATATCGCCGAGCGAAATGGTTCCCTGCACCGTGCGCCAGACAATCCACGCGTAGGAGCCGTAAAATCCTAAAGTCGCGATTAGTCCCAAACTGAAACCGACCACCGCGCGCCTAACCGCAAGCGTTTTGTCTTCCCGGAAAAACTTGTCGAACAGCGTCATGTAGCGGCCCAGCAACGTAGTGCCGAGATTGAACAGTTTGATTTCTTTGGCCGCGCTATCCTCGGTCAGTAACCGCGCCAGATAATTGATCTGCCGCGTCTCGGGCGCGCGCCGAGTGAGCAAGCGAAAACCTTGCTCGGAAAAACGCGTCTCGGCGATGAATGAGGGGATGCTGGTCACCAATAGAATCAACACCAGCCATGGGCTGAAGCGCAACATCAGCGCGGCGAAAGAGATCAACGTGATCATGCTCTGGACGATTTGAAACGTGTCGTTGATCAGCTCGACCGGTTTGTAGCTGCCCTCGCGGCGCGCGTTCTGCAAGCGGTCGTAATAATCCGGGTGCTCGAAGAAAGCCAAGTCCAACGTCAGCGCCTTACGGATGATTTCGATGCGAATCTGATTGGCAAGCTGGAGTTGGATCAGCTGCTGGATCAGCCGGCGCGAGTGATTGATGCCGGTGCTGAGTAAAAACAGGATCAGTTCGAGTAATAGATAGAAAAAAACGCTCCGTGCCTGTTTCGGGTCATTACCCTTCTGGATCGAAGCAACAACGCCGTCGACGATCAATTTGCCGACCCAGGCTTGGGTCGCCGGCAGGAGCGCGCCGCCGATCGTCAGAAAACCCAAACCGACGGTCGCACCGCGATTGGCTTGCCAAACGAGCCGCAAAGCCTGCGGCGTATGGACCAAAGAGTTTCGAAGCTTCTGCCACTGCTGCAGTAACCAAGTCGTCAAAAATGGCCTCCTGATCGGTATAAGCCGGCACTACCCACGTGCGGATGATAAAGAGTCAAAGCAAAGGTGATGCACCGGCCTTCAAGATAGCATGTCGGGCGCAAATTTGCCGCGCTGAATCGACGCTCCTGTGCAGGGACGTTTGACATTACCCGCCGTCGCTCGATACTTTGCCGGAATAGCCGGTTGATCTCAGTAAATCATCGCTTATTTAATTTAAACATCTTTCGAGTGCCGATAGTTTCCAATCGGAGGGATCATGCGGATCGCAATAGGCTTACCCAGCCGGATCGTCGGTGCATCGGGAGACTTAATGCTCGAATGGATTACGCGCGCCGATCGCGGGCCTTTCTCCAGCGTGGTTGTCACCGATCGCGTGGTATCCCAAGCCCTCGAGCCGCTTTCCGTCTTGGCGATGGCAGGTGGCGCAACCCGGCGCATTCGGCTCATGACCAGCGTGGTGATCGGTCCCACGCGCGAGACGACATTGTTGGCCCGACAAGCTGCGACCATCGATGTGATTTCCAACGGTCGGCTAACGTTAGGAATCGGTATCGGTGTCCGCGAGAACGATTATCTTGCCACCGGACTCGACTTTCACCGGCGCGGTCGTCGCGTCGAAGAGCAATTGCCGCTCCTGCGCCGGCTCTGGGCAGGCGCAGCTTTGTCGAACGAAATAGGACCGATCGGCCCCCGCTCCAGCCGTCCAAACGGGCCGGAATTACTGATCGGCGGTTACGTGCCGGCAATCGTTGGGCGTATCGCCAAATGGGGTGACGGTTACATGGCGCCAGGCGGTGGCGAGCCCGAGAGCATGCTCAAAATGTGGCGCGAGATCGAGCGAGCCTGGCGCGAGGCGGGTCGCCAGGGCAACCCTCGCTGGGTGGGCGCCAGTTACTTTGCGCTGGGACCGAATGCCGTGGATCATGCGACGCAATACATCAACGCCAACTACGGCTACAAGCCGGAGCTCGCCGCTAAGCGCTTGCGTAGCCTGCCAGCTTCGCAGAGCGCGGTGGAGGACGCGATCCAGCGACAAGCCGATATGGGCGTGGATGAATTCATATTGCGTCCGTGCGCCGAAGACTTTGACCAAATGGAACGGCTCGCTGAAATCGCGGCGCGCGTGGTGTAAGCGAAC
>DASWCL010000201.1:0-21411 GCA_036390135.1 Binatia bacterium
ATCGCGCGCGACGGCACGATCCCGGAAAAGCTCCAGCGCATCGTCATCGAGCGCAGCAAACGATTTACCGGCGTAACGCGCGACGTCCGCCCCGAAGAGATCTTTGATTTTTCTTTTCTCAATCGCGCCCAAGCCGAAGTGACCCAGAGCGGTTGGATGCCCTAATCGCCGAAGCCGCACGATTCACTTGTTTTTCGCCTCGTCCTTCTGGGAGAAGCCACAGCGCGTCGGCGGTGAGGGCAAGCGCTCTGTTTCGCACGGTTCCAAACCGCATGCCCAGCCTACTTCAACCAGCCGCTTTCTCGATAGGCTCTAAGTGCTCCCGGATGTAAAGCCACGCCGCCGAATTCGAAAGCCGCGGCGTCTTGGCTGCGCAGCGGTTCAAATAAATTTTTCAATCCTTTGAACAGCGGATTCACCTGCGGCAGCTTGTCGAGATTGTCGGCGATCGCCTTGGCCATGTCGTGCACGATATTTTCTGCAACCCGTTCGTGCGTCACCAAAACATTTATGACTGCCAACTGCGCAATATCATCGATCACGCCGCGGAACGCGCCTTTTTCCATGGTGACACTGCGATAGAAAGGAACGCGGGCGAAGATTTTCTCCAACTGTCCCGGCGCGTACGGGACGACACGGACATCAGCGCGCTGGCTCAAGTCAGTCATGACTTTGTTGGGAATCGGCGGGTGGAACTGCGCGTCGATCACGCCGGCGATTAGCGCATCGGCGCCTTCGGCAAAACCCATAGGCACCGGGGTGAAGCTGTCGAATGAAAGCCCCAAGACGTCGAAGATCGTGTGGCTATGTTGTTCCATACCGCTGCCTTTGGTACCAATGGCAATCCGTTTGCCTTTGAAGTCGGCGACCGACTCGATCGGCGAATTCGCCAGCTTGACGAAAAACATCGGGCCGGCGTTGGCTGGTGCCACCATGCGCAGCGCGATTTTGCTTTTAAACGGCGCGGCCGCGTCCTTCGCGCGGCCGATCCAGTTCGACGCCATGAAACCGAACTCGAGCTCGCCGCGGTCGAGCTGCTCGGCGTTGTGAATGCTCGCGTCGCTCGTTTTAACGAGACACTGCTCGGCTTGCGCGCGTCCGCGGTTGAAAAGCTCGGCGAATGCCAGCCCCTGGGTATAAAAAGTTCCGCCGTGCTCCGAAGTACCCATTTTAACCGCCATAAAATCCTTCCTCCCGCGGAAAATTCTCGCTTGCTTCCCTTTACACTACCAAGCTCGAAGTCTGCAAATCGCTTTGCCCGAAAAAAGCCGCACCCATGGATGCTTCAGCGTTCTTGACGTTAGAGAACTTGCGCTCGCTTCCTTGCTGTACTAGTTTTCCGAACAAGGTTCCAATCGGAGTACTATTCCCTTTAGACTCAGCGCCACGAAAAGGTTTTAGCAACGGCTTGAACGATCGGCATGGAAAGGAACTATTATGGCGATCATCGATTTGGACTCTCATTTGCGCGACGGCTGGCTGCTCGATGAAATCTATCAGCTGCCAGAGCCGTTTGCTAAATATTCGCCGCGACGGATCGGCGACGGGAAGTATTTTTACTCGAAGTTCGAGCACGATCTTTCGCCGATGGAAGATCCGGTGGCGAATGCGAATTTCAAAAAACCCGTGACGCACCAGGTTTTTTACAATCCCGAAGCGAACCAGCGCGGCAACGAAGTGATGCAATGGCAACAGGGTGGCTACGACATGGAATACCGCATGAAGGATAACGCCCGCGAAAGCATAGACTTTCAGCTGATCTTTCCCACCCAGATCGACATACCGTCGCAGAATCCCGGACCCCTCGGCGCCGCGGTCGCGCGTAGTTACAATGATTGGGCGCACAAACTGGTCGCCGGTTATCGCGACCGGCTGTCGCCCGTCGCCATGATGCCGGCGGGCTGCCCTGAAGAAATGCCCAATGAGTTACGGCACTGCGTCAAAGACTTGGGCTGCAAAGCCGCTCATCTTGTCAGCTACACCAAGGAGCGGCAGATGGACGACCCGGTTTTCTTTCCTTTCTATGAGACTGCACAGGAGCTCGATATCCCGCTCTTCTGTCATCCCAGCACGCTCGGCGACGCCGGTACTTTGATTAATCGCCAAACCCATTTTTTTCCGATGCACATCCTCGGCCGGCCACTCAATTGCGTCGCCCCGCTGGTCGCCATGGTTCTCGGCGGGATCTTCGAAAAGTTTCCACGCTTAAAAGTTGCTTTCTTCGAAGTCACGGCGGAGTTCTTGGTTTTCTGGATGCACCGCATGGACGACGACTACGAAGTCATCAAGGACGCTGGAATGTGCCCGCAGCTGAGCATGCTGCCGTCAGAGTACGTGAAACGAAACTGCTACGTCACCTGCGAGGCCGACGAAAAATGGCTGCCCTTGGCATTATCCGAAGTCGGCGAAACCCACGTGCTCATGGCGACGGACTACCCACATTTCGATTCGACTTTTCCCAAGACCGTCAGCGGCATTCGCGAGCGGCCGGATATTTCTCCCAAACAGAAAAAACTGATCCTGGAAGACAACGCATTGAATCTGATCCGCTTGTGAACGTCGGCACGTTTTGGCCATGAAAGGAACTCCGTTAATGATCCGCCTAGCCGTCCTATTTGTCCTATTGCTGGCATCGACCGCTAGCGCTCAGGACACAAAACTGGTCGAAGCGGCAAAGAAGGAAAGCGGCGCGATCATCGCCTACGGTTCACTCGAATCGAACACCGTCGAGCCGATCATTGATGCATTCAAAAAGAAAACCGGTCTGACCGTGGAATACTGGCGCGCCTCGGCGACCAAGGTCATGGATCGCGCGCTCGCCGAGCTGCGTTCCGGCAAACCCGTGTTCGACGTGATGGTCAACAACAGCGGCGCAATTCAGGTGATGAAGAAGGAAGGCCTGTTCGGCAAATATCTTTCGCCGGCGGCCAAGGCTTTTCCGAAAGAGGTCATCGACCCGCAGGTCGGTCCGGTGTATCGCAACACCCCAGTCGGTATCGTTTACAACAAGGGATTAGTTGCCGCTGCCGATGCGCCCAAATCCCTCGAAGATCTGCTCCTTCCGAAATACAAAGGCAAGCTCGTCATGCCCGATCCGACGCAGCACACAACGACGCTGCAGTGGTTGGCGAGCTTATATAAAATCATGGGCAGGGAGAAAGCCGATAAGTTTATCCGCGATCTCGGCGCATCCAAGCCGCTGATGGCGGAATCCTTTGCGCCGTCCGCCGAGCGCGTGTCGACCGGCGAGACCCCGATCGCGATCAGCTTGATCCGCTACACGGTCACCTACGGCGAAAAAGGCGCGCCGGTGGATTACGTCAGACTCGGCAAGATGTTGAGCACGGGGCAATATCTCGCGCTCAGCAACAAGCCCAATCATCTAAACGGCGGCAAAGCTTTTATCGATTTCTTTTTGGGCGACGAGAGTATGAAAATTCTCGCGAAGATGGGCGAGTTCGTCAATCGCAAAGGCATCTATCCGCCGCTCCCTGGAGCCGACAAAGTTCAGGCCGTGGAAATGGACGATTTCGACGCCAACGAGTTCAAGGAAAAAACCCAGGAGTTTCAAAAAATATTTTTGAAATAAGGAGACATGCCTATGGCGCGACGAGAATTTCTCAAAGCCGACGCGCGCCAGCGCGAGCGCGCTTACTCACCCGCCGTCAAGATCAACGGCGGCACGACGATATATTTGGCCGGCCATACAGGTTACCAAGACGAACGAGGCGAGACGTATCCGCGCAACTTCGATGGCCAAGTACGCGTGGCGTTCGAACGCATGCGCAAAACCCTCGAAACTGCCGGCGGCAAACTCGATGACATCGTCACCATGACGGTCTTTATCACCGATATGGCCAACGGCACGCGCTTTACTCAGCTCAGAAAGGAATTTTTCAAAGAAGGCTGCTATCCAGCCAGCGCTCTCATCGGTATAAAAGAACTGGCGCGCCCCGAGATGATGATCGAGATTCAAGCCATCGGGGTGGTAGATTAATGGAGGACGAAAACCAAAATAAGCATGTTGAACCGTTTGTCATTTCGACCAAAGGGAGAAATCTTTCTTAGATCCCAAGGAGTTTATGAAAGCTAACCGATTTCAGGAGGTGAACTATGGAAGCACCGTTTAAAGTCACCGGCATCGACCACGTCGTCTTTCACGTCAAAGACCTCGTGGGCGCGAAAAAGTTCTATATCGATTTCTTGGGCATGGAGATCGACCACGAAAGCTCGTGGCAGTGTTTTCTAAAATGCGGCAGCCAAGGCGTCGCCCTTTTCGAAGTCGAAGACAACGAAGACGTCCACGGCGGCAGCGAAGTGAATCACATGGCGCTGCGCTTGGCCGCTGGCGATTACGAACGCGTCAAAGCAACGCTTGAAAACTCCGGCATCACAGTGCACGGCCGCAAAAACGATCCGCATTGCGTCTATTTCAACGATCCCGACGGCCATCACTTACAACTTTTGATGCCGAATGAATGACAGGAACTCGTGGGTGAGCGTCTTTCGGCAGGGATATTGGTAATACACTGACCGGTGTATTGTAGTGTCATGTCCGAGTCGGATTTAACAAGTGGTAGAATGACCGAGTATATTCCCGTTGTCGTGTCGCTTAAAGGAGAATACCGATGAAGTACATGATCAGCTGGTTCGAACGTCCGCAAGGATCGCCGACGGAGTACGAGAATGCCCAGAAGCGGATCCTGGAGGTTTTCACTCAATGGAAGGCGCCCGCTAATTTCAAGATCGAGTTGTTCGTGGTGCGAGTGGGCGAGTGGGGTGGGCATATGTTGGTGGACTGCGATGATCCGACAACTGTTCACAAGGTATGCTCGACCTGGCCTGCTTTTGTATTCGAGGCGCGACCCGTGATTCCCGTCGAGGACGCTGTCCGGGTCGAACTCGAAACAATTGCCTGGCGCGATGGACTCAAACGCAAGTGACATTCGAGAGGATCACAGTGCAATCACGTCGTGTGACCCGGGGACACACTCGGTGCAAGGAAGACCTGCAACAAAGCGGCTAACAAAATCACTGGGGCGAACCACGGGCAGGCGGCAACGGTTCAGGGCGAATGCGGACGTCTGTCCTCGCTGCCCATGTTCGCTCAGTTCGGTCGTTAACCTAAGAAACTATTGATGCCACGGGAATACCCAATGCCATTCCTCAACGTCGATAAAATCAACCCGTGACTTCCCGCGAAGAGTATGCGGGAATGACGGTCCCTGAGAGGACCCGGAATCGCCATGACATAATTTATCCCCATTTGACCCCACAGGCTTGATTTTGTTTCTGCAAAGCCGGACCCTGTGGCGAATATGAGCCAACGGTCCGATGCCCTTACCGTCGCTCTCACTGGGCAACTCTCCTTTATTCTAATCGTCTCAACGATTCTCGCGCTGATTGCTTCGTATCTTATCCTGCGCCTTTACCGCCGCGCGGTGGTCAGATCCATGCGGCGACGCAGTCGGAGCGAGATTCTTGAGCCCAAGGGATATTTGCCGCGGGAACCGGAGCACAAGCCGAATGAAGCTCCGCTGAATTTTAGTTTCGTCGCGCGCAATGCGGCACAAGCGAATCCGGACGCCGCCCCGCTTTATCGCAAAGCCAAACGCCGCCGGTGGCTCATCGCCGCGGTTCACACGATTGCAGGCTGTTGTTTCGCCGCGGCGATGACCGCGGCGTTTTTGTCGGCCGGAAAAATGGCTTTCTCCCCTTTTCGCTTCATGTTTCTAACGTGGGCAAATGCGTGGCCGGTCGTGGTTGCCATTGACCTTGTCGTAGGGCTTTCGCGTCGCGCCAGACTGATGATCGTCCTGCCGCTTTATTTTCTGATTGGCAGCGTCGTTGGCGCGATAGCGCTGGCGAAAAGCCCGGCTCTATCAGTCGGACAGTTGCTGTATTTGTGGCTCGATCTCAACGCTCCACCCACAGTTCTGCTACTGATTTTTCTTAATCGCCGCATCCGAGCTTTGGGTCCGCTCGTTTTGGTTTTTATGATTCTCGGCGTCACCGGCGCGAGCTTCGTCGTTACCCTTATCGGCAACAATTTTAAGTTGCTGAGAACGGTCAGCAATTTCAGCTACTCGATCGGCCTGGGCGCGCGCGGCACCATGGTCGGGCTGCACATGATCGGTTTCGCCGCCTTCGCGATCCTCGGTTGGATTCTTCTCGGATCGCTGCGCCGCCTTTATGAAAAGAAATACATCAGCCAACAGTCGATCACCGTCGACGCCATGTGGTTGCTCTTCGGCATTGTCAATTCCATCGGCTTGGTCTTCGAAGGCCGCTTGTGGATCTTGAGCGGGCTCGCCGCGTTCGTGCTCTACAAACTCGTCGGTGCCGCGCTATTTCGCGTGCTCGGTGTCGCGCGGCAGGCAAAATCGCGTGGCCCGCGGCTGCTGCTTCTCCGCGTCTTCGCTCTCGGCAAACGCAGCGAGGGTCTCTATGACTCCCTCGGTAAATCCTGGCGCACGGTTGGCAGTATGCAGATGATCGCCGGGCCGGATCTCGCCACGTCGACGATCGAGCCCCATGAATTTCTCGATTTCGTGAGCGGAAAATTGGACCGCCGATTTATCGACACCGGCGGCACCCTCGATCTGCGCATCGATCAAATGGATTTGGCACCCGACGGAGATGGCTTGTTTCGGGTAACAGAATTTTTCTGTCACGACGACACGTGGAAACTGACGTTGGCGCGCCTCGCCGACGAAAGCGATGCGGTGCTGATGGATCTACGCGGATTTTCGCAGCTCAATTCGGGGTGCGTTTTCGAAATTCACGAGCTTGTCAACGTCGTGCCACTTCAGCGCGTCGTGTTCGCCGTCGACGAGAGCACGGATCAGAGCTTCGTGCGCGCGACGATGCAGCAAGCCTGGCGGCAAATAAAAGAACGCTCGCCCAATCGGCGGATCGGGGCGGGTCAAGTTTCTTTGGTGGAACTAAGCGGTGATGGCGCGAAGCGCGATCTGCTCTACGCGCTCTGCGCCGCGGCGTCGACAGCCGTTAGGGGTAAGGCGTAAGGGGTTAGGGCTGTGGAGACGGGCTCACGCCTTACTCCTCACTTTTCACTCCTCACGTTTTTTATTCTAGTGCCGGTCATGGCCAAAGGTTTTTGCGTAATCGCGCTGTAGCTCTTTAGGAATAAACTCGTCTTCGAGCCGGCGAATTTTTTCCGCGGGAAGAATCGGATCCTGCGTGCGCGGCACCACGCCCCAGGGACTCGCTTGCGCTTTTTTGTTCCACTCTTCGAGCACCACCGGACCGCGTTCTTTGAACTCGTGCAGCAACTCCCAGGTTGCTTGCAAGCCATTGGCTGTCGTCAGGCTCGGGTATAAAACCGCCGCAGCGCCGAGTTTTTCAAACTCCTCGAAGGTCGGCGATGGTCGCGGACCGTAATAAGGCGCGATCACCGGCGCGGGAATTCTGCGACAAGCCTCTTCTATTTCTTCGCGTTGGGTCAACGTATTCACCCAGATCGCGTCCACGCCCGCTTCTTTTACATAGGCAATCGAGCGCTCGACGGCGTCGTTGAAGTCGCCAGCTTCCGAGCCGATGGAATCGCAGCGGGCGCAAACAACGAAGTCTGCGTCGAGGTCTTTTTTAGCCGCGACAGCCGCTTTGTATTTGCCGATCGCTTCCTCCCGCGAGATCAATCGGCGTCCGGCGAGCGTGCCGGATTTTTTTGGCGCCTCTTGATCTTCGATGTGCAGCCCCGCTGCACCGGCGCGGATGTACGCTTGCACGGTATAATAAACGTTCACCGCGTTGCCGTAACCGGTGTCGGCGTCGGCGAAGATGGGAATGTTGCAAGCGGCTGTTAGGCGCCGCACCGCTTCAGTCATCTCGCTCAACCCAACAAGGCCGACGTCGGGGTAGCCGTACACGTACGCGCATACCTGCGAGCCTGACATAAAGAACGCCTCGTAGCCGAGCACTTCCGACATGCGCGCATGGAGCGGGCTGAAGCCGCCGGACATGACGAGCAGCTGGCGCCGATTAAGTAATTCGCGAAATTTTGTCGATGTTTTCTTTTCCATGACGCAAGCCTTATCACGACACCGGCCACCGGAAAACACCACCGAACTCGGCATCATTGAAAGGTCCTTCACGGGTCGGATTACCGCCGACAGGCAAATGCTGTTTTTAGGTGCCGACAAAAAACGAAAGCGGCGGAAGGATCCCCGTCCTCCCGCCGCTTTCAATCGGTGCAGTTGAATAGGAATGCGTTAATTGCCCAGCAGCTTTTTCATCCTGGCCACGACGTCCGGCGGCTGGCTCATCACTTCCTTGACGATTCTTTCCAGTTCTTCTCCTGGCACGGGGTCGAGATCGAACTGGCGCTTGTCGATGTCGGCAAGAAATTCCGTGTCTTTGACCGTCGCATTGAACGCGTCGCGCAGGATCTTCACGCGATCAGCGGGAATACCCGGAGTGCCCATCATTGGACGTCCCAACATTCCGGATGCAAGCATAAGAGTCGCAAGGCGGCGGCTGCCTTCGGGCGTTTTGTAACGATCCATCAGTTCCCAGAGTGTCGGCGTCTCGGGTAATTTGGCGTCCCGCTTTTTTCCCGTCTGAATGATATTGCGCACGAATCCTTTTTTGCGCCAGGTGTGATACGGCTCGCGTGACATGAAGGCTTCAATCGTAAATGACCGACAATGGATCTCACCGCGCTCCACCGCGAGATCGATCTCAGGCCCGCCGGGATAACCCTGCACGAGATTGAACTTGGTGCCGATGGTTTCCTCGAAGAGCTTGGGCAAATAGTAAGCCGAATCCGACGTCCCCTGGGCGCCGCAGCGCGGCGGCTCTTTAGCGTTGCGCACATCTTCGATCGTTTTATACGGGGTATCGGCGCGCATGTACATTTGCGATTCACCTTGTACCGGTGAGCCGATCCAGACAAATTTCGCCCAATCGTATTGCGCCTCCTTTCGACCCACGAGTTGATCGAAATAGAGCGTCGGCACGATCGATCCGATCAAACTTAAACCATCGGGCTTGGTTCTGTTGTAGACGTAATTGGCCGCGATCATATGCCCCGCGCCCGGCATGTTTTGCACGATCAGCTCGGGCTTGCCGGGAATATGCTTGCCCATGTGCTGCGCGAGAAGTCGTCCCCATTGATCATACAACGCGCCCGGCGTCGTGCCGATATAGACCGTAATCGTCTTGCCTTTGTAAAAATCGGCCTGCGCCCAAACCGCGCGTTCCCCCATGAAGCTCACGGCAAAAGCCAGCGCAATTAAAACGAAATAGAATGTTTTCCGGCTATCAGGCATGACAACTCCTCTCTGTCGCTATTCGCGGCGTAAACTATCACGGAACCGGGTCGCGCACAAAAGCGGCGCTAATTACAGGCGTGGCGCGACCGCTCCCACAACCTTTCAAATTTGCAATGTTGATGAAGGGTTGCAGCAACGTTTGCGCATCACTTCGCCTAAAAAATTGTCTATGTTTCAATCAGTGGAAATACCAGCTTACAAACCGCTAAACGCTCGACTCGATAGCAGCACGACGCGAAAGACCGGAAAAGGCTCCAGAGATTTCCCCCAGCACGTCTTGAATTCTTCAACTTTCGCGTTCCTTTCTGCCTTGATTCGAGGGTGGAATTCGAGGAGCCTGCCAAAAAGCAAGCGGAGCTTACTGCCCGTGCGCGGCCAAAGCACCATGAAGCGAATTGGGCTTCGATGAACAGGCAAGGAGAAAACGAGTGACGTCCAACCCCCCTACCTTTAACAACAAGCACACGGATTTTTCGGATGACCTCAATACGACTGCCGTGCGTAAAGTCGACAGAAACACTTCGGAACGCCCTCCGCTAAGAGCCATTCCGCTTCTCGATTTGACGCGAAAGTATCGTTCGATCGAAACCCAACTGCGCCGGCTCTGGAACGACACGTTCGAATCCATGCGCTTGTTAAACGGGACCCATCTGGCATCGTTCGAGAAGGAGTTTGCGCAATACTGCGGCGTTCGGCACGCCGTCGGCGTCGCCTCCGGCACCGACGCGATCTTCCTCTCGCTGCGCGCCCTCGGCGTCGGATCGGGCGACGAAGTGATCCTGCCGGCTCATGCGCCGGCGCCAGTGATCGAGCCGATTCTCTATCTCGGCGCGGTGCCGGTTCTAACGGACAAAGCTCCGCAGGATTACGGCCCTGATCTCACGAGCCTGCGGGCGGCGATCTCCGCCAAGACAAGAGCAATCATTGCGGTGCATCTCCTCGGGCTTCCTTGCGATATGGATTCGATCCGCCGGATCGCCGCGGAACATGCCATTCCGATCGTGGAAGATTCCTCGCAAGCGCAGGGAGCGACCTATCGCGGCCAACGCGCCGCCGGCCTAGGAACCATTACTCCCATGAGCTTAGGACCGGTCAAAAATCTCGCTTGTTACGGCGACGGCGGTGTCGTGCTCACCAACGACGATGGCTTAGCGCAAACAATTCGACTGCTGCGCGCGCACGGACAGGCGGAGAAATACGACCACAAAATCTATGGCTGGAACAGCCGTCTGGACGAGCTGCAGGCAGCCGTCCTGCGGTCGAAACTTCCAACCCTTGATCAGGACAACGAGCGACGGCGACAAATAGCCGAGCGTTACACCCAACACTTCAGGAGGCTTGCCGTGCAGACGCCGCCGTCTTTTGCCGATCGGCAAAGCGTCTATCACCAATACGTGATCGAAACCCCGCGACGCAACAATCTGCGCCAATTTCTCGCGACGAGAGGAGTCGGCACCGGGATTTATTATCCTTTACCCCTTCATC
Organism: Binatia bacterium; assembly: GCA_036390135.1. Classification (GTDB taxonomy): domain Bacteria; phylum Desulfobacterota; class Binatia; order UBA9968; family UBA9968; genus DP-20. The sequence goes on from DASWCL010000201.1 coordinate 10,779, forward strand.
AACATGAGGCATGGATCGCGCGCAGTCTGCCGCACTACTCCCTGCCGGAAGCGGAACGTTATGCAAATCAAAATATCGCACTGCCCATGTTCGCCGAGCTGACCGACGCCGAGGTCGATGATGTCATCAGTGCCGTGCGAGATTTCTTTTCCATGCGCGATTGACCACCCGTGTCTTGCGTCGAGATCTCGGTCATCGCGCCGATGCACAACGAAGAAGGAAACGTTTTGCCGCTCTATCAGGATGTCAGCAGGGTTATGGCGCGGCTCGGACAGCCCTACGAGATTCTCTTCGTTAACGATGTCAGCACAGATTGCACGCTGGATAGGATGAAAGACATCCAACTCCGTGATCCGCGCTTTCATTTCGTCGACCTCGCTACGAACGTCGGCGAGAATTGGGCGCTGCTGGCGGGAGTTTCGAAAGCTCGAGGTCATGTGTTGGTGACGATCGACGGCGACTATCAAAACGATCCCGCTTACATCCCAGCGCTCCTCCAAGAGTTGGAAAAGGGCTATCGCGTCGTTTCGGGCCGCCGACGCCAACGCGTCGAAAAGCTTTGGAGCCGGCTGCTGCCCTCGCAGATCGCCAATGCTCTGATCCGAATTGTCAGTGGAGTCCCGGTGTACGATTGTGGCTGCGGCCTGAAAGCCTACCGCCGCGAGGTGCTCGAAGACAAATATGTGCCTGAGGGATTCATGAATCGTTTCTCACCCGCCGCGCTCGACGTCCGACCCAACGAATTTTCCGAAGTCGACGTCGTCGACCGGCCACGGATCTCGGGACAGTCTCACTACGGACTCAACCGAGTGTTCTTCGTCCTCAGAGATCTAGCCGCGCTTCCCTTTGCCGTCCGAGGGCCGGCACGCTGGAAACGGTTCTTCCGCTGGCTTCAATGGATTTTCCTGACTGTCACGACGATTCTGGCGATTAACCGCTCGTGGATTCCGGCCGCGGCGACGATGTTGTTTGCGCTCGTAGCGTTTTCCAATGTTTGGAATCTCGGGCGTTTCATTAAAGCGCAAATCTACCCCCAATTCCGCATCAAAGAGTACCGGTGAAATCATGGGCAAAGTTTCCATCGGGCTCGTCGGCGCCGGCTATTGGGGGAAAAAGCTGTTACCAAAGTTTGTTGAGAGCGCTGAAGGCTTGATCAAAGCCGTCTGCGACATCCATCCGGACCATCGCGCCGAAATCAATCAAAGCTATCCGGACATTCCGACAACCGACTCGTACGAAAAAATTCTCTCCGATCCCAACATCGCGGCGGTCATCCTGGCGACGCCGCCGGCAACGCATTTTTCATTGGCGCGGCAAGCCCTTGAGGCGGGCAAGCATGTGTGGATCGAAAAGCCCCTGGCGCTCCGCGCGGACGAGGGACGAGAGCTCGTCGGCCTGAGCCGAGCCAAAGGAACGGTTTTGTTCGTCGATCACACCTTTCTCTATGATCCCGCGGTGCGCAAGATTCGCGAGCTCATCGCACAGGGCGAGCTTGGCAAAGTGCACCATATTTTTTCGCAGCGGCTTAATTTAGGACGGATCAAACGTGATTCGAGCGTGTGGTGGAACTCTGCCCCGCACGATATCTCCATCCTGTTATTTCTCCTGGAGAGCGCTCCTATAACGATCAGTTTGCATGGCTATCGCTATTTGCAGCCCAAGTTGGAGGATCTGAACATGGCCGTCGTGGAAATGGCGGACGGCGCTTCGGCTTTCATCTATCACAACTGGCTTTTCCCCGAGAACACCGCCAAGCTCACGGTCGTCGGCAGCAAAAAGATGCTGGTCTATGAGGGAAAATTCGAAAAGCGTGCGGTAACACTATACGATTACCGCATCGATCAAAACGCCGCTAACACGGAATCACTCGAGGACCGTCCGACTACAATTCCTGCCAAGATCGTTGCCGAACACACCTTGCCGGGAATGACGAACGCGGAGCCACTGGCGCTTGCCGTGGGCGATTTCTTGGCGAGCATACAGTGCCAGCGCGCTCCGCTCTCAGACGGGCCGTTCTCCTTAAGGGTCCTCGAAGTTCTGGAAGCTGGCGAGCAATCGCTCCAAGCCAATGGCAAGAAAATTGAGATAGTTAGCGGCATCCGACAGGGTTGCTGGTTGCAATGAACTCAACGATTGATAATTCCATCGGCGCGCTGGAGGCTCGTTCCACTTTTCGCGTAAGGAACGGCGTCGGCCTCGCCGCCCTGATACTTCTCTGCGCCGTCGTTCTGTTCGTCGACCTCGGCGGGCCCGCGCTATTTGATCCCGACGAAGGACGCAATGCCGAGAAAGCCCGCGAAATCTTGCTGCTGCATGATTGGGTTACGCCGCATGAGAATTTTCTCGCCGTTTTAGATAAGCCGATTTTCTACTACTGGCTGGTGGCCGCCTCCTACAAAAGTTTTGGCATCTCCGAATGGTCCGCTCGACTTCCTTCGGCGCTGGCCGGAGCAGGTTGCGTGGCTTTGGTATTTTTGTTCGCGCGGCGATTCTTCGGATATTGGGAAGCGCTGTGGAGCGGTCTCATTCTCGTGACAAGTATCGAGTTTTTTTTGCTCTCGCGCATTGTCATCTTCGACATGACATTGACGTTTTTCATCACGTTCTCGCTATTTTCTTTTTTTTGGGCTTTGCACGAAGAGAATAGCCGGAGTCGAAGACTGTTCCTTATTTTAATGTACGTTTCGTTGAGCGGAGCCACTCTCGTAAAAGGACCCATCGGGATCGCTCTGCCGGCCATGGTGGCGCTCGTCTACTTGACTATTTCAAGGAAATTATCTTTGGTGCGAAAACTCGAATTGCCTTGGGGAATCTTGCTTTTTCTCGCGATCGTGGCGCCGTGGTACTCCCAAGTGGAGCTGCGCAATCCTGGATATTTGCGCTATTTTCTATGGGAAGAAAATTTCATTCGCTATCTGACCCCGCATTTCAACCGAAGTCAGGGCTGGTATTATTTTCTTACGGTCTTAGCGATCGGTTTCATTCCGTGGACTCTTTGCATCCCGGAAGTCATCAAACAAGCGTGGCGGCAGCGGCGAGAGGATAATATACTCTTCTTGTCCCTCTGGGCCGCGTTGCCGTTTATTTTTTTTTCGTTGTCCAGCGCGAAGTTACCGCATTATATTCTACCGATTTATCCGCCGCTGGCCTTGCTCACCGGAATAACCATAGAACGCAAATTGACCACCGCCGGATCCCGGCACGTTTGGCCGTTGTTGCTTTCATGCCTCTGCTTATTCGCGCTGACCCTGTGTTTCATTGTGGGCGCCTGGGCACCGCGCCTTTTTCCCGGTGCGGCGCGATTTGTGCTGGCTGGGATGTCTCCTTTACTTCGCGCAACTGCTCTGATAAACACGCTCGGTTTGGCCACCTTCGCCATATTCATTTGGCGCGGCCGATGGAAGACCCACGCTACGCCTTTTTTCGGACTTTGTATTGGGCTCATTTTATACATTAGCCTAGTCGCACACGCGCTCACGAGAAGTTCGATTCGTCGCTCCACGCGAGAGCTCGTCGAAAAGGTGTCGCCTTTAATCGACTCGACGGCGCAGATCATCATCTACAATACTTCTTTCGAGAGTCTTCCCTTCTATTTGAAAATCAGCCAGCCAATATGGATCGTGTGGTCGGGCGAAAAATCCAGCGTCATGGGAAGTTTTTACCTGGTCGAACGAGGCGCACGGTCGGCACCCGGTTTTGGCAATGCCTTGCTGACCTTCGAGGAATTCAATGACCAGTGGGCAAAGTCGCCGAAAAAACATTTTGCCGTGTTCATGAAACAAAAAAATCTGTCGCAGCTGGAGGACGAAATACCAAACGCCGCGAAACACGTCGTTGAATATAGCGACCGTGCTTTCGTAACGACGAATTGACCCCCAAGAAAGTTGAAGATCAGCCTATGCACGAAATGATCACGCTCGGGTTTCGCAACCAATCGCCGCAACGCGCCCTGATGCCGCGGACTCAAGTCGCGGACGCCAAGCGAAGCGATGAGCGAAATTGGGGTATCCTCAATCGTCGCTGGGTGTAGAGTACAGCAAAAAACCTCCGGCTCCAGTCAGTCTCTTAATCCACATGTGCGGCATTTACGGATACGTTACCGATCGGAGAAATATTGATCCCGAAATAATGCGCCGCATGGGTCGCGCCCTCGCCCATCGCGGCCCGGACGACGCCGGCGAAATGATCGAAAGCTCCAGCACTTTATGCGCCGGCCTCGGCCATACACGTCTCAGGATCATCGATCTTTCCGCGGCAGGAAAACAGCCGATCGCGAACGAGGACGAGACCGTTTGGGTCGCCCTGAACGGTGAGATTTATAATTACCGAGAGCTTAGAAAGGAACTCGAAAACAAAGGCCATCGATTTAGATCCCATTCGGACACCGAAGTCATCGTGCATCTGTATGAAGAGACGGGGACCAAGTGTTTGGACGCACTCAACGGCATGTTTGCCTTTGCGCTGTGGGATCGCAAAAAGAAATCATTGCTTCTCGCCAGGGATCGCATCGGCAAGAAACCACTGCATTACTGCGTCACTGAAGGCCAAATAATCTTTGCTTCTGAAATCAAGGCGCTGTTGCAACATCCTGCGGTCCGCCGCGACCTTGACCTGCACGCTCTCAGCAAATATCTCACCTACGAATATGTTCCGGCCCCCGACACGATCTTTCGGGCGATAAGGAAGCTAGAATCCGGCCACTATCTGGTATTTGCCAACGGTGAAAGTCGAGATTTCCGCTACTGGGATATATCCATGAACGACGGTCTAGTCGGAGACCGAAGCGAAGACCAATGCGCCGAAACACTGAAAGAGTTGTTGGGCCGTTCCGTAGAGCGAAGGCTTGTCGCCGACGTGCCGGTGGGGCTCTTTGTCAGCGGCGGGCTCGATTCTGGAATCGTCGCCGCCTTTGCTGCCAAAGCTAAAGATCAACTGCAATGCTTTTCGATCGGGTTCGAGGAGCCGAGCTTTGACGAGAGCAAATACGCCAAGCAGGTCGCCACAAGCCTCGGCATTCAGCATCATTTGAGAATTTTCAATGCGCAAGAGATGTTGCGGCTGGTGCCCAAGTTGGCGCAGATCCTCGACGAACCCTTGGCGGACCCATCCATTCTTCCGCTCTATGCATTGTCGCGCTTCGCCTCCGAACGGATCAAGGTGGTGCTCAGCGGCGATGGCGGAGACGAGCTGTTTGCCGGCTATCAGACTTTCCAGGCGCACAAGCTGATGAGCTATTACGAGGCGCTGCCGATCTTCGCCAAGGACATCGTCAAGCAGATCGCTTCGCATCTTCCGGTGTCGCATGGCTATTTGAGCGCCGACTACAAGATCAAGCAGTTCTTAAAGGGAGACGGCGTTTCGCCGGAAACTCGTTTCTTTGTGTGGCGCGGCGCCTTCAATCCCGCTGAGAAAAACGAGCTCCTGCATCCGGACATTCGCCGCGAGCTCGGCCAATACAACTGCTACGAGGATATCGACCGTTACATTCAGGCAAGCGGGCTGACCATAGAACTCGAACGGCTCCTTTATCTTTCCATGAAGCTCTATCTTCAAGACAACAACCTAGTCACCGTCGATCGGGCCAGCATGGCCAATGGCCTCGAAGTGCGATGCCCCCTCTTGGATAAGGACCTCGTGGAATTTGTCTGTGGTCTTCCGGTGAAATACAAGCTCAACGGTTTTAAGACGAAGCATCTGCTCAAGCGAGCGGCCGCAGGCCTGCTTCCCCGTAAGATTATCTACCGGCAGAAAAAGGGGTTCGGCATCCCGCTCGCTCAATGGCTCACCACGGATCTCAAGGAGTTTATGCTGGATTATCTGAGCGAGGACAGGATACGCACGCAAGGAATCTTTCATTATCCTTACGTAAAACAGCTGATCGACCAGCAGCTCGCCAGAACGAATGACCATCGCGAGGCGCTGTGGACGCTTTTAGTCTTTCAGCTCTGGCATGAAAACTATGTTGATACTATGCCGCGAGCATGAGCGAGACTCTGTGACTGAAATCCCATCGCCAAAACCGTCAAGATTTCTTAACCTCGCGATGAATTCGGGCCTCTGCCTCGTGTTTTTGTTTTGGGGTCTAGGCGAGCTGCCGTTTTTTAGCCGCGGCGAGCCGCGCGAAGGACTGGTGGTTTGGGAGATGCATGCTTCCGGCAACTGGATTCTCCCGGCTGTAAACGGCGAATACATTCCCTTCAAGCCTCCTTTGTTCCACTGGTTCGCGGCTATGGCCGGACATATTTTCGGCCGCATCGACGAGTTTACTCTCCGTCTTCCGTCCGCCGTCTTCGCCGCCTTGGGCGTGCTGATGACTTACTTTGCCGCGGCGCGGCTATGGGGTGAAAGAGCAGGTCTCATTGCCGGCATTGTTCTGGTGACCAACGCTGAATGGTGGCAAGCCGGCACCGACACTCAAGTCGACATGACGCTGGCCTTTTTTATCACCGCTGCTTGTTTATATTTTTATTTTCTCTATGAGCAGCGCAACTTCGGCTTAGTCAAATGCCTGGGGTTGCCGTTCCTTTTGGGCCTCGCCACGTTATCGAAAGGCCCCATCGGATTCGCAGTTCCATGCCTGGTCTTTCTGATCTTTCTCGGGTTGCGCCACGACTTTGCCTTTGTCAGAAAACTGCACCCGTTTGCCAGCGCCGCGGTTTTTCTGCTGGTCGCGGGATCTTGGTACGGTTTGGCGCTCTGGCAAGGCGGTCCGGCATTTTTTTTCAGGCAAATTGTCGACGAGAACTTCCGCACGGCCGCCGGCACCTACGGCCACTACCAGCCCATTTATTATTACCTGCCGATTTTTTTGGAGAACACGCTGCCGTGGAGTTTTTTCTTTCCTGCGGTGGCGCTTTTTATTTATCAGCGACGCGACCAACTGTCCGATGAGAAACTCTTATTTCCTGTGGTTTGGTTCGTTGCCGTGTTGGTTTTCTTCACCGTCTCGTTGGGCAAGCGTGGCGTCTACATTCTCCCGCTTTACCCGGCCATCGCTCTGCTCTTTGGCGCCTGGTGGCAGCGACTCGAAGAGCACCGAGCGCCGCCCCATGGGCTGGCGCGCGCGATCGGCTTTTTCGTCGCCGCTTTCTGTTTGATCGCTTTGATCGCGCTGTTTTCCTATTTTGCCGCAGCCAACGGCTTAGTTGGCCGACGTCTCGTTTCTTTCATAACAAGACTCAAAGGTCTCGCCGCCATCCTGCATACGCTCACGCCGCCGTCGCCTCTTGTTCTAGCGTGCCTGGCACTCTACGCGGGCGCTCTTTCCTGGCTCACCGGGGCTCTTGTCAAGCACAATTGGCGGCGCGCTTTCACTTCACTCTGCTTGATCACCCTGGCGTTCACGATCATCATGAAAAGCGCTGTCTTTCCGCCGATTGTTTTCGAGCGCACCCTGAAGCCTTTTATGCTTCGAGTGAACGAAAAAATTGACGCCAAACTACCGCTCCTTTTTTATCGTGCCTTTGACTTCGGTGCCGTGTTCTATGCCCACCGCCATATTCCCTCTTATGCGGCCAACGCGGATGAATTGAAACCGCCTTTTTTTCTCTTGATGTGGGAAGAAGATTGGCAACGCTTGGCCGGACGCGACGAACTCAAAATGTTGGATATCAGCGAGGGACGCGGTCCGGCGGGAAGACACCGGCTGGTGCTGGCGGAGTATCAGTCGCTCTCAACATCAGCGTCAAAGCCACTGCCAGTCGATCACCTTGGAAACTCGGTTGACAATTACAGCGATTGAACCGCCTCGATGAATTTCGCCTGCGTTGGCCGTGTGCCGTAGCGTCTAATTGCCGGCTAATGCCCGATCAAACCATCGATCGACAGCGCTCCGGCGCCGCCGACCAGGACCGCGAGTGTCATAAGCAACAGCGCCAGCGTGTATTCGATGCCGCTTCCCGTGCTGTCTTTTTGCGTGAGAAAAAAACCGTAGCTCCAGTGGCTGAGAAACAGGGCGAAGGCGATAAAAACCGCCAAGCAAAACGCCACTGGCCTGACCAAGAAACCGAGCGTCATGGAGATCACGGTGGAGAGCTCGATCACCAGAGCAAAAATTCCCACCGGGATGGGGACGTGGTATTTATCGCGCCAGTTGGTCACCTGCGCCTTGGGTCCTTTGCCGCCGTGCCAACCCAAGGCATGCTGCGTGCCGTGCATGAAAAACGTCAGCGCTAAACCGAAGCGCAAAAAAACATATGACAAAGAATGTTCCGTCTGAAATAGCCAGTCCACTTTGCCTCCGCGTTGTATATTGGATAGGTAACTCCAAAGGTCCGCGCTCTGATCCCATCCGCGCCGACCATAGCAGAAGTCCGTTGATGGACGCAAAATGGTGCAACGAGCTTGAATCGCGCGCAGGAAAATTTTGTTGCAGCGGAATTGGGTGGAGAACTTAAGCCGTCATGTTCGCCTCGTGCGGCTCCAAAACCCCGACACCGATGCTGTCCTTTTTCGCTGACCGCGACTAAAAACCGTCGGACATAGTCTGAAAACCGCTGCTTGCGCAACTTAAAGCCGAAGTGGAATAATAGCGATCGTTTGGGCGCCAGATCCAAAGCAGGAGCTATCGAATGAGACCAGACACTGTACACCGAGGGTTTCTTTGGAATCTCGTATTTCTCTCCTTTACGGCGGTACCCGCTCAGGCGTCTTCTTCAATTGAAGCGATTCAAAAAAGATTGGCGCCGGCTCTCGCACAGGTGGTGTTTCTTGACGCCACCGGCAAGGTTTTTAGCACGACAGTAGGATTTTTCGTCGCAGAAACTGGCGATGTCATCACTTTTCATCGTCCGCTTCTGAGAGCGAGCCGAGTCGAGATTAGGACCGCGGGTGGCGAGACCGGCTCGGTAGTCGGCGTCGTGTCGGAGGATCCCGAAGCGGATCCAGCTCGCCTTTCCACGACACTTACAAATAGACCGACAGTCTTGTCCAATATGGCAAAATCACTGCCGCACGAAAACGAAAAAGTAATCGTCTTGGGACTAAAAAGAGCCATTGAGGTGAGAGCGTTAGAGGTCGGGGAAATGCCGTTATTTGGCAATGTTTTCACAGCCCGACTTTCGCCCTTAGCCGAGTTTGTCGGAGCGCCGATTCTGAATGTTAACGGGGAATTGCTTGGACTCGTTACATCGATCCAACCGAAATCGAATGCGGTAGCTTTATCAAACGACTCTCTCCGAAAACTCCAACCGACCTCCCCCAAAGGGTTCGCGCAATGGAAAACGGACTTGAACCCCAATTGGGCACAGAGTGAAGAAGGACTCTACGCCAGCGGAATCCGGCATTCTTTGGCCGGCGATCATGAAAAGGCACTTCATGGTTCGAAAAAACGGTAGAAGCAAATCGAAATAGCTACAAGGCAGCATTTAGGCTAGCACGCACTGAAAGAGGACTACGCAAATACAAGCAGGCGATCGATCACTATCAATTAGCTGTTAAACTTAAACCCGACTTCTCCGAGGCTTACGGGGGAATTGGACTGAGCTACGAAGGTCTAGGCCAGAACGACAAAGCGATTGACGCGTTCAAGAAAGCAATAGAGTTGGACCCGCGTTATGAAATTCCTTATTTACACGTCGTGAATCTGTACGCGAACAAGGGCCAAGAAAAAGACGCCATAGCTATCATGCTGAGCCTCACCAACATCAAACCTGACTATTCCGACGGTCACGTTTGGTTGGGCTGGCTTTATGCTAGATCAAACCAGCCGGAGCTATCTAAGAAATCTTACTTAAAAGCGGTAGAAACAAATCCTGATTCAGAAAGGGCTTACCTTGGTCTCGGAGGCTATTATCTTGGTCGCAGGGATCCCAAGACCGCGTTGGTGCATCTCAACAAGGCGTCAGAGCTACGCCCGGATTCGGTCGAGGTTTTGCACGCGATGGGATGGGCATTCCAGGACTCCGGTCGCGACGATGAAGCAGCGAAAGCTTACAAACGGGCAGCACAGTTCGAAACCGACGGTGTGAAAAAGCAATATTTGCTCGCTTGGGTTGCAAGTCAGGAACGAGATCACAAACGCTCCGTGGAAGCGTACAAGCAAGCGTTGGCACTGAAACCCGCGGAGCCATTCACCCACTTCAGACTCGGTTGGGAATACTATTATCTGCGTCAGTATCAAGACGCCGTCACCAGCTTTAAAGAAGCGATTCGGTTGGACCCAAAGAATCATGAGGCGTACCTCGGGTTAGGTTGCGCGTATAAGGGTCTTAAACAGAACGACGAGGCTTTGAAGTCGTACCAAACGGCTGTTGAAAAGAAGCCTGACTTTGCCAGAGGCTACGTCGCCTTGGGTTGGGAATACCAGATTCAAGATCGGAACGACGAAGCGATCAAAGCATTCAAGGAAGCGATCCGTCTCACCCCGAAGTGGGAAGAAGGCTACATGGGGCTCGGCTGCGTATATTGGAAACAGGAGAATTACCAGGAAGCGTTGAATGTCTACAAGCAACTCGTCGAGCAGATTCCGAATTCCTTTCACGGATTCCGCGCGATTGGGATGGCTGAAGAAAAGTTAAGTCATCGCCAGGCGGCAGTTAGGCATATCAAAAGGCACTAGGAATAAAACCCGATGACGTCGATACTCAGATCGAACTGGCGTACGCTCATCACTACGCAGGTAAGACCAACGAAG
>DASWCL010000202.1:0-2461 GCA_036390135.1 Binatia bacterium
GATGCTCGCAACTGATGGTTCTTGGCAAATCTTCAAACAAGTGGGCGGATTCGGGCGATTCATTCGTCAAGCCAAAGGAAATATAGGAGCGGGCAAAGATGGTCTACACGTGCCCGATGCATCCGCAGATCGAGCAGGATCGTCCTGGCAGTTGCCCAATCTGCGGTATGGCGCTCGAACCCAAAACTCCGATCGGCACCGCCGAAGAAGAGAACGCGGAACTGCGCGACATGGCGCGACGATTCTGGATCGGTGCGGCGCTGGCGTTGCCGGTTTTTGTTCTTGGAATGGCGCATCTGTTTCCGAATGCGCCAATGTGGATTGCGAGCGATTGGTCGCGCTGGCTGCAGTTTTCCTTGAGCACGCCGGTTGTGCTTTGGGCGGGTGCACCATTTTTTCAGCGCGGCTGGCAGTCGGTCCTCAACCGATCGCCCAACATGTTTACGCTTATCGCGATGGGAGTGGGTGTCGCCTATATATATAGCGTCGTCGTCATGCTTGCGCCGGGCATCTTCCCGCCGTCTTTTCAAGAACGCGGAAAGATCGGCATTTATTTCGAAGCGGCGTCGATTATCACCGTGCTTGTTTTGCTCGGCCAAGTGCTTGAACTCCGGGCGCGGAGTCGGACCGGTGGCGCTATTCGCGCGCTTCTCGATTTAGCGCCGACAACCGCTCGCGTCGTGCGTGACAACGAGGAGCGCGATATCGCATTGGATCAAGTGCATCCTGGCGACACACTGCGCGTGCGGCCGGGCGAGAAAATTCCGGTCGACGGCAAAATCAATGACGGCAAAACGAGCATCGACGAGTCGATGATCACCGGGGAAGCAATGCCGGTCGAGAAAATAACCGGTGATCGCGTAACCGGAGGAACAATCAATCAGACAGGCAGCTTCTTGATGACTGCGGAGAAGGTCGGTACGGACACAGTCCTTTCGCGAATTGTTGAAATGGTCGCTCAAGCACAACGAAGTCGCGCGCCGATCCAGGGACTCGCCGACAAAGTTGCCAGCTGGTTTGTGCCCGCGGTTATTGCCGCGGCGGCGCTCACTTTCATCATCTGGGCGATGTTTGGACCGGAGCCGCGGTTCGCGCACGCGATTGTAAATGCGGTCGCCGTGCTGATCATCGCCTGCCCGTGTGCGCTCGGGTTAGCCACGCCGATGTCGATCATGGTCGGCGTCGGTCGCGGCGCGCAGGCCGGAGTATTGATCAAAGAAGCTGAGGCGATGGAACGTCTGGAGAAAGTCGATACGCTCGTCGTTGATAAGACCGGCACGCTTACCGAAGGGAAGCCGCGACTGATGAGTATCGTCGCTTCAAACTCGCTTGACGAAAACGAACTGCTTGCTGCCGCTGCTGCGGTTGAACAGCAAAGCGAACATCCCCTCGCCTCTGCCATTGTCCGCGGCGCGCAAGATCGACATGTGACGCTTCCAAAGGTCAGACATTTTCAATCGAGCACTGGCGGCGGCGTCAGTGCACAAATCGATGGAAAAACCGTTCTCGTCGGTAAACCGCAGTTTCTAAAAGCCCAAAAAATTAGCGATGTCGAAAAACTCGAAGAAAAGGCCGCTGAGCTTCAGGCACAGGGGCAGACGGCGATGTTTGTGGGTATCAATGGGCGTGCTGTTGGCATTCTTACCGTCTCCGATCCGATCAAGGAATCGTCGCCGAATGCGATCAAGTATCTTCAGGAGCTTGGCATCAAAGTGATCATGCTCACAGGCGATAATGAGCGGACCGCCAAAGCCGTCGCGAGAAAGCTCGGCATTGGCGAAGTGGAGGCAGGCGTTGAGCCGCAACGAAAAAACGAGCGGGTGCGAGAATTAAATGAGCAAGGCCGAACCGTCGCGATGGCTGGTGATGGAATTAACGATGCACCCGCGCTTGCCGCGGCGGATGTCGGCATCGCAATGGGAACAGGCACCGATGTCGCAATGGAAAGCGCTGGAGTTACTTTGGTGAAAGGCGATTTGCGCGGAATCGAGACAGCGATCCGGCTCAGTCGCGCGATGATGCGCAACATCCGCCAGAATCTTTTCTTCGCTTTTATTTACAACGCGCTCGGCATTCCAATCGCTGCCGGTGCTCTTTATCCGTTCTTCGGCTGGCTTCTCAACCCGATGATCGCCGGCGCCGCAATGAGCCTGAGTTCCGTCTCAGTCATTGCCAATGCACTTCGATTGCGTGCGGCAAAGTTGTGACGGCTCAGCCGTGCGCGATTGCCAATCTTGCGGAACGATTTACTTGGGCGCCTTGCAGTCGCACGCCTTCCCGCAATTACACTCCTTGTTATCGTTCATGGGGCAGTTCTTGCCGCTCTTTTTGCAACCGGCCGGCTTGTCCGCCGCAAACGAGACGGTGCACATCATTGCAACCAGAATCGAGAGCAGGATTTTGGTGTAATTTTTCATGGCGTTAGTTTCGTCCCAAACGCCGGGGGCAGCTAGTAAAAACC
>DASWCL010000203.1:0-8654 GCA_036390135.1 Binatia bacterium
GTTGACTTCAACGACTCGGTCCCAAGAACTTTCAGGATAACTCTCAAAGGGGCCGTTTTCTTCCGCTGGCGCATCAGGGGGCGAATCCAAAGCCGCCGCATTGATCAATGCATGAGGAACTCCCCACTTGGCTTTCACTACAGCTATGGCTGCCTCTAAGGACTCTCTCTTTGTGACATCTGCGCTCAAAAACAACAGGCGGTCTTGCTGCGCAGATTTTGCAAGATCACGCAGCACCTCTTTTTCGGCTGCCCGTTGATCCAACACGGCGACATGCGCACCTAAATCGATCAACGCAAGCGCAAACTCACGTCCAAGCAGTCCTAAACCTCCGGTCACAACGACGAGCTGATTTTCAACGCTGAAAAGATTTGGGCCCAATCTGATTACCAGGACAATGAAAAGCTGCTTCAGATCTTCGTTTGGATCGAATTGACGTGCAAACTCAATCAAGATGCAGGCAATTTTTCAAACACTCGCTCGAATAGATCGCAAACTTCTCGTACCGCGCCTTCGCCACCCTTCGCCTTCGTTTGATATAACGCAAGAGAAATGACATCGGAATGCGCATCCTGAACAACCATCGGCAGGCCGACAATCTCAAGACAAGATCTGTCGTTGACGTCGTTGCCTAGGAACGCGACCTGTTCCAAAGACAACCGCCGTTCCCGAACGATCGCTTCCAGTGCCACCCTTTTGTCCTGGCAGCCTTGTACACACGGTACGCCAAGTTTCCGGCCACGTGCGCCCACGATGGGATTGACTTCTGTAGAAACCACGACGCAGTCAATGCCCAAATATTTGAGTTTCTCCAGACCAATGCCATCGCCGCGATGACAGCGAACTGCTTCCGTGCCATCCTGAAAAACGTAAACCTTATTGTCGGTAAAGACCCCGTCGAAATCAAAAGCAACCAGGCGTATTGAACGGATACGATCCTCTAACAATGGGGAGCCAGCCAATTTCAAAGTCGCGGCCTACAACATTACGCATTCGCCAGATCTTCGAAAGATATATTTTCGTCTTCCTCAAGACTGCGCCGGGTCTTCATTCCGATTACGCGATCGATCTCGAAAGGCGGCATTCCATCGTTCGGAGATTTAATCGCAATGTCCTCGCGCTTGAGACGATGACCCGCCGGAACATTTCGCGCTGCAACCAGTTTTTTCGCCATCTTCACGAGCGGTTTGTCTTCGCACGGATAGGTCCGCTTTACGCCATCGCCCAGAGCGATACTTGTTCGGCGTAGATCGCGAACTAGCCGGCGCAATCCACCAGGCTCGAGAGAAAACGCATGATCGGTCCCTTTCCAAGCACGATTCAGCGTAAAATGTTTTTCAATGACCCTTGCTCCAAGTGTGTAAGCAGCCACCGCCAGAGCGATCCCGTTTTGGTGATCCGAGAGCCCCACAACTGCATCAGGGAAACGCTCGCGAAATGCCGTGATCACCTTCAAGTTCATGTGCTCGGGATCGACCGGGTAACTCGCCGTACATTGCAGCAGGCATAAATTGCGATTGATCGGCATGATTGTTTCGTATGCGCGTTGGACATCCTCCATGGTTCCACCGCCGGTGCTCACCACCATCGGTTTACCCAAGGCCGCCACGTATTTAAGCAGCGGCGTGTTTTTTAAATCGCCCGACGCGATTTTGAAAGCGGGCATTCCCAATTCAGCGAGGAAGTCGGCACTGCGGAAATCGAAAGCCGTGGCGAACATGGAGAGACCAATCTCACTCGCATATCTCATCAATTCTACATATTCGGTACGGCCAAACTCTAACGCCTCGCGATGCTCGCCATAGCTGGCACCGAAACTATTTTCATTCTCGTAAGGCATGTTGTACATGGCATGAGTGTACAGAGTAGCGTTGTCCCGCTTCTGCAGTTTCACAGCGTTCACACCGCATTCCTTGGCTGAACGAAACAGATCCTTCGCCTTGTTCAGTTCACCCTGATGGTTATGCCCGATTTCGGCAATGACATAACAATCAACACCGTCTCGCGAAACATACTGATCGTCAATATTAAACGCGACCGTCACGGACATACCATTTCTGCACGTAAAAAGATCAAACTAGTGGAAGATTGCACCTTCATATCACCGATATCCCAAACTTACAATATTTCTAGCCTGAACACTGTCTTGCTCTTACGAATTGATACGCGAAAAGAGTTTTCCACAATCGGACGAGAATGTAGTGAAACTCATGGACGAGAAAAAACGGCGCACTGTCGAGCATCGGTACGACGATCCTCGATATTAGCGACGTGAAATAAGTCGCAATATTGCCGCGCCTTGTCGGCCAGAATGGCGTCTTGCTCAACGCCGACGACGAAATGGCCCTGCTTTTTCAATATCGCGCCCAAGTAACTGTCTGTTCCGACACCGGGTATCCGCAATGGTCGTTGGGCTTCAGTAATTCGGAAAAGATCCAATACAGCGCAATGAGCCATAAGACCCCGAGAACCGCTGAATGGCTCGCCGGCTAACTCCCAATGACCGACGAACGGAAAGACCACAGCGATGAGCAGTGGATAGCCCGGCGGATAGACTGATCCGAGCGCAGCGAGCACGCGTCCCGCATAAAAATCCTGCGCCGTTCTAATGTAGACAACGCCGTCCGAGCTGATGCAGTAATATTATCGCCACAGAAGATAGAGTCGCACGGTCGCAGCGATAACGAGAGCCGCCGAGAAGCCAACGATTCGACTGTTGCGTGGAGACCGTCGGTTTAACCACGATTCAGCCTATGCACAACAACTTCGCTTTTACGCGTCCCGCCTTCATGGCGTCCAAGCGATTCGATTTTCGGAGCACTTTTTCGATGAGGCGACGTCTGAGTTTTCGTCGCCCGAATGACGGGCCGAGATAATTTTTCATAAAAGCCAATTTATCCGCTGCCGATATGTATCGGCCGAGCGTCCGGTTGAGTTGCACGAGGTTTTTGACGCGCCGCTTTTCACTCAGGAGCGCGTACCGCTTGACTCCTTCGAGATCCAGGAGAAAAAACGATACTGATCTCTCAGCGTGATCCGCAACCGCTAAAATATTCGCGTCTTTCAAATCATTGTGGTAAATGTATCGTGCATGCAGCGCGTTAAACAATCGCGCCAAGGCAACCAAAAACCTGCTCCGTTGGTCAATTCCCGCCTGTCCATGCAAGGTCTGAAGCTCATTTCGCCAGTAGGCGTCGGCGGTTTCGCCGCCGACAATTTCTTCAGAAATGAAAAAGCTTTTAGTCAATACGCCATATATACGGTCTTCAACGGCGGCCACGGGCTTCGCCGTTGAGATCGCTATCTCACGAAGAATCGCCGCACCACGCAGCGCACGGAACGCGCCGGATCTCATGAACGGCGAAGCAAGCTGGTAACGCAGCGAAAACGCGTTGTAGCGTTTGATGTAAATTGTCCGCTGCGCCCCGGCAATCTCGATGGTTATACGTCCGACTTTGATTTTTCTTTGATCTTTTATGATTTGGCACCTCGGTTCGCAGAGCAATTGATCGACGTCGGTTAAACGGTCGATAAATGATGGAACGGCAAGACTACGATTCACCCAAATCGACGCGCTTCCTCTGGTATAGTGAATAAACTCAGGATACACGGGCCAAGGACGGCGTGACGCAGCTGTCGAGCAGTAATCTTTCCAGCTCTCGGAAATGGTTGTCCCAAGAATATCTCTCGCCGATCCGCCGGGCTTCTTTCGCCAAAGATAAGTCTTTTGACTTATCGATCAATGAAAGCAGCTTGCCTTGCAATTCTACAGGATCATCAGGCCGTTCAACGATTCCTTGGGTCAAACTCCCAGTGAGCACTTCGGCGGCACCAGCATCGTGGCTCACCAGAACGGGTAAGCCGCAAGCTAGAGCCTCCAAAACAATATTACCGAAAGCTTCCTGGAGCGACGGTAAGGCCACTAAGTCGGCAGCCGCATAGAATTTCTCAATGGCGCCTTGGCGCCCCGTGAAAATGATCTTGCCTGGCGCCACCGAATCACCCCAGGTCCGATAGCGACCTATTCGCGCGTCCGACCCAACGACGAGAAGATATACCGGCGCCAATTCTTGGCAGGACCAAAGCCGAATGAGTCGATCGAGACCTTTGCGACGAAAACCGCTGCCCACGAACAACACGAGGGGCGCCTCCAGCGGAATTTTCCAATGCTCACGCACCGATCTGCGAAATTCGTCCCGCCGACTCGGATGAAACCGCCGGGAGTCTGCGCCGTTGTAAAGCACGGCGATTTTCTCTTCAGCCACGGCATAATTGGCCATGATGTCATTTTTTACCATTTCAGAGACAGCAATGATTTTTTGCACTCGGGCGGAATTAAATTGTCGTTTTTCGATGGCGAGCAGGCTTTGATGATAAATGCTGAGCGATTGCCACAAGCGCCGACGTGCACTTTCCAAGGCCATCCGTCGCAGAAATCCGCGATGCGTACCGCCACCGCAGCGCAGCACATCCGCATCAAACATCCGTCCAAAGTTCATCACCACGTCGCAGCGAGTCTCTGCCAGCGGTTTTCGCGCACCGAACGCAAAACTCCACAAGCGCACAGTCCGTCCCAGCGGCGTTACAGGCACCTGATGCCAAAGCACACCACGCGGCGCTGGTACCGAGTATTCGCTGCAAAATAAATGCACTTCATGTCCAAGATCCCGCAATCCTTCCGCCGTCGTATAAAGATCTCTTTCCGTTCCTCCGTTTAAATCGAGACGTTTATGAACCAGCGCGATTTTCACGGGTGGCAAGCTTCCGCGTTTTTACGACAATTTGGCCGATGGCAGCAGAGCGACAAATCCCGGCGAGGGCAGTCTTTCCTTTATCCATCACGATTTACGCCAACGTCCGAATTCCAGCGCATCAGCTTTCTAAAATCCATTGTCGGGTCCGCACCATCGCATTCATGACGCCGCCGCCGGGTTTGAGTTTCGATCCAGCGTGCGAATCGACGATCGGCAGCTGACAGTCGGCGTCCACCGAGATACGCGCATAAAAAACGCACGCGGTCTTGCAGCGTGATCGTCGGCAGCGGCATCCGGTTGAGTTGGATTAAATTTCGTTTCCACAGCGACTGCGGTACCCAGGTCGGAAAATAATGGGTTCGATCATTATCCATAAAATAGAATGTTGGCTCCCCTTCACCGTCGACTGCTACAAACAGGTTGGAAGCAACTAGATCGCCGTGCAGGAAGCCGCGGCGGTGCAGTTGGCGGACGATCTGCGCCAGCCGCGCCAACCCGTTTCTCTTGAGCTTCATAGATCGCACGGTTTCGCGATCTTTTGCGAGGCTTGCCAGATAGGCGGGCAGGGATTGGCCATCGACCTTCGCCGTCAAAACAAACGCCCGCTGGAAAAATCCCAATTGTCGACACTCACCTGCGCCAACGGTCAGGGGAACATTGAACCCGGCTGCTGATAATGCCAATCCTTGACGCCAGAAGCGCCATGCTTTGGACGGGCGAAACAGGTCTTTCACCGCGCCATTCATTGCCGCTTGGTGAAACACCTTGAGGAAATATCGCTTTTCGCCGACAGGCGCGCGCCAGTTGAATGCGAGCGTCTGAGGATGCTTTGAACGTGGCTGTTCGCACACCAGTGTCATAATCTTCTCTTGCAGCGCGTCATCCCACGCTTCGGGCAACACAACAAGGCGCCACCCTCCCTGGCGGCGCGAGTGATAGTCAGATACGTTCGGCGTAGCGCCCCTCGTTCGTGCTCTCTAAACCCACCGCAGTCGCGATTTTAGCGGCGATCTCCGCGCTGGTGATCGACTTCATGCAGACTCGCCCTATGTTGCAGGTTCGCCGATTGCATGGCACACACGGCGCCCGACCTTGAATAATTAAGTCGGCAAAACCGTAGGGACCCGTGCGTTGCGGATCGGTCGCGCCCCAGAGCGAGATGACCGGAGTCCGCACGGCCGCAGCGATATGCATCAGTCCGGTATCCGGGCCGATAGCCAGGCTTGCTCTCTCAATGACGCCGATCGCCTCGCGAAGGGACGTGCGCCCGACGAGGTTGACGACCGGTACGCGCGCTTCGGTCACGACTGCGGCGGCTAAGTCTTGATCTTCTTTACCACCCAAAAGGACAACGGCGAATCGATATTCTCCACGTAACAGTTCGGCGCTGCGAGCGATCTGCACGGGGAACCACTGTTTACTTTCCCAGCGCGTCCCGATGAAAAGCACGGCGAACGGTTGATTAACGTCGGCAAGACAGTGATTGACGGAAGCCTGCTCAGCCGTGCTTAACGCAAAATTCCAATCGACGGGCTGTTGCGGGACGCCAAGGTACTCGGCAAATTTCAAATAATGATCGAGCTTGGAAATCTGATTACCGAACCGCTCAAGGTGCAGATTATTAAAAATCCAATTCATCTCCTTGGCATCGGCCCGGTTAAATCCGATACGATGACGGGCGCCGCTGCACCAACTGATTAGCCCGCTCTTGAGATGGCGCTGCAAATCGAGCACGAGATCAAATTTCCGTACGCGAATCTGCGCGAGAAACGGTCCGAACGCTCTCCAGCCTCGTTGACGTTCAAAGACAATGATCTCGTCGATTGCGCGGTTGTCCTGCAGCAAGGGAAGCGCCGCCGGCTCAATCGACCAAGCCACGAACGCGCGCGGAAATCCCTTGCGAACCGAGTCAGCCAGAGGCAAAGCCCGGGTAACGTCTCCCAGCGAGCCGTGGAGAATGATTAGAATTTTCTTCGGGTCAAACTTAGGCGTGCTGAGCTCCATAATAAAAGCTCATAAGCTGATCTCGTGCAGCGGCGGTAAAAAACCGCTCGGCGGGATCGAGCTTACGCGCGGAACGCCACAAACGGGCGAGATTTCGCTCAGCCAGAGCGGCCGGCAAGTTGCCCAAAAAAAGCTTGGCCTTGTCATAGTCGATGATGTAACTCGTGACGCCGCACGCCTCGACCCGCAAGAGAATATTCTTTAGGTTGAGATCGGCGTGATAAACCCCTTGCCGATGCATCGTGCGAATGCTTTCAGCCACGGCATGCAAAGCTGTCTCTAGTCCAATCTGTTGTATCAGTCCACTTTGTAACACCGACCAAAAATCCTCCGCGCCGCGCAAACGTTTAGTCACCAGCCAGCCGCGATAAAAGGGCCCCAGCGGCCGGCTCACGCAAGCCGCGTACACTTCGGCCGTGCGCAGGCCGCGAAGGCGTAACTCCTCAGTGACGGCGAGCTCGCGAAAGGGTCGCGGCGGCCAAGTGAAGAAGTGTTCCCCTGTCACCCGTCGAAAACAACCACCATGGCGATAGGGTCGAATCAACACGACCTCTCCGTTCGGCAGTTCTTTGGACCGCAGCGCGCCGCGTCCGTGATAAGGAGAGGGCTCACCGCCATGCAGGAAATCATTTTGGCAAATGGAGAAGTCGATGTGATCGGCGCGATCTTGGCGAACCACCAAGCGATTGCCGCACCCGTCAACAATCTTGGCAAATCCCTCGGGGACCGCACCCCACGTCGACTTTTCGCTCACCATGCTGCTATCAGTCTGTCGCCGCGCTGCCGCTTCAGCAACGTGGCCTTGAAGGAGTTGAGAGCTCAAACAGTCATGATCTCCGGCTGATAGGATTGATGTAAGGATGGAACACCGCCTCGATCGGCGCCGAGCAACTTATTCACGGCTTCGACAACTTTTTTCGGCCGAATTTGCCGGATACAGTCGGCGTGGCCCAACGGGCAGCGCCGGCCGCCATGCGAAGCGCAAGGACGGCAAGAAAGATCGCGCTGCACGACGATCGCGTCACTCGTGTAGGGGAAGAAACCCAGCTCGGGAGTCGTAGCACAAAAAATCGCCACCGTGGGTACACCGCGCGCCACGGCGACATGCATCGGACCGCTGTCATTGGTCACGAAAACAGCGCACCGGCCAATGGCCGCGCCGAGCTCGCGCAAACTGACCCGATGGACTAAATCGATACCCGCGCCGTCGCATCCTCGTTGCACGTCTGCGATTACCGAAGCATCTTCCGGACCGCCAAACAGCAAAACTTGGCAGTGAAGCTCTGCTTTAAGCACGACGATCAATTCGCCAAACGCCGCCGCCGACCAGCGTTTAGTTGGCCATACGGAACCTGGGTTGACTCCCACAACCAATTGATTTTTGTCGACACCGAGCGCGCCGAGCTTTTGGTTGACGGCATCTTGGACAGCCGAGCTCACCGGTAAATCAAGGTCGCGATGACAATCCTGAACGCCCACGCCGAACGCCTGCAAGATCGCAAGATTTCGCTCCACGTCATGACGGCCCGGATCGCGCTCCACGCGGTGGTGAAAAAGAAACCAGCCGCGGCTCTGCCGGAATCCGATCCGGCAAGGGATGCCAGCTAAAAACAACATTAACGCGCTCCGTAGCGATTTGTGCGGCGTAAGCGCAAGGGAGAACCTCTTTGGCTTGAGGGCTCCGGCTTTGGCGCGCAAGCCCGCCAATCCTCGATCCAGTCTCTTTTTATCGTCGACAATGATTTCATCGATGGCGGGATAATCCTGCAACAGATCCCGGCTCGCCGGCTGACAGAGCAGGGTCAATTTTTTGATCGGGAAGTGGCGCTTGAGCTCAGCGATCAGCGGCAGAGTCAAAACCGTATCGCCGAGAAAGCTCGTCTGCAGCAGCAGCAC
>DASWCL010000204.1:0-20114 GCA_036390135.1 Binatia bacterium
TATCGATTGCCGGTTTGATCCTTATCACGGCGCCGTTGTGATGACGCGTATCTTCGACGGCGCCATGGAAAAAGGAACTAAGATTCGCATGATGTCGAGCGGTCACGCGTTCGAAGTGCTGCGCCTCGGTGTTTTCTCGCCGGGATCCGTGGAGGTCTCGGAGCTCAAAGCGGGCGAAGTCGGATTCGTGATGGCCGGTATCAAAGAAGTTGCCGAAACCCAAATCGGCGACACGATCACCACTGACGAACGGCCTGCAAGCGGGCCTTTGCCGGGCTTTAAACCGATGAAACCGATGGTTTTCAGCGGGCTCTATCCGACGGACTCCGGGCAGTATCAGGCGTTGCGCGAAGCATTGGAAAAACTCCGGCTCAACGACTCGTCGTTCACTTACGAGCCGGAGACTTCACAGGCGTTGGGCTTTGGCTTTCGCTGCGGCTTTTTGGGCTTGCTGCATATGGACATCGTGCGCGAGCGTCTCGAGCGCGAGTTCAGCCTGAGCCTGATCACCACGGCGGCAACCGTGGTTTACCGCGTGATCACCCTCGCGGGTGACGCGCTGATGATCGATAATCCGGTGAAGCTGCCCAACGAATCGGAGATCGACCGGATCGAAGAGCCGGTCATCCAGGCGACGCTCCATTTGCCTCAAGAATTTCTCGGTGGCGTGCTTAAAATCTGCGAAGAGAAACGCGGCACGCAAAAAGAAATCCGCTATCTGGGTCCGAAGCGGGCCGTGCTCGTCTACGAGTTGCCTTTGAACGAAATTGTCGTAGATTTCTATGATCGGCTTAAATCGGTGAGCCGCGGCTATGCGTCGATGGATTACGAGGTCGCCGGCTACCGCCCTGGCGATCTTGTGAAGCTCGACGTGCGCATCAACGGCGACGTGGTCGATGCGATGTCGATGATCGTCCATCGCGACAAAGCCTATCAGCGCGGCCGCGATCTGGTGCAGAAAATGCGCGAGCTCATTCCGCGCCAGCTTTTCGAGGTCGTTATCCAAGCCGCCATTGGCAGCCGCGTCATTTCGCGCGAGTCGGTGAAGGCGCTGCGTAAAAACGTGACCGCGAAATGCTACGGCGGCGACATCACGCGCAAACGTAAACTGCTCGAACGTCAGAAAGAGGGTAAAAAACGCATGAAACAAGTCGGCAAAGTGGAAATCCCGCAGGAAGCTTTTCTTGCGGCGCTCAAAGTTTGATCTCGGGAGTTGCGAATGGCTTCAGAAAAGGTGAATAAAGTGAAAGAACAAACAATCATGGACAACCCTGCGCCGACGAAAACCAAGTCGACCTTCCGCGAGTATGCGGAAGCGATCATCATGGCGCTGGTATTGGCGCTGTTTATTCGGACTTTTATCGTGCAGGCGTTTAAGATTCCGTCCGGCTCGATGATTCCGACGTTGGAGATCGGCGATCATATTCTAGTCAACAAGCTATCGTACGGTTTGCGAATGCCGTTTCTGGAGCGGTACTTGCTGCAGTATTCGACGCCGCAGCGCGGCGAAGTGGTGGTGTTCATTTACCCGGAAGATCGCACCAAAGATTTTATCAAACGGGTGATCGGGGTCGCGGGCGATACAGTGGAGATCCGCGCCAAAAAGATATTTATCAACGGCAAGCAGATCGACGATCCCCATGCCCACTTCGCCGGCTACGACCCGCAAGCCGGCGCGGTCGGCAGCGGCGACGACTACGGTCCGAAAGTGGTGCCGCAAAGACATATCTTCGTCATGGGAGATAATCGGGACCGGAGCTACGACAGCCGCTTCTGGGGTTATGTCGATCTCGACGATGTGCGCGGCAAAGCTTTCCTGATTTATTGGTCGTGGGATGGCAGCGACCGCTGGGTCCGCTGGGAGCGATTAGGCAGCATTATTCACTAACTGGGGAGGAACTGGAAAGGCGGCATGACTAAAAAGGCAAAAATTGTTTTGACGATCTGGTCGGTAATCATCCTGGTTTTGGTGCTGGTCAATATTCTGGTCGCGCTCGGAAACCAATCCGTTCAAGCGGAAGTGAGCGAGCGTCAGCAGGAAATCGCTCAGACGATTCAGCTCGAAGCGCTCAATCGCCAGCTGGTGACAGTGCTCGCCAACATGGCGGTGAAAACCAACGACGAGCAACTGAAAAAGCTTCTAGCGGAGAGCGGGGTCAATCTCGGCAACGCGCCTGAAAACCCGCCGGCGACAAAGTGAGGTCTTATGGTTGACGAAAACGAAAATGTTGCCGCACCCGAGCAAACTGACGAAAATGTCGCGACCGCGAAAACGGGCTCGAATTTGCCTTTCATCGTGACGCTGGTGGCGTTGACGATCTATTTCGGCTTTCAGACGCTGCAGTTGCTTTCTGAACGCGGCAATCTCGGACTGGTTAAAAGCAATCAGGACGCGGCGATCCAGGAAGCACAAAAAGTCCAGACACAATTCAAGACGTTGGTGACAAAAACCGGCCAACTTGCCGATCAAGGTCATGCCGGTGCGAAGATGGTGATGGAAGAGCTGCAAAAGCGCGGCGTCGGGTTCGCGCCGGAAACCAAACCGCCGGAAACCAAGATGCCGGGAACCAAAGCGCCGGGAAAAGCCGAAAGCAAGCCGGCAAAATAATCCAGACGCCTTGGCTCGGGTTTGTCCATTGAGCCGTTTATAGTTTCCTTTTCCCTATATTGATTTCTGCCGTTCATCGGAGAAACGGTCTTGACTCCAACTTTCCATCCCTTGGTCTGGCATTGGTTCCGTGAACGCTTTCAAGCTCCTACGCCGCCGCAGTCTGCAGGTTGGGAGTCCATCGCCGCCGGAAAGTCGACGCTGATCGCCGCACCGACGGGTTCGGGCAAAACGTTGGCGGCATTTCTCTGGTCCCTCGACCAGTTGATCAAGCGGGCGCTCAACGGTGGGCTCGACGAGAGCACCAGCGTTATTTACGTCTCGCCGCTCAAGGCACTCGGCAACGATATCGCCAAGAATCTGCAAGCGCCGCTGACGGAAATCTACCAGCTCGCTGGACGGGAAGGCATTCTCCTGCCGTCGATTCGTGTCGCTGTTCGTTCCGGCGATACACCGGCCAGTGAACGGCAGTTGATGGTGCGCCGGCCGCCGCATATTCTGGTCACCACGCCGGAATCCCTGTACATCTTGCTCACGGCGGCGCGCAGCCGCGACTTCCTGCGAACTGCCGAAACGCTGATCGTCGACGAGATTCATGCCATCGCACAAGACAAGCGCGGCGCTCATCTCGCGCTGTCGCTCGAACGGCTCGATGCACTGTCTGGGCGCCGATTGCAACGGATCGGCTTGAGCGCCACGCAAAAGCCGATCGAAGAAGTCGCCCGTCTGCTGGTCGGGACGCGCCATATTTCGACAGGCGGCGCGCCCGACTGCGCCATTGTCGACGTCGGTCACAAGCGCGAGATGGAGCTTTATATAGAGGTGCCCGATGAAGAGCTCGGACCGATTATCCGCCAGGATATCTGGGCCGCGGTCTACGATAAGCTCGTGGCGCAAATTCAAGCGCACCGCACATCGTTGATCTTCGTCAACACGCGCCGTTTAGTCGAACGGGTGGCGCACCAGTTGACCGAGCGTTTGGGCGAGGGCAAAGTCGGCGCGCATCACGGCAGTCTTTCGCGCAAGACGCGCCTCGAGGTCGAAGAAAAACTCAAATCCGGTCAATTTTTGGTCGTCGTCGCCACGGCCTCGCTCGAGCTCGGCATCGACATTGGCCACGTCAATGTCGTCTGTCACATTGGATCGCCGCGTAATTTGGCAGTATTGCTGCAGCGGGTCGGCAGGTCGGGCCACTGGCTCGGCGCTATTCCCAAAGGCATTCTCTATCCTTTGACCCGCGACGATCTTTTGCAATCTGTGGCGGCGATTCGCGCCGTGCGCCAAGGGGAATTGGACAAATTGACCGTCGTCAAAAAACCGCTCGACGTTTTGGCGCAACAGATGGTGGCCACGGTGGCAAGTGTGACGCCGTCGGAAAAGGCCGCCGTCAAGAAGCGCGGTCCTGATCAGGACGGCATCTCGGAAGAGGCGTTATGGCGACTCGTTCGTTCGGCGTATCCATATAAAGACCTTACGCGGCAAGAGTACGAACAGTTGCTCGAAATGCTCAGCGAAGGCGTGGAAACCCGGCGCAGCCGGAGAAGCGCGTATCTTCACCGGGACCGGATTCATGGCATGCTGCGAGGCCGCCGTGGCGCGCGCTTGACCGCGATCACCAACGGCGGCGCGATTCCCGATACCGCGGACTATGACGTCATCGAGTTTCCGAGCGAAACCTTGGTCGGCAAAGTGCACGAGGACTTCGCCATCGAAAGTCTCGGCGGCGATATTTTTCTGCTCGGTAACCGTTCCTGGCGCATCCGCCGCGTCGGCTCGGGCAAAGTTCATGTCGAAGACGCCCAAGGGTTGCCGCCGACGATTCCGTTCTGGATGGGCGAAGCGCCGGGGCGGACGCTGGAGCTCTCCAAGGCGGTTTCCGATTTACGCGAGGTTGTCGCGGCTAAGTTAGTGGACCGAGCCAAAGCAGCGCAGTGGTTGATCGACGAAGTCGTGATGCCGCAAAGCGCCGCTGAACAAATCGTCAACTACGTTGCCGACACCGTGGCGACTCTCGGCACCGTGCCGTCGCAGGAAAGAATCATCGCCGAGCGGTTTTTCGACGAGGCCGGCGGCATGCAGTTGATCCTCCATTCTCCCTGGGGCGGGCGCATCAACCGCGCCTGGGGCTTGGCGCTGCGCAAGCGCTTTTGCGTGAGCTTCGACCGCGAGCTGCAGGCGGCGGCGACCGACGACGGAATCTGTATTTCTCTGGTCGAACAGCACTCGTTTCCGTTGGGCGACGTTTTTTTGATGCTCAAACCAGCGATGCTCGAAGAGAATCTGACTCAGGCCGCGCTGGCCTCGCCGATGTTCGACAACCGCTGGCGCTGGAACGCGACCCGCGCTCTGGCGATCCAGCGTCACAGCGGCGGCCGCAAAGTTCCGGTGGCGCTTCAGCGCATGCGCGCTGAAGACCTTTTGGCCGCGGTCTTTCCCGAACAAGTAATGTGCCAGGACAACCGCACCGGCCCGGTAGAGCTTCCCGATCATCCGCTGGTCAAAGAGACCATCGGCGATTGCCTGCACGAAGCCATGGACCTGGACGGCTTGGCGCAGATTCTCACGCGCATCGAGAGTGGCGCGATCGAAACGCTCGCCATCGATACGCCGGCGCCGTCGCCGATGGCCCATGAGATTCTCAACGCTAATCCCTACGCGTTCTTGGACGACGCGCCGCTTGAAGAACGGCGGGCGCGGGCGGTGTCGCTGCGCCGCGTCGATCCGTGGCTTGGGCGCGAGTTTGGCCGGCTCGATCAAGCCGCCATTGACGCAGTGCGTAAGCAGGCGTGGCCCGAGGCGCGCAACGCGGATGAGTTGCACGATTTGCTGCTCGGTGTGTGCCTCTTGCCGGTGCACCGGCGGCCGGACTGGCGCCCGCTCGCTGAGGAGCTGATTGCGGATGGTCGCGCTACGACGGTCAGCTGGCCAGAGACAAGTACAGACGGGCCTGCCTACGTCGCTGCGGAGCGCAGTGATTTGATTCGCCTCGCGCTTGCCGAGGTATCATTCGACCCGCCGGTGGCGCTGCCGCTTGGTTTCAGCGAGCCCGTCGGATCAACGGAAGAGGCCTATAGAAAAATCGTTCAAGGCTGGCTCGAAGTGAGCGGTCCGATCACAGCCGCTGAGCTCGCGTCGCGTTTGGGGCTTCCTCTGAGCAAGATCGACGCCGCATTGATCGCTTTGGAGAGCGCCGGAGTGGCGATGCGCGGTGAGTTTACCGCTGGCAGTGCCGGCGCAGCGGAGATCGAGTGGTGCGATCGCGTGCTTCTCGCACGCATTCACCGCCTGACACTCGGGCGCATGCGCAAAGAAATCGAGCCGGTCTCGGCGACGGATTTCATCAAGTTTCTGCTCGCCTGGCAACATGTGGCCCCCGGAACTCAGCTCCGCGGTCGCGAGGGCATTTTACAAATCGTGCGACAGTTGCAGGGTTTGGAACTGCCGGCGCCGGCCTGGGAGCAGTATGTGCTGCCGGCGCGAATCGAACATTACGACCCCATCGATCTCGAACACCTGTGTCTTTCCGGTACGGTCGCGTGGGGTCGCTTGCGCAGCGGAACAAGCCCTGCGGATGGCGCTGCAGCGCCACTTGTCACTGGAAGAAAGACGCGGCGATTGCTCGCGCCGGGGCGTAACGCGCCGATCTCGTTTCTGTTGCGCGAGGATCTCGATTGTTTTCTTGCACCTTTGGCGCTGCGCTTGGAGGAGATGACCACGTTGTCGGCAATGTCTTTGGAGGTGGCGCGCTACTTGGAGCGCCACGGCGCGTCGTTTCTCGACGACATCGCGCGCGGCACGGGACTTTTAAAGATCAAAGTCGAAGAAGCCTTGTGGCAATTAGTCGCCCACGGGCTCGCCACCGGCGATGGCATTGCCGGCCTCAGGGTTCTCCTAACACCGGAACACAAAAGAGTTGAGCGGCGGCGGAGTCTGCGGATTATTTCCGGCGGCAAGAGTCCCGAACGCGCCATGCCCGTGGGTCGCTGGTCGCTGTGGCGCAATCACGGAGCGGTTGAGCGATTGAGCAGCGAGGCGATGCTGGAACATCAAGCCAGACAGCTGCTCGAGCGTTACGGCATCGTATTTAGAGATTTGCTCGCGCGCGAAGGTAACGTGGCGCCGTGGCGTAGTTTGCTCGGCATCTATCGGAGATTGGAGGCGCGCGGCGAAATTCGCGGCGGCCGTTTCGTCGATGGGTTTGTCGGCGAGCAGTTTGCGCTGCCTCAAGCCGTCGAGGCGCTTCGCGCGATGAGGCGCGATGAGGCACGCCAGGGTCCGGTGATAGTTTCGGCGGCCGACCCGCTGAATTTGCTCGGGATCCTGACTCCGGGGGTTCGAGTATCGCCCTACTCGAATCAAGCGATCGCCTATGAAAATGGAGTTTCTGTCGGCGTGGGGTTACTGGGAGAACTGCTCAGCCGGCTGCAGCCTGCAGCCTTGCCAGCGCCGGGATAAGCCTAGGTCGTTCAACCCCAACACGAATCACAACGGCTATGATTAAGGCAAACCACAGCTCAACGCATAAGCAGTTAAAACAACCTGTATAACTGGCGAAAAGCGATAGAGCAGCACTCGACTCTTAGAGTCGAGCTTGGCCGTTTGCTTGTTGTGGCACCGGTGAGCTTAGAACTTCCTTCAATACTCGGATCTCGACGACGTCCTCTTGTAGCCGAGTGAGTCCTTCTTTGGCGCGATGAATTTCTGCAAGCATGGAATCAAGCTCGCCGATGCTGATCGATTCCAATGCTTGGCGAATTTTCCGGTTCATGCCGAACAGGTTCTGCATGCCGCCTTTGTCGGAAATTTTGCTGTCCAGTTCGATGTATACGCGACTTACGCCTTCCATCTGGCTCTTAACATCATCCACGAAATATCCTCCTTAAAACGTACTTGCGACGAATCTTAGCTTGTTGTAACTACCACAAACCATAGATGTGATTTGAAAACAAGTATAAGGTAAAATAAGTAAGAATATGTAGCATCGTAAGAAAATTAATGAAGAAAATGGAGCGATTTGTTTGATGGTAGTGCGCTAAAACAAGGTTGTTTCCCATGAACGAGATACGCAGCGTCGGTATTCCGAGTCCGCGAGTGGAAGGCGAGCAAAAAGTCAGCGGGGGCGCCCTATACGCGGTCGATGTCGGGCTGCCGGATATGCTCTGGGCGAAGGTTCTGCGCAGTCCTATCGCCCACGGGCGAATAAAAAAAATCGACGCGACGGCAGCGTTGGCCTTGCCGGGAGTCAAAGCGGTCGTCACCGGCGCGGACCTTGCGGGCGCCAAGATCGGTAAGAAGATCGTCGATATGCCGATCCTCGCCGACGGTGTGGTTCGCTACGTCGGAGAGAAAGTCGCCGCCGTGGCGGCCGAGAGCGAGGCGGTCGCAGAAGCCGCGGTCGACTTGATCGACGTGGAGTACGAAGATCTGCCCATCGTCACCGATCCGCTGCAGGCGGCCGATCCGAGCGCGCCGCTCCTCCATCCGAACCTCGCCGACTATAAAGGCTTGCTGCATAAGATCGACACGCCGAGCAATGTGTTCGTGCACCTCACTTGGAAAAAAGGTGAGGTCACGGAAGGATTCCGCCAATCCGACGTGGTGGTCGAAAATACCTTTACGGTGCCGGCGGTGCACCAGGCGTATATTGAGCCGCACTCATCTCTGGTGCGAGTCAATGCTGACGGCGGCGCGGAAGTCTGGTCGTCGAACAAAAGTCCGTTCGGGCTGCGCGATCAGGTCGGCAACGCGCTGCAAGTGCCCGCGGCGCAACTCATCGTCCATCCCTGTTATGTCGGCGGCGATTTTGGCGGCAAGGGCGACGGCAACGACGTGGCGCTATGTTATGCCCTGGCAAAAAGAAGCGGCCGGCCGGTCAAGCTCCTGATCGATTACACGGAGGAGCTAATGGCCGGGAATCCGCGCCATGGGGCGGTGATCAAGGTTAAAACCGGCGTGAAAAAGAACGGCATCCTGATCGCGCAGCATGTGCAATTTCTCTTTGACAGCGGCGCCTACGGCGCTTACCGGCCGCAGGGCTTTCTCGTCGGCGCGCACGACGCCCCGGGCCCATACCGCGTCCCCAACTGCTTGGTGGAGGAAAAATACGTCTACACGAACAAGATGCCTTGCGGCTATATGCGCGCGCCCGGCCATTTGCAAGCGATGTTCGCCTGCGAGAGCCAAGCCGATCTGGTGGCGCGACGATTGGGCATCGATCCGGTCGAATTTCGCCGCATGAATTTGATGCGCGACGGCGACGCCGCCCCTTTGGGCGAAGTAATTCCTCACGTCAAGGCGACCGAGACTTTGATGAAAGCGCTCGATGAGTCGGGCTACCGCGGGGCCAAAGGAAAAAACTACGGCCGCGGTTGCGCCATCGCGGACTGGGTTTCCAAGGGCGGCGAATCCTATGCCTTTGTGAAAGTCGACGATGAGGGTGTCGTGACACTTTCATCCGCGGTAACCGACACCGGCCCGGGTGTGTTTACCATGATGCGCCAGATCATCGGCGAAGAGCTCAAAGTGCCGCTCGATTCGGTTCGCGTCGAAATGCTGGATTCCTCCAAAGTGATCAAAGATACCGGCGTGCGCGGCAGCAGCAGCACCCGCGTACATGGCAGCTCCGCCTTGGATGCGGCGCGAAAACTGCGCGAGGAGATTCTCAACGTCGCTGCGCGCGTAATGGAGGCCAAGGCGGACGAATTGATCCTGTACGATGGCGGCGTCACCCATGGCAGGGCTGAACGGCGCATGACCTATGGCGAAATCGCCCGCGCCAACGGCGGACCTTTGATTGCGGAGGGCCACTACATGAATATGGCAGACGGCCCGGAAGCTTCCCTAGTGGCCCAAGTCGCCGAAGTCGAAGTGGACGATGAAACCGGCGAAGTGCGAGTGAAGAGACTCACCACCTCGCACAACACCGGCAGGATTTTGAACCCGTTGACCCATCAGGGCCAGATCGATGGCGCGGTGATCATGGGATTGGGTTATGGGCTGATCGAAAATCTCGCCTACGACGAAAGCGGTAAGGTGTTGGCGGCCAATCTCGGCGAGTACAAGATTCCCAACATCCAAGACATACCGGATCTCAAGACGACGATCCTGCAATCCGATTTCGGCAGCGGGCCGTATAACAGCATGAGCATCGGCGAGACCGCTCTGATTCCCACAGCAGCGGCGATCGCCAATGCGGTCGAAGACGCGGTGGGCGTGCGAATCAAGTCGCTGCCGATCACCGCGGAAAAAGTTTTGGACGCACTCAAGGGGCGGTGACGAGCATGGCCGTTGCAGTTTTCGGATTCTGGGTCGCGGCTTGAACGGCATCGCTCGTCTCTGTATGGCCAATGCTGCTCTCGGACCGGTCTCACGAATCATCAACGCGACCCGTTACTCGTTGAACGGGCTGGGCGATGCGTGGCGCACGCAAGCGCCATTGCGCTACGAATGCTTCATTCTGATCGTCCTCATACCGCTGGCGTACGGCCTCGGGAAAAGCGGTGCCGAGCGCGCGCTGCTGATCGGCAGCTGGCTCTTGGTCATCGTTGTCGAGTTAATCAATTCCGCCATTGAAACGATTGTCGACCGGATCGGCAGCGAGCACCACGAGCTCTCGGGGCGCGCCAAAGATTTAGGTTCGGCAGCGGTTTTTTGTGCCATTGTTCTGGCTGCGTCAGTATGGTTGCTTCTGTGCCTAGGTTGAACCCATCAACGGACTTTTTTGAAGTGAGGTTATGAATCGGCGCACGAAATGCAAAATCTCGATTTTATTTCTCGTGATATTAGGTCTCGGCTCTGCAAGAATCGCGCAGTCCGGCGAGCCTCTCGATCTGGTGAAGTCGGCGGCGGAAAAAGCGACTCAGGTCCTCAAAGATCCCACGCTCAAGGCGCCGGATAAAAGGAAGGAACGCATCGAGCGACTCAAGGAAGTTATCAATCCGATCTTCGATTACGAAGAAATGGCGCGGCGTACTCTTGGCCAGCACTGGCGCCGCCGCACGCCCGCCGAGCAGGAAGAGTTTGCCAAGCTGTTTCGCGGTTTCCTGGAAAGAATTTACTCTGACAAAGTCGATTTGTACGAAGGCGAGCGAATCGTCTTTGGGCACGAAACGATCGATCAGGATTATGCCCAGGTCGAGTCCACGGTGATCAACGCCAAAGGCGAACAAAGTTCTGTCGTTTACCGGCTCAAACGCACCGACGGCAAATGGAAAGTCTACGACGCGATCGTCGAGAACATCAGCATCGTCAATAATTATCGCTCCCAGTTCGACCGGGTGATTTCGAAATCATCTTACGAAGAACTGAAAAAAATGCTCAGGGAAAAGGCGGGGCAAGGCTGATATCGTCGGCTTGGAGATCTACGGCATCCATAATGTAATCACCAATGAGTCGGAGCACACACTGAATGATGTATCTCGTAAAATTGATGACTTTGTTGGGCTCCGGATAAGCTCTGACATTGTCATCGAAAAGTTTTTCATAAGGACCCACCCAGATAGCCACGAAGGTAATAGAGTCAGTCGGGTGCGTAAGAATGTTTTCCAGAAACCACAGCGCGGACCGCCCCTCGAAGCTGCCAACCTCCAGTGCATGAACATCGGGTTTTCCTTTGAAGCTGCGAAGTATGCGGCTCCAGTTGGTTGTGTTCTCCGTCACCCAGTCCTCGGAGAAATGATAGCGAGAAGCCTGGGCCGAGGGTGCGGTGTCAGCGGTTGGAGACCAGAATGACATCACCAAATCTCATGAGCGATTTGGGAACTTCACCGAGTTCTCTAGTCAGTCGAGCTAAATTCCTTTCTTTCAAGAAAATTCGTAGCGGCAGTTCATTTTTTCTCCATTCAGCAGCGAATTCCTCGAAGGTAAAAAGAATCTGGCCGTAACGGCGGGCTGGGGTTGGACGCTTTTCCGCCACGTAGATACTACCCATTAGCTCTCTTTTCTGCCGGGACTGTACGAGCCAGATGGGTTTATTAAGGCGAAGATAGAACGGAAGTCCCTCGATATAATTGTCGTAAAACACAAGACGGTCCTCTTGACCCATCAGCGGAGCGGTTGCCTGGGCTATCGATTTAGCCGCGCGGTCGATCGACGCTACGGTCATGATCTGCCCCGTTAGGATCATAAAGAGCGTAAGACTAGCGGCGGTACTCATGAAAGCCGCGCCGTGGCCTATCCAAAAGTTTCTCAAATCGCCGATTACGTAAGCTCCAAAAATTACTACGATCATCGCCCCAAACAGCCAAAGCACCGAAAGGCTTTGAGTCACCACGGATCTAATTTCGCTCGCTAGGAGATTGGGCCATGTCGCCCCGACAAGAAGATAGCTAATGAAGGCGATTATAAAAATCCCAGGTATGTAGATTATCCGAGATCGCTTGGTCGCTGTGTCGCGGATTCGGTCGACCAACGCTTGGCCAGTCAGAATCGCCAACGCCGGATAGATGGGCAAAATATAATGCGGCAGCTTGGCATTCGACGCGGAAAAGAATGCAAAAGGCAGGATTGTCCACAGGGCCAGAAACAGATTTGCATCGGTAAATGTTCGTTTCCATAGCTTTCTCACGACCAGGGGTATGAAAAAGCTCCAGGGTAAAAATCCGACCGCTAGAACCAGGAAATAGTAGTACCAGCCTTTAGAGCGGCCAAAATGCGGGGTGACGAAGCGGAGAACATGTTCTTCCCATAAAAAATACCGTAGATAGCCCGGATTTCTCGCCTCTGCCCACCAGTACCACGGCGTAACGATAGCAAAATAGACAAGGATTCCTAGGAGAATGTTGAGCCGCCGGAGCAAAAACCACTTACGTGTCAACAAAAGATAAAAGAAAATGATCATACCGGGGATGACCGAGGCGATGGGACCTTTTACCAGTGTGCCGATAGCTATCGCCGCATACATCATCAGAGAATGGATCTTCCCGGAGCGCAGATTGTTTGTCTCGGCGGCGGCATAAAATGAAAAAAGGCCTAAGGCGATGAAGAACGTCAATGTCATATCGAAAATGACAAAGCGTGAGAATAAAACGAACTCAAGGCTTGTGATGAGGATCAAAGAACTCCACAAAGCTTCCCCCACCCCCGATTGAAGTCGGGCAAACCGGTAAACCAAAACGACGCAGCCAAGGGCAGCCAATGCAGATGGCAATCGAGCCGACCATTCGGACATCCCGAATAGCTTGAAGGAAATCGCCACTAACCAATAAAGGAAAATCGGTTTATCCAAAGTCGGCAGGAAATTTTCGTGAGGCGTCACCCAGTCGCCGAGCAGTAGAATCTCCCGTGCCTTTTCGGCGTTTCTTCCTTCATCCGGCTCGAACAAGGCGGAGCTCCCTAGGCTGCACGATACGATAACCAGGCAGACCAAACAAAGCAGCCATAACCAGCCGCGTTCGCCGATGCCGTTGACCCAGTGTTTACCGGCGTTTGATTCGGAGTCGCGGCTGTTCCCAGTCGTTTGAAACATGGAGTCCACTCTATTTTCTGAATGACGATTTA
This sequence comes from Binatia bacterium, assembly GCA_036390135.1. Classification (GTDB taxonomy): domain Bacteria; phylum Desulfobacterota; class Binatia; order UBA9968; family UBA9968; genus DP-20. The sequence goes on from DASWCL010000204.1 coordinate 13,106, forward strand.
TTCTATGGCTGTAAAAAGAAGAAACTACCGATGATTGAGAAATTCGTATTGGCAAGCCAGGCAGGCATTCTATTAAGGATTCTCGAGATAAGTTTCATGCCAGATTTGAAATACGAGCAACGACCAGAGGGTTTTCCTGTTATCCTGTTTTTTTTCTAAGTGGTCATCAATGAGCTTTTTGATATATGCGTAATTAAAAAATCCCTGGTGCTTCACCTTTGTCTCTTCCAGAGAATTAAGCATGAAATCCTTGAGTTCATTTCTTAGCCACCGCGCGATAGGAATTCCAAAGCCCTTTTTTCGTCTGTCAATAATCTCATCCGGAAGGATTCCCCTGGCAGCTGTTTTTAATAAATATTTTGTCTTCAACCCCTTGAGTTTGTAGTAAGTAGGAAGCCGACAGGCAAATTCAACAAACTCGTAGTCTAGGAGAGGGCAGCGAACCTCTAAGCCATTGGCCATGGCGGCCCTGTCGACTTTGACCAGGATGTCGTCCTGCAGATAAAGCTTCATGGACAGATAAAGGATCCTTTCCAGATCTTTGGTGAGCCCGCTTTCGCTTAGATAGCTGAAGATGTCTTCATAGCTGTTATGGCGGCGCAGCGCGGCTTTGAGATCATCACTCAAAAGTTCTTTTTTCTCGGAATCAATAAAACCACCCATCCACCTGAAGAACCGTATCTCGGAAGAGACCCCGGCGCCGCGTAAAAATTGCTTGATCTTAAAGTCGAAGCTTATATCGGTATCAGAAACCGGAAGTGACAGCGCTAGGGATTTGGCGGCGTCTTTCAGGCTATCGGGCAAAGAATCAAAGTACGTCACCAACTTGTGAGCCTGATAAGTAGGGTAACCCGCGAATAGCTCATCCCCGCCATCGCCACTCAGTGCCACCTTGAGTTTTTCGGAGGTCATCTTGGAGAGGAGGTATGTTGGTAGAATCGAGGCGTCCGCCAGCGGCTCGTCCAAGAGCCGAGGGAGCTCTTTGAGGTTTTCTAGCATTTCGCTCGTGCTAAATATCCTTAGATTTTGTTTGAGATTTAAGGACTGCGCAACTTTAGCGGCATACTTTCTTTCGTCAAAAGACTTTTCATCGAATCCGATAGAAAAGCATTCAATGTCCTTGTTGCTTCGCTTTGCCATGGCTGCCACAAGGCTGGAATCAAGACCGCCGCTCAAGAAAACGCCGACCGGAACATCGGCCACCAATCTTGACCGTACCGATCTTTCTAATATCTCCCGCAGCTCTTCGACGTATTCGTCCTCGGTCTTATAGCCGATCGGATGATCCGACAGCGGGATGTCCCAATATCTCTCCGTCCGCAGCTCGCCATTTTTGTACAGGAGAAAATATCCGGGTCTAACTTTACGAATCGACTTGAAAATCGTCCCTGGGGCAGGCACGTACTCGTAAGAAAGATACTTGTTGAGAGAGCCCAGGTCGATTTCTCTAACGACCTTGGGATGCTTCAGGAGTGCCTTGATCTCTGAGCCAAAAATAATTCCACCATCGTAGAGCGCATAGTGTAGGGGCTTTTTCCCGATTCTATCTCGAGCCAGAAAAAGAGTTTTCTCGCTTCGGTCCCATATCGCAAAGGCAAACATTCCGTTAAGCCTTTCCAGACATCGAACACCTCTTTCTTCATAGAGGTGGATAATAACCTCGGTGTCCGAGTTAGACTTGAAGTGATGGCCGTTCTTTTCGAGTTCGGTTCGCAGCTCTCGAAAATTATAAATCTCACCGTTGTAAGTGATCCAGATCGTGCCATCTTCATTGCACATCGGTTGTTTGCCGGCGGGGGAGAGGTCAATGATGCTCAACCTCGTATGACCCAAGCCGAGCCCCCACTCTACGGCTTGCTGGATCTCTTCGCCCTCCCCGTCCGGTCCTCGGTGCCTGAGTGTGTCTCCCATGCCACGCAAAATGTCTGGGTCGACATTTTCTTTGGTTGATAAATACCCGTAAATCCCACACATAGATGCCTAGCCTTCCGTACCAGTCGGACTGCGCCGTGAGCGCTGGAACATTTTTCTCATCAAATGAGGATGGGCGATCCGTAGTTTTGTTGAAATTTCATTTCATTTTCCACCGGGCGACGTACCCCGGTGGGTAATTCAACCGTTTTTGTTGTACACCGCTTTGTTGAAATGGAGAAGACGCTCGAGGAGATCGCCGTCGATTTCTTAATTCACATGCGCGAATCTTCGTATTTCAATGCCTTGAGCAACGCTTCGGGTGAACGTGTATAGGGTCACAATGTATATAGCAACGTGTAAAAGGATCAGATTGCCGGCGCAGCAAGAGCGATGAACGAGATATCTGTCTATCAGATCCGGTTTAACGCAACCATGGTAAATGGAAGGTCTACGACGCAATCGTCGAGAACATCAGCATCGTCAATAATGATCGCTCCAAATTCGACCGGGTGATTTCAAAATCTTCCTACGAAGAGCTTAAAAAATGCTCAAGGAAAAGCCGGGTAGGGTTGGTATGTCGACCTCGGAACTAGAGAAATCGCGATCGGCGGTTTTGATTGGCTCTTATTAATCAAAGCTGTCGAGCCTCTGAAGACTTAGTTGTTTGAAGCGTCAGTCTACCAACCCTCGGTGTGCCAGGCGTTTTCCGGTCGCGTAGTTTTAAGAGTAGATCAAGAAAGCTCTGAGCGTGGGGTGAGAGAATCTTGTCCTTCCGATAAATGATGTAGGAGTAGGAATCGACCTTCTCCAGGCCGATGATTTTCACAATCTTCAACTCTCCTCTTTTGATTTCGGATGCGAGGTGATTGCGGTAGAGAAAGCCTAGTCCCGTGCCTTTCATAACCCCTTGCTTTATCCCTTCGGCCGACTCGCATTCCATCAGGATGTTCAGCTTTAGTCCAGTTGCTACCAACTGCGCGAGATAGTTTGCGCCTTTGGCGGTTTCACTGTTTCTGATGATCAGCGGGTAACGCGCGACTTCGGCCATGGTGAGTTTAGTTTTTTTCGTCAGCGGATGCTTGGCGGCGATGAAACTGACAACCTCTTCTGGCCGATACCGAATCGTATGCAGGGCTGGCGCATTCGACGGGCTGGTCACCAGACCGATTTCTGCTTCCGACTCCAGCACAAATCTTTCAATCCCGCGGCTGCTTTTTGTGCGCAGGATGACTTGCGTAAGAGGATGCTCCTTTTTGTAAGCGGCGATTAAGCGCGGCAGAAAAGAGGCCGACGGACAGTGCGAACCGCCGATCATCAGAGGAGCGGCAGTGGCGCCGCTCTTCAGTGGTTTGAAGCGGCTCCCAAGCTCTTCAAGCTTGAGCAACACTTCTTTGACGTCGCTCTGAATAGCCCGCCCTTGTCGCGTCAGCTCTATGGCTCTGCCGACCTTGCGATAGAGTTTTGTGCCAAACCAGCTTTCCAGGGATTTCACCTGTTGGAAAACCGATGGCTCGCTGATGCGCAGCGCCTCCGAGGCGCGGGTGATACTTAAATAGTTGGACACCGCTTGGAAGACTCTAAGTTGATTCAAGGTCATTGGGCTCGTGTCATCCTCAACCGGGTTAAATTTTACCCTCCCCAATGGAGTGCTTCTATCGCAGTATCGTACGTCCGAACAGAAATCAATAGTGGTTTTCCTATTCCTGGCTTAATCAAAAAAGCATTGGACGCGTCAATCGTTTCCGACTACTGGATGGAGGCTTCTGCAAGTTGAGATTTACTCGCGAAGGAGGAACGCAATGATGGAAAAGGGCAAAAAATTATCGGCCAACTTGGTTATCGCTCTGCTGCTTAGCCTTGTCGCCGCGCAGGTGTTCGCGCAGAGTCATCCTGAATATATTCCTTTGGGCGGTGGCGTGAAGGCGGTTCTTTACCGCCCGGATAATAATCCCAACCCCAAAGTTGGTGTGATTACTATCCATCGGACCTCTAATTATCTGCAGCATGCGAGTTGCACGCAGCTCTCGTCAAGAGGGCTGATGGTGCTTTGTATGAATTCGCGATTCGATAACAACGAAGCCTTGGTGGATTGGGAACTCATCGCTCAGGATGTGGCCCGCGGCGTAAATTATCTGAAAAATACCCAACATCTGAACAAGATTGTTTTGTTCGGCCACAGCGGTGGAGGTCCGACGACGACTTACTATCAGGCGGTGGCCGAGAAGGGGCCGTCGTATTGCCAGGGACCGAATAAACTGACGCAGTGCGATAGCAGCGGCCCACGAAGTGTCGCTGGATTAACGCCAGCCGACGGTATTGTGCTTGCCGACGCTCACCCTGGAAATACGGTTAATGGGCTCAGAGCAATTAATCCGTCAGTGAACGAGGGCCATGACAGAGAGGTGGTAGGGGTCGATGGAGAGAATCCTCCAATTAAGCCTCAGAAAAACCTGGACCTTTTCGACTCTGGCAATGGCTTCGATCCGACCGGCGGAAATTCAAACTATTCGAAAAACTTCGTGCAGCGCTATACGGCAGCTCAATCTGACCGGATGAACGACTGGATCGAGCAGGCACTGCACATTCGCGGCGAAATAGCAGAAGGTAAGTGGCGCTTCCCGGATGACGACTCCATCATTATCGCGCGCGGTGGTGGTTCGGTGGCCGGTGGAGGAGCCGGCGCAAATATTTTTGTTCCGGATGTGCGTCAGCAAGCCGGCACGATTCAGACTGAAAAACTCATGTTGAACGACGGCAGCATCGTGAGTAATCAAATCGTTCATAGCGTGCGGCTTCCTAATCCGACTAACGCGCCGGGCAATCCCGCGGCAAACGATTCTTTCGATAATGGCAGCAAGAATTTGACGGTTACGTCATTTTTGAGCGCCAATGCAATTAGGTCGAGTGATTCGGCGGATTACAAACAGATCGATTGGTGCTCGTCGAACAATTCCACCCCCTGCGCGCTGATGAATATCAGCGCGCCGCTCTTGGTTACTGCGATGGGGGCGCATTACTTCATCGCCGACAGCGAGCAGTATTATCTAAATTACGCCGCGAGCGATGACAAAGATTTCGTCACGTTCTTTGGCTTGGTCCACGGCATTGCTCCGTGCACGCCAGGCACCTCCTGGAACGTGCCGCAAGGCGCCAACTGTCTGGCCAATGTCGGTCCTCTCGACAATCAAGTGAAGAACTATTGGGACTACGTGTTTAACTGGATCAAGCAGAGGTTCGGAACATAGTTATTCAGATTATTGAATCGAAGCGAGCCCGACCTCGAAAGAAGTTGGGAGCATTTTTGATAAACGCAATCGTTCCGCCGACGAAGGGAGTACGCCATGCGTCATATCAAAGTTTCCGGCCGTTGGTTTGCAAATCTACCTGTTGCTCTGCGCTATTTTCGAAGCCGCCCGATTTTTGCCCTTGCCAGTCTTTTGGTCGGCGCGGCACTCATGAGTTTGGGCGCAAGCTCTGGGCAAAACAGTGCGGCCGATCCCGCGACCGCGTGTGCCAATCTTGCCGGCGTCAGTAAATTTCCAGTCACGCCGACGCAGATCACGCTCGCCAAGTGGAACCCCAACGGCACCACCTCGGCGAATGGCGTGCCGTTGCCGGATCATTGTCAGATCCAGGGCGTCATCAACCAACGGATTGGCATCGACGGCTATCCCTATGGCGATAGGTTCGAAGTGCGCCTGCCGAGCCCCGCTCTTTGGAATGGTCGCTTCATGTTCCAGGGCGGGGGCGGGACGGAGGGTTCCGTGCCCGCCGCCACGGGCAGCGCGGGGACACTTTCGCCGGCGCTCGCCCATGGTTGGGCGGTGGCGAGCCAGGACGGCGGCCATGAAAACAGCCAGCTGCCTTTCTCTTTGGAGTTCGCGCTCGATCCGCAAGCGGTCGCCGATCACGCCTACCGTTCGATCCAAGTCGTGACGCAGACGGCAAAGTTTTTGATCACGGCTGTCTACGGTAAGCTGCCGGACTTTTCATATTCCGTCGGCTGCTCCACCGGGGGCCGGCAGGGCATGGTGTTCTCGCAAAACTTCCCTGAGTACTTCGACGGCATCGTGGCTGGCGATCCGGTATACGATCTCCAGGCTATCGCGCTCAGCGAAGATTGGGGAGTGGAGCAAATCAAGGCGATCACGCCGGCGCCGATACAGACGACGCCAAGCGGCAGTCCGATCTTGTATCCGGCGTTTCCCGTGGCTGATCAGCAACTGTTCACACGCGCTATTCTTCAAGCGTGCGATGCGCTGGACGGCGTTGCCGACGGTGTCATCGATGACTTGAAAACCTGTCAGGCCCAGTTCGACCCGGCGACCTATATATTTTCGGATACCGGGCAACCTCTTCAATGCGCCGGAGCAAAGACGGCGAGCTGCCTCAGTCAGCCACAGATCAATGCCGTCAAGAACATCAACCAGGGACCGAGAAACGCTGCGGGGGAGGTAATCGAAGCACCCGCGGGCGCGGCGGTTCATCCGCATCCCGACAATACGGTGGTCGGTTATCCCTATGACGGCGGATTCATGGCTCCTTCCGGTATTCCGTCGCGCAAGATCGGCACGCCGACTTCGACGCCGGGAGATTTCGCCTTGGGACTCGGGCAGATCCCGTATCTGTGGATCACGCCGGCCAATCCTAGCTTAGACCCGCTGAGTTTCAACTTTGATACCGACGTGGCTGATTTGACCCGCGAGTCACCTTTGGTTTCCACCTCGACGTCCCTCAACATCGAGAAGTTCAGGAATCGCGGCGGCAAGATCATCTGGTACCACGGGCTGAGCGATCCCGGGCCGTCCGTATCGTTCACGATCGAATATTACACGGAGCTGGCGAAGAAAAGCGGCGGCTTGCGTCATGTGCTGGACTTCTCGCGACTCTATCTCATTCCCAATATGGGTCATTGCAGCGGTGGGCCATCGACGGATCAGTTCGATGCGTTATCACCACTGGTCGCATGGGTTGAGCATGGTGTTGAGCCAAAGGAGATCATTGCATCGGGCCGGAATTTTACTTCCGCGCCGACCACGCGCAGCCGGCCGCTTTGTCCCTATCCCCAGGAGGCGCGCTATATCGGTGCCGCGGG
>DASWCL010000205.1:0-3571 GCA_036390135.1 Binatia bacterium
CACGCCACAATACGATGGCTTGGAAAAATTATATCGCCGCTATCGCAGCAAAGGTTTCATGGTGCTGGGATTTCCGGCCAACGATTTCGGCGCGCAGGAGCCGGGCTCGAACCAGGAAATTGCGCAATTCTGCCGGGTGAACTACGGCATCACGTTTCCGGTGTTCGCGAAGACGTCCGTCGTCGGCGCAAACGCAAACCCGCTCTTTAAAGAGCTCGCCGCGAAGACCGGCAAGCCGCCGCGCTGGAACTTCCACAAGTATCTCCTCGATAAGGCAGCGCAGCCGGCCGCCGTGTTCGAAAGCGCCGTCGAGCCGGAAGATCGGCAGGTTATTGCGCCGATCGAGAAGCTGCTTGGGGCGCGCTGAAACGACGGACGTTCAAATCGTTCAACACGTCGACCAAGTTCAAGCTTTAGAAAACAGCGAGCGCGAACGCCGTAATTGACGGTGCAAAAAAAATGGCAAGTCCGAATAGATCGTCTAGAAATTCTGGCATGGATCACCGGAACCGTGGAAGCAGCTCCTTGCCGATCAGTTCCAAGCTCTCTTCATAACGGTCGTATTGAAGTCTCAAATCGAATACTAGGTGTTCGACTCCTCGCGTGCGAAACTTTTCGATCTCCGCGGCGCAGTCATCAGGGTTTCCTACGATCAAGAGTCCTTCCAGGTCCTCGATCGTCTGAAACCTTCCGGAAGGCGGCTTTATCCAGTGACTGCTTCCCTCCGAGCTCTCTGCGAGCGCCTCGACGTTGATACTCGCCCGAGCCTTCTTTCGGTCTTTATCGATGCGCGTGATCGGTATATTGCCCAACGTAATTCTCCTGTCGGTGAGTTGCCGTAAATACTTTATCCGGTCGTCGAAGGTTGCCATGGGAACACGACCGGGAATCCAGCCGTCGCAGTATTCCGCAGCCCGTCTTATCGCGGCGCGCGTGCTGCCGCCGCAGAAGATAGGGATCGGTTCGGCGGGCTTGGGCTCGATGGTTACGTTTTGGAACGAGAATACTTTGCCCTTGTATGAGACGTCATCCTCTTTCCAGATCAGCCGCGCGATTTCGACGGTCTCGCGCAAGATATCGATCCGATCTTCGATGCGCATGCCGACGGTGGCGAGTTCGGCGGGATTGAATCCCAATCCCATGCCGGCGATTACCCGGCCGCCGGCGATATAGGAAAGGCTTGCGAGATCCTGGCTGACTTTGAGCGGCCAACGCACGGGAACCAGCACGGCGAAACCTAAAAGGATTTTTTTCGTCACCGCCGCAACCGCAGATAGCGTGACAAACGGTTCGACGAATTTGAGCCCCGACTTTTCCATGCCGTGCGGATGCCAAATCAAATGATCCCTCACCCATATGGAATGAAATCCCAGCTCCTCGCACATCTTGGAGCCGTCGATGATCCGCGACGGTGAGGTTTCTTTACCAAAGTGAGGCAACAAAACGCCGAACTGCGTCTTCGCCATGGTTCCTATATTGTCCTTTTTGTTTTACGGGATCGGATCCTAGGTACTGTTGCGCGTCGACGAATGATTTCTTCCTCCAGGCGAAATGACAGAACCGTCGGAAATGACCTTTTACTTTGCGTTCTTTACGGTGAAATTCTCTCTCTTAACTTTCCGACCTGGGCGCGCTACTTGTTCTCCGCATCATCGACAATGTGAAAATCTTCGCCCGCGGGAGCGTAAATCTCCAGAACGCGCGCGACCGTATCGCCGCAGTTGCCGGCCTGATGTCGCACTCCCGGCGGGATAAAAGCGACCTCTCCCGGCCCTAGGCGAAACGTTTTCCCCTGCACGATGGCTTCGACGGTACCTTCCAATACGACGTAAATATTCTCCGCTTTAGCATGGTAGTGTGTCGGGCCGGGGCCAGAATCGACGTTAATCAAATTGATGTGCACGTCGACGTTTTTTGCCCCATCGGCTTCATCTACCAGACGGAGCGCCTTGCCGCGATCCCATCGCATCACTCTCACCGGCGCATCTTCTATGCGCATAACCTTCACTGGCATGATTCACCTCCAATTTTTCTCGTTCATTCTGAACTACGGCAGCAGTAGTTGAAAACAAGTCAGCTTGTCAAGTTATGTCCTCGCCCGGTGACGGTTCAGTTGAACCAAGATCTCTCACGGAGTTTATCCTGAGTCGTTACTGAAGGGGTCGAGATGGCAAATCGCTCATATTGTCATTCCGAAAAAGGCGAGGAATCTTTTCAATGTGAAGATCCGTGGCGGACTCTAAATGAACTACTACTCCATGGTACCCGTTCATCAAACTGACAACGCAAGAGAAGCAATTGTCACTTTTCTGCGCGGCGTGATAGGAGCATTGCGAGACGCATCTCTATGACAGAGACAGTCAAACTGATTCAATTTCGCGCTGCTTACAACTTGCCCGTCCATGCCGGGATCGAGACAGGAATTTTTGCCCGGCACGGGCTTACTCTCGAGATCGCTTACACCCCTGGCTCTTTATACATTAGCCAAGCTCTTAAAGAAGGCCGATATGATATCGGCCATACCGGCGCGGATGACGTCATCGCCGACGTTGAAAGCGATGACCGATCCGATCTTTTTATTTTTATGGGTCTACATAGCGGACTCTTCAGTTTAGTAGGCGCGCGGGATTGCGCATCCATAGATTCATTATCTGGCAGCTCTATCGGCGTCGATGCCAAGACCAGCGGCTTCGTTCTAGTGCTGGAAGCAATGCTCCACGCGAGAGGTTTTGCTGGAAACGATTACCAACTAATCGAACTCGGTGGATGGGAAAGTCGCTGTCGTGCATTGTTGGAAGGAAAGATCAGTGCGACTCTGCTGACGGAACCTTTTGTGAGAAATGCTCTGACCGCGGGCTGCAACCTGCTCGCTCGAGACTTCGAGATGAGCCCATCTTATCAAGGCACATGCGGCGCGGCGAGTCGACGTTGGGCCAAGGAGCATCCGGACCGATTGATCCGCTATATTCGAGCGTACGTGGAAGCGGCTCAGTGGTGTTTCGAGACGCGGAATCGTCGATCTTGCCTCGACATCCTCGCGCGCCGAAACGAAATCGACAGGCCCGCGGCCGAACACACATTGAACGCCCTGCTCGATCCAGAGCACGGCCTTTACCAAAAAGCGGCCCTCAATCTGTCTGGAGTTGCGGCAGCTCTCGATTTTCGAGCCGAGCTGGGTTATTTGGCGCACCCCGTTCCGCCTCTGGAGAAATACGTCGATCTCTCCTACTATCTGAAAGCCTTGGCAATCGGCGCATGACTACGGCTGCTAATTGGCCTTCAAAGTAGTACAATGCAGCCTTGAACTAAATTAGAGGTTGGATTTGTTCACGTGACGGCTACTATTCATAGTGGTGTTCGATATGTCAGGCGAACATCCAGACGTTTCACCAGGCTCCACTGGAAAGGAGCCGTCGCCGGGTGGTGTGTTCTCGGGATCGCCGGGTTTTTCGCGGTCAACCTGATCTATCAGGTCGTACGCAAGCCGGGTGAGCTCTTCGCCCCGATCAGTGGCTCCTTATCAAAAAGTCCCGCGTCTATCTGGCAGAGTTACGGAACGCTTTTCGAGGAG
>DASWCL010000206.1:0-2831 GCA_036390135.1 Binatia bacterium
GCATGTGGATACGCTGGCGCTAAAGTTCCAGGGCACGAAGGATAAAAAGATAATCGCTCAGATTGCAGCCCTGAACCGCCTACTTGTTAAGATAGATGCTCGCAGTTCTGATCTTTCCCAACCGACGAATCGTCAGTGACTTGCTGTTTAACTCCCGATTTGGCTTTGCGACGCTTACCCTGAATTTCTCCACGAAGCAGCGTCTATTGCAACGACGCGCTGACCTTGCGCGCGAAGCTGAAGTCGAAAACTCGCTCGAGTGTCGGCGCCGTGGCTTTAACCCGCTGCGCGGCGGACGCGATCATCTCCCGCTGCAACTTTTCGTCCACTAGGCCCGATAGCACATATCCGCGCACCGCCGCGTCATAGGCGCGTTCGGTGAACCGTTCCCGCTCCTTCCCCAGGTCGAGATACGGTCCCTTCATGAACTCCAGGGCATATTTCTTGTCGTTCTTGATCAGCCGCACCGCCCGCAAGGTTGCGCGGATGGTTTTGGTCACCAGCTCCGGCCGTTCAGAGACGGTCATTTTCGCCGTTGCCAGCCCGCCCTGGATGATCCGGTAAACGTCGCCGCCCGAGGCAAGTTTTCGAAAGCCCTCGTCCTGGGCCATAAAGGTTTGCGGGATTTGCAGCAGAGTGGCTTCGACCACCCCTGCCTTCAAGGATACATAAGTGATGTCGCTGGCGCCGAGCGGAAGGAAGGTCACTTGCTCGGGCGGTACGTGATTCGCGATCAGGATCTGGCGCGCCAAAATATCGGTCAGGCCGCCGATTCCGGCCACGCCGATCTTTTTTCCGCGCAACTGTTGAACGCTGGTGATGTTCGGCTGGACGATTAAATCAAATGACGGCGCGTCGCTCATCGCCAGAACGACTCTCACGTCGGCGCCGTTCACGATGGCGCTGACGGCAGTGCCCGTGGCCGTGCCGAAGTCGATGCTGCCGCCCAAGAGCGCCTGTACCGCCAGGTTCGCCTTGATCAGAATGATCTCGGCTTCCAAACCTTCCTCGCGGAAAAAGTTTCGCTCCCGCGCCACGTAAAAAGGCATGTCCAATGTGCTGCGCGACACGATACCGATACGGACGGGAGAGAGCTTTCCCGGCTGTTCCGCACAAAACGTGCTCTTAGTTGCGGCAGAAAGCAGGATTGAAGAAGCTGAAAGGAGAACAATCGCGATCCATTTTGTTTTACGCATCGGCTTCTCCTCGCAGCGATAGCGTTGGTTAAGAACTGATGATCGTCCAGCCGAGAAGGGCCGCACGAACTGCGTTGAAGTTTTCGCGGACCGCTCGCCCGCGTTCAATCTTAGGTTCGACGTGAGCGGTCCGGCATACTAACGTCCCAGACGTTCGAGCTGCTCGAGGTGATCGGTTTCCGCTGCCAGCATATTTTCCAAGCGGATCGCTAGACCTTTGTCGCCAAACTCCGCCGCCTGGTCGATCCGTTTCGCGTAGTTGCCTATGACCTTTCGTTCTGCGGCAATGTTCTGCTGCAAAAGCTCCCGGGCGGCGCCAAATTCTGCGGGCATAGCCGGCCGGATACGCACTTCGCCCCCAAGCGCCACAATCTTGTCGGCGAGGAACGTAGCGTGGTCAAGCTCGCTGGGGAGCTCTTTTTTCAATAACTCGCGAAGCTCGTGGCCGAGCAAGCCGCGACCGGCGGCGGCGTGATACACACTCCTTAGAAGCGCCTCGAGCTCGAGGTTGAGGTCTTCATTCAGGCCGTTTATGAGATCCTCCCGGGTCATGGTAACAGAATGGCCCACTACGTGTCTGACTGGCACTTTGAAGCGGCGCTCGATGCGCCGGGGCTGGTCAAGGGCCACCCAGCGCGACCTTTGCAGCGGTAAAGTGGAGATAATGATGCCGTCATATTTTTCTTGGTGCTGTTCCAGTTCGTTCTCGATTGCTTTTACAGGCGAAGCATCGCCCACTTCCGTGCGCGCGACCTTCGCGCCCACTCCCGCTAGATGATCCTGTGCGGCTTGAGCGGTCCGCTTCGCTATCGTTTCACTATCGCCGTCCTGCCAATCGAGAAGATCTTCCACCGGTGTGGCGGGAACGAGCAAGACAAACTCCGTATCTGCATCCTTGGCAACGATCTCCCGAACTGCGCTGGTCAGCTCGGGGCTAGCGGCGGTTTGGTTGGCCAAAACGAGATAGCGTGGCATATCACACCTCCCAAGAAGTTGTGGACTAACAACCAAAAAATAGGCCGAACGACGTCCCAAATACAAGGCTTTTCCCCTTGTGTTTTTCAGAGCCGCCGCAGCGCAAGATGAAAACCGTAATGCCTTTGTTCATCTGCGAGCCCTTGGGGTCGCGTTGGACCAAAACGAATCACGTCCGAAAATGGCCAATCGCTTGCTTGCGCAGGGACTGCGCATGTTCCAATCTGTCTCTACAACGTTATGAAAGATTTTTACCAAGCTTTGCTCGCTCGCGACTACCGCTTCGACGGTAAATTTTTTGTCGCGGTGAAAACCACCGGAGTTTACTGTCGGCCGATTTGCCCGGCAAGGCCGAAGCGCGAGAACGTCGTGTTTTTCCCTGATGCGGCGTCAGCCGAAGCGGCGGGATACCGGCCGTGTCTGCGCTGCAGGCCGGAATGCACGCCACTATCACCGGCATGGTGGGGAAAGCGGGCGGTGGTTCAACGCGCGCTCAAACTCATCGCCAACAATGAACTTAATCACAATAACGAGGAGGAGTTCGCTCAACGGCTGGGCGTGAGCGCGCGGCACCTGCGGCGGCTTTTCAAAGAAGAGATTGGCCGGACGCCCAAGCAGATCTCCGACGCCAACCGGCTCAATTTCGCGCGCAGATTGCTC
>DASWCL010000207.1:0-2979 GCA_036390135.1 Binatia bacterium
GCGCTCTCGGGTTGAGAGTCACTCGGGATGAGGAATTCATGCCCGCCCTCAAGAAAGCGCTGGCCGCGGATCGCTCCGCGCTGATCGAGGTGCAAACGGACTACGAATACGTGACTCCGACTGCAACGCTCTCAGAGTTGGCCGGAAAAAAATTAGCTGGAGACTAGCGGCAGGATCTTTCAACCAATCGAAGTAGGCGCGGATTCATGAGATTCGCTTTTGGCACCCTCATCGTTTTGGCGACAATTGGGTCGCCCTGGATGACCATCCGCGGCTACGCCCAGGATGATCTCGTTGCCAAAGCCAAAAACGAGCGCGAGCTGAACGTTTACGGTACCGCGCTGGTTGCGCAATTCGAGAAATTCGTCGAGCCTTTCAGGCAACGCTATCCCTACATCAAAACCCAATATTCGCGTACGACCGGTGAAGCGTTGACATCGAAGATCCTGCGCGAGGTCGCGGCCCGCCAGCTCAGCGCCGACGTGATCCTTATCAATAACTACACGCACCGGATCTTCATGAAGAAAAATATCATCACGGCATATACGCCGCCGGCAGCGGGAAACTTTCCACCGGGCTTCATCGATAAACAAGGCTATTGGGTTGGGTTCTACCTGGTTCCCTACGCGATGACCTACAACACGAAGCTGGTGCCCAAAGGCAGCGCGCCGAAGTCCTTCGATGATCTTTTGAATTCCAAATGGAAGAGCCGTATCTCTTTGGAGCGAGAAGAATACCTCGTGACTCAGGCGCACACGCAGTACCTGGGACAACAAAAGGCGATTGAATATTTTAAAAAACTGGCGCAGCAGGATCTAATGCTTGTCAACGGACATAGCAACCAAGCGATGCTGTTAACCGCCGGCGAGTTTCCGATCATCATTTATAGCGACATAGCGAGAAGCGAAGAATTGAAAAAGAAAGGGGCGCCGATCGACTGGGTCAGAGCCGAGCCGCATATCACCGTTTTGGTATCGGCGGCCATCACGCGCGAATCCCGGCACCCAGCCTCGGCTCGGTTGTTCATGAACTATCTCGCCTCGGACGAAGGCCAAAAGGAAATTCTTAGCATCGATAAACCGCCGGCGCTGCCGAAGTTTCAACCGGAGTATCTCCGCGGCGTGAATCTTTTTCCCGCCGATTGGACGCTCTCGGATAGCTATGAAGAGTACAACAAACTCTATCGAGAGATTTTTTGGAAGAGCAATTGAGAAACCACCGGAAACGAAATTGGCTCCCACGCAGACCGACGGAAAGGAGACTGGAACCGTGAAACGCGGAATTTTTTTTCTTTTGGCTCTTTTCCTCGTCGCGCCGTTGGTGTCGGCGCAGTCCCGTAAACCTTCAACGATCGCCGAGCTGGCGGTCTATCGAGGCGTCGACCGCGAGCAGTTGCTTTTCGCCGGTGCCAAAGGCGAAGGGAAAATTACTTGGTACACGTCGCTTGCCGGCGACTCGTACAAGGAGATGGTTAAAGCTTTCGAAGCCAAGTATCCGGGCGTCAAAGTCGAGTCCTATCGCGCCGCGGGAGCCGAATTGGTCACCCGCTTGCAGGAGGAAGGCAAAGCGCGGCGCAACATCGCGGACACGATCGAGACCACGGAGGGCAGTCTCATATTTCTGCGCGACGAAAAATTACTCCGTCCCTATGACTCGCCGCAGCTGGACCGATATCCGGAAGACGGCAAAGAACGCGCCGATAAGAACACAGTCTATTGGGCTCTCGCCAGAGAGTCGTATATCGGGTTGACGTATAACAAGACGCTCGTTCCCAAGGATGCCGTGCCGAAAAATTTCGACGGCTTGTTACACCCCCAACTCAAAGGAAAAATGGGTATCAGTATCGGCCAGACGAGCGACAAGATTATCGGCGCCATGCTTAAGACCCGAAGCGAGGAATTCGTCAGGAAACTCAAGGGGCAGGAAATCAAGCTTTACTCCATTGAAGCCCCGGCGCTGGTGAACAACATTGCTGCGGGTGAGATCGTCGCTTCGCCGGCGATCTTTCAGACGCACACTTTGCTCGCGGCCTCTAAAGGCGCGCCGGTGGAATGGGTGCCAATGGACTTGGTGCCGACCAATGTCGGCAGCGCCGCCGTCGCTGCCAATCCGCCGCATCCGCATGCCGCACTGCTCATGGCGGATTTTCTCTTGAGTCCCGAAGGCCAAAAAGTGCTGGAAAAATATTATTATGGCAGCGGCGCGAAAGACTACGGCTTTAAGAAATGGCGCCCGGAGCATGGGCTGACGACCGAACAATACGAGAAAGAGCTGGAGCGCTGGGACAAGCTCTTGAATTCGATTACGCGCAAGTGAATAGATTAGGACGATGAAGAGTCCACGAGATGGAGGAGCAAATGAATAATTTCCGCATCATCGACGCCGACGGCCACGTCCAAGAGCGCGACGCCGACTGGCAGGAGCTACTGGAACCGCCGTACAGAAAACACGCGCCAAAAATGATCGCGGGCCCTGACGGCAAGGAACAGCTGCTCCTCGAAGGAAAAATCTGGGCGAAGCCCTCCGGCGCCGGCCTCGGTATCGGTACCGCGCCCTACAGCCGCCGACCGCAGAAAACCACCGGAATGTTCGACCCGGTTCGGCGCCTCGATGACATGGATTTGGAAAATATCGATACCGCGGTGAACTTCGGCACGACCGTGTTTTTGAGTCTGCCGTTTCTAGAAAACCACGACCTCGCTTGCGCCATCGCGCACGCCTACAACACCTGGCTCGACGGTTACTGCAAGACAAATCCGCAACGCTTGAAAGGCGTGGCGCTGGTCGCCATGCAGGAGCCCAAAGAAGCCGTGAAAGAGCTAGAGCGCTGCGTCAAAGAACTGGGCTTCGTCGCCGTCGCCACTTCGGCGCATTCAGCGGGGCGCAACCTGGATCATCCGGATTTCTATCCTTTCTACGCCAAGGCTCAGGAACTCGGCGTTCCGGTGTGCGTTCATGTCGGCTCCGGCAGGCCCGCGG
>DASWCL010000208.1:0-2980 GCA_036390135.1 Binatia bacterium
CGCTCTCTGTAATGACGTCATGACCGAGACACGTGCCGCTTCCATCATCCGCTCGCAGCAATCCGCACAGCATGCGCAAGAACGTCGTCTTGCCGCTGCCGTTGGGACCGAGGAATCCAAAAATCTCCCCGGCGCGCACGCTTAGATCGACATGGTCGACTACCGTGCGATCGCCAAAGCGTTTCGTCATTCCGCGCACGTCGATGATTGATTCGCCATTCATGACTTGGATTCAAATTGCACATCCACCGGCTGGCCGGGATGGAGCTTGGCCGCGGTTGCGGGATCGAACACGGCTTCGATCATGAAGACGAGCTTGTCCCGGCTTTCCTTGCTGTAGATGACCGGTGGCGTGTACTCGGCGTGGGGCGAGATATAGCTCACCTTGCCGATGAAAGGATCGCGCACGCCATCGACCGCGACACGCACGCCATCGCTGTAATGGATCGAACCGACGCGCGTTTCTGGAACAAACGCGCGCACCTTGATATTTTGCGGTGGCAACAGCGCGACCACTGGCTTACCGGCTGCGACCCATTCACCCTGACGGTAAAGCGTGTCGTAAACCAAACCTGTTTGCGGCGCCGACTGCCTTTTTTGCAGGAAACTCCAGTCTGTTTGAGTAAGTCGTCGCTTATCCTGATCTCGCGTTGAACGGGCGCGATCCAAATCCTGGATGGCAGCCACACCGGTGCGGACAAGTTTGTCCTGGCGCGCATATTCCGCTTCAGAAAGCACGAGCGCCGCCTCGATTTGCTCGCGGGCGGCCTTCTCCGGGGTTTCATCCAGAGCGAAGAGCGGGTCACCGGCTTTCACCTGATCGCCTCGGCGGACGTGCAACGATTCCAACGTCCCGGAAAGCGGCGACGCGACATAAACGAATTCACCTTCGACATACCCTTGGAAACGGTTTTTCGGTGGGTCACTGCAACTGCCGAGCAAGAGAAGCAGTATCAACGCTCCAGCGGCGCGCATTAATTGTCGATCTTGCACAAAGTAAAACACATTCATGTTTTCCTTCCTTTCCGGGTGATCACGCCTTCGAGAACAACTTTAACGACTGATGCGAAGCCGGTTTTTGGCGTGAGACCGAGTTCTTCTACCTTCGCCGGATTCACGATCGCCTGAACTGCGGCGAGCAGAATCCCGATCATCAGCTTGGCCGGGAGATCCTTGCGCACCATTCCCGTGCGCTGGCCCTCGATGAAGAGCTTTCCGAAAAAGCGTTCGATCAAATCCGCTCGGCGGCGCTCGACAATCTTGAACACCTGCGGCGCCTTCTGGCGCATGTCGCGGACGAAGGGCGGTTTGATCTCATCCAATTCACGTTGCGTATTGGCCAGTAATTCATGCAGCGCCGCTGGGAAATCGTGTGGATATGCACGCTTGATTTCTTCCAGCTTCGCTTCGACGCCGGCGAACTTATCAGCCAGCACGGCCTCGAGCAGCGCAATCTTGCTCGGGAAATGGGCGTAGAGCGTTTTCTTGCTGATCGCGAGCTCCTCCGCCAGATCGTCCATGGTCACGCTACGGAAGCCGTGGCTGAAGAAGTGCGCCCGCGCCGCTTCCACGATGCGCTGAGCTTCGGCATCGCCCGGTTGAGCTCTTTTTGGGGGCTTCTGTGTCCTGTTAGATGACATATTGTTATCCTCCACCATAGAAACTACACTAGTATATCGAGTTTCCATGTCAAACAAAAAATTTTGTCTCTCAATCGCCGTTCAGCTTTGTTGCCCGCTCGTCAGCCGAGTGGGATAATATTATTATTCCTTATGACCGCAATCAGCAGGGCGGAAGGATCGCACGCTTCGGCAAGAGCCTCCTCCGCAAAGCGGCTGCGGCGGCCGGATCGACATCCTAATCAACAGCTGAACCGCAACGACCATCATGACAAACGCTCAAATTAATCCGAACGAGTTATCTGACAGGAAAGCGCTGGTCACGGGAGGGACCAAGGGCATGGGCGAAGCGATCGGCAAACGGCTGAGGCAAGCAGGGGCAACGGTCATGACGACCGCTCGGTCAAGGCCCGCTAACCTTGACCTGCCGGATTTGTTTATTGAGGCCGACATCAGTACGAATGATGGCGCCCAAAAAGTCATCGAGGGAGTGCTCGCTCGTCTCGGCGGCTTGGACATTCTCGTCAACAACGTGGGTGGTTCTTCTGCGCCCAGCGGCGGCGCACTTGCGCTGAGCCACACCGACTGGCAGCAAACATTCGATACGAATTTATTCGCTGCTGTCCGTTTGGATCGCGCTTTTCTGCCGAAGATGCTGGAACAGAATTCCGGCGTCATCATTCATATCTCGTCCATTCAGCGCACCCTCCCCCTCTACGATGCAACGTTGGCCTATGCAGCGGCAAAGGCGGCACTGACTAACTACAGCAAAGGGCTTTCAAATGAAGTCGCACCCAAAGGAGTGCGGGTGAATACGGTTGCGCCGGGTTTTATCGAAACGGAAGCGGCGGCGCGCCTGATCAAGAGATTGGCCGAAAACGCTGGCACAGATCTTAACACCGCCAGGCAGCAACTGATGGATTCACTCGGCGGCATTCCCATCGGACGCACTGGGCGCCCCGAGGAAGTTGCTGAGCTTGTTGCTTTCCTGGTATCCGATCGGGCGTCGTATATCAACGGCGCCGAATTCGTCATCGACGGCGGAACTATTCCCACCGTCTAGCGCATCCTGACTAGACGTTCGGCGTTCGGCATTTTCTTCAGTCGGTCAGTCTCACCAACTCAATCTATCGCGCCGGACTCTGCGAGGGCGGATCACCTTGTCGGTCTTACTGCCAATCCGGTCCGGTCGCCGCGGCAACACGGACTCGTCCAGTGGTCGAGCTCGAACCTTCAAGGCGGGATTCGGATCGGTGTTGCTGGTGAACCTGGTCCCAGGCTATTGCCCGCTACGGCAACGCAGCGGCGTTCACTTCTCGTCACCCGTATAAGGCAGAAACTCTTCGCGCACGATCTTCCCA
>DASWCL010000209.1:0-4225 GCA_036390135.1 Binatia bacterium
TGTAGCATGGAGGATGCAGTCTCATGGTGATGATGGAACGGTTTGGCAGTCCGGCGACGCGGTTGATGTCGGTGATGAAAAGTCTTCAAGTTCCGGTGCGCTCGATTCAGCCGGGCGACAGAGTCCTGGTCATCACCGATGACGCCATGGATCCTTTGGTCTGGCAGGGCGCGATGGCGGCGATCAATGAAAAAGGCGGCGAGCCGGTGTTGTGCATGTGGCCGCGGCTGGATCACCACTTTGCCGATCCGCCGCAGATGGCGATCGAAGCGGCGCGCGGCGCCGACGCGATTTTCGCGCTGACCACGACGGCGCTGAGCGACGCGTCCGTGGGATCGCGCGCGATGCGCAAAGCATGCGGCGGGCCGATGTGTTTGATGGAAGAGATGACCGTTGAAATTCTTACCGAAGGCGGCGGGCGGGCGAATCTCGATCAGGTAAAAGAAATTTCCGCCTTGGGCCGGCGCGTCGGCGAAGTTTACGACCGCGGCAGGACAGTTCACATCAAATCCGAGGCGGGCACGGAACTGACGGCGCAGATCGGCGAGATGCCGCCGTCCTATCACGCCGACCGGTGGGGCAGGATTCCGTTTGGCCGCAGCGCGAAAACCGGTAAGCTTTTAGGTGGCACGTGGCCGTGGGGCGAGGCCCATATAGAACCGATTCCCGGTACGGCTAATGGAACCGTCGTCTGGGAAGTGACGGCGCAGTTTCCGCCGGGGCGGTGGCGCAATCCAGTCGCGCTGACGATCAAAGATGGTCGCGTGGTCGATATCCAGGGCAAAACCGAAGCCGATCAAGTGCGCTGGTTTCTCGAAACCTATGGTGATGAAAGTTCGTGGCTCTGCGGCGGCGAGATGGCGCTCGGACTGAGCAAGTTATGCCAGCCGGACGCGGACTCGGTGCGCAGTTGGAAGAAACATTATGGCGCGATGCATTTCGGCATCGGCCACGGCGCCGATCGCGGCAAGATCGTCAGCGTGCTCCGGCTGGAGGGAATCATCGAAAAAATCACGATGATCATCGATGATACCGTGATTTGCGATAACGGGAAGATCTTGGTCTGAGTAGGGGCTCTCATGAAACGACGCGGTTTCGCATTCTTGTTCATTCTTATTGCTGGTGTTTTTGGTTTGCGTAGTTTGGTCGATGCGCAAACTCGACAATTCAAAATTTGCGTACCGGACTATTCCGTCGGAGTCATGCCGTTTTTCGTCGCCAAGCAGAATGGTTACTTCGCCCAAGAACAGATTGATATCGAAGTGATTGCCGGGAGGGGCAATCTCTGCACCATGGGACTGATTGCGGGTTCTTTTCAATTAACTTACTCGCCCAGCACTTTTGACTCGATAGTCGCCGGCGACATCAAGGGCAAGACAATTTACGTCGCGGAAAAGTTTTTGCTTCATCGCTTGATCGTGGCGCCGCAAATCAAAAGATTCGAAGACCTCAAGGGGAAAAAGATCGCCATCAGCGCCTTTGGCACTCTTACCGATTTGCTCACCCGGGAAATTTTGCTCGACCACGGCCTCAAGCCGATGCAGGATGTCATCTTGCTGCAAACCGGCGGTGTGCCGGTGCGATTCGCCGCGTTGAAATCCGGCAATGTACAAGGCGCCTTATTGGCGTCCCAACACGCGTTGGCGGCGATGCAAGACGGCTTTCGAAATTTGGAGTACACTCCGCCGCCTTACGTCTCTCATCCGTTAATCGTCAAAAACGAAATGCTGACGAATGATAAAGCCGTGACCCGTTCGTTTATCCGTGCGTTTTTGAAAGGCCATCTGTTTTTTGGTCAAAAGCCTGAAGAAACCCTCAATGTGATCCAAAAAGTTCTGCGCATCGACGATCGCAAGACGGCGCGGGAAACCTATGAAGACGAGATGCGCCGATACAATCCCGGCGGCGGGTTCGAGCAAGGCAACATGCGAAAAGTTATCGACCGCGCGCGCGAAGCGAGAAAAATGGAACGCAAGGTGGAGATTCCGGAGGTTTTTGATTTGAGCCTCGCAGCGGACGTGGAAGGGGAACTGAAGAAAGCGGGCTGGAAGCCCTAAATGATTCTGACAGTTCAAATCGTTCAAGTCGTCCAAAAGGTTCAAGCTGTGGATTAGGATCCTTATGCAAGTTTTTTGCTTTCATTTGATGCCGTGGGCATATCTGCCGGAGGATTTTTCTCAGTCGCACAAAACCGCCTGGGTGACTTGTCCCAACTCGCTTTACGATCCCGAGCTTGGCCATCCGCTATACAATCGATATTTGGATGAATTGGAGTTGGCCGATCAGCTCGGCTTCGACGGCGTGTGCGTCAACGAACATCATCAGACCGCCTATGGCGGCATGCCGTCGCCCAACATCATGGCGGCCTGCTTGGCGCGGCGCACCAAGCAGGCGAAGCTGGTGGTCCTAGGCAACGTCTTGCCGCTCTACGATCATCCGCAGCGCGTCGCCGAAGAGATCGCCATGCTCGACGTGATTACCAAAGGCCGAGTCGTTTCAGGCATGGTCGTCGGCACCGGCATGGAATACTTCTCGTACAAGATCAACCCCACGTATGCGCGCGAGCGCTTTCACGAGGCGCACGATCTGATCATCAAAGCGTGGACGACGGAGGGGCCGTTCAGTTGGGACGGCACGCATTATCGCTTCCGCTATATCAACGTCTGGCCGCGGCCGTATCAGAAGCCTCATCCGCCGATCTGGATTCCCGGCTCCGGCAGCTCTGAAACCATGGAATGGGTGGCCAAACAGAAATACACCTACATGGTGCTGCCGACTTTGGCGCCCTTCGAGCTGCGGCGCCAGGCCGCCGAGTATTTTTCCCAATGCTGCAGCAAAGCGGGATACACGGTTCGTCATACGCAAATCGGTTGGGGCATCGGTATTTACGTCAGCGATACGGACGAGCAAGCGCGGCGCGAATACGAGCCGCACTATTGGTACTATCCGCGCAATCTTCTAAAGCAGCCGGTGCAGTTAAGCATGCCGCCCGGACATACGTCGATCGCCAGCGTAATGGGCATGATGAAGCGGCGGCTCGAGTCGCGGCCATCGAATTTGTCCACGTGGAAGGAAGTGGACGACGCGGGATACGTGATCGTCGGCAGCCCGGAGACGGTGCGCCAGCGGCTCGAAGATTATGCGAAGAAGGTGGGATTCGGCCTGCTGATCGCAAATTTCTCCGTCGGCAACGCGCCGCGCGAGTATACGGAGAAGAGCATGAAGCTGTTTGCCGAAAAGGTCATGCCGAAGCTACGGGATATTAATATCGATGCGCCGGCGGCGAATGGGTGAGCCGCAGATGAGTTGAGACTAGCGTACGTCATGCTCGCGAACGCGGGCATCCAGGTTGGATTTTTTGAATTCCAAGAAAGAACCTGGATTCCCTAAATTCACAGACCAAGTGCAACACTCTTTGTATAAGGTGTTGCAATGGGACGATGCTATGAACAGCTTTCGCTTGAAGAGCGCTGTACGCTTTCCCGACTTAAGCAAGCCGGGAAAACAGTCCGCCAAATCGCGGCAATTATGGATCGCGCGCCATCGACTATAGCGCGTGAACTTAAGCGCAACAGTGGCACAAAGGTCGGTTATCAGCCTGCCTACGCAGAACAGCAAGCGAAAAGCCGCTGCTGGAGGGGGAGTCGATTGCTGCGTCAGCCCGAGCTCCAGAATGAAGTTCTCAAACGGCTCGGGTATGGCTGGTCGCCCGCCCAAGTGGCCGGACGATTGAACACGGAAAAAAGACGTAAGGTGATCAGCTACGAATCGATCTATCGTTTTATCGACTCCCAGATTCGCCGTACTCAGGACTATAGTTGGCGCCACTATCTTCCCCGGGGCAAGAGCAAGCGCGGTTGGCGTGGACGCAGAGGTGGCAAGGTGGTCGATCGCATCGAGGGGCGCGTGGGCATCGATCGGCGCCCGGCCTACATCGACAAACGGCGCCAAGCGGGCCACTGGGAAGGAGACCTGATGCTTTTTGCCAAATATGGTCAGGCTGTCTTGGTCGCTCATGAAAGGCGTTCTCGTTTACTGGTCGTGAGCCGTCAGCCCAATAAGGCAGCTGAACCGGTAGCTACCAAGCTCACCGAACTGTTTCGCTCCCTGCCCAAGTCCTTACGTCGAACCATCACCTTCGATAACGGCACTGAATTCTCCTACCACCACCGACTCCATAAATTATCCATGCGTACCTTTTTCTGCGACCCCCATGCCCCATGGC
>DASWCL010000210.1:0-23453 GCA_036390135.1 Binatia bacterium
CGACGCGCGATCCAGCGGTTTACAAAAAGCGGGTGGTAGCCAATTCGCGGAACCGGTACGAAGATGTCGGGGCACCGGTCCATCCGCCCGCACGCTTTTCACCGACAACGAAAGGACCGTTCAAATGATCGATCCAAAGCCGGCCACCACCGCCGTTGAAATTTCCGGCTACCGCATCAGTAAAAACTTAGGCAGCGTGCGCGGCATCGTCGTGCGTTCGCGCCGTATCGTCGGTAACATCGGCGCGAGCCTGCAGACGCTTTTCGGCGGAAACATAACGATTTATACCGAGCTCTGTGAGAAAGCCCGCGCCGACGCGCATCGCTTGATGATCGAACATGCCGCGCAGCTAGCCGCCAACACGGTGATCGCAGTCCGCTATGACGCCAACGAAATCGCCGACGGGGTAACCGAAGTTCTAGCTTACGGCACCGCAGTCTATGCAGAAGTTCATCGGGGATGAATTGCCTCGCTTGAAGACACAGGCGTCGCAAAGCTTACACTGAATCCCGCCCGTGCCGTTACCAAGATATTGTCTGCGCAAGCAGACTCTTTACGGCAACACTTCGGTCAAACCTTGCAAAACTATGCCACGGTCGGGCACGATGTTAAAAACATACTGCGCCGGCGTCAGGGCCGTGCTGCGCATTTTTTCGATGGTCAGAGTGCGCACAAAGCGGCCATTGGTGAGTTCCATCTCGAGAACAAATGTCCCGGACACAAGGTATTCTTCGATCCCGCGGACATTTCTTTCCACAGCGTAGGTCGTCAATAAATTGGTCGTGCTGGTGTTGGCTTGAAGCCCGTAGAATAACATGCGGGCTTGATCGAGAATGCGAGACATGGAATCACGGGCAAACAGCAGCGGGCCGACGGGATCAATGACCACCCGGGAGGCTCCCATGCGCGTGATGTAGTTGCTGAGATCGGTAACGACCCGCTGCACGTCAACGCTTTTCCCCTGACCGTCGGCCGCGCGCGTATTAAAATAGGCGGACGCATCAAGGATCAAAAATTCCTTGGACTCGATAAACGGCGCGAGATCCCAGCCCAATGACGCGGCTTGTTCAACCACATCCGCTGGCTTTTCATCGATAGCGACGTAAAGCCCCTTTTCCTTATCCATCAAACCGCTGACCAAAAATTGCAATCCAAAAACCGTCTTGCCGGTGCCGGGTTCGCCAATCACGAGGTAAGTTTTCCCCGCCCTTAGCCCGCCCTCGATCAAGGTATCGAGCTCGGGAATTCCTGTCGCTGTCCGTTTGCGCTTCATAACCAAATTGTTTTGGAGTGATTTAGGTTAACAGTCCTGGGCGCGAATTGCCAAGACCTAGTCGATGCTGAGCGTTCCGACGTCGACGTTCACGACCTAAGGATGCTTTAGGAGATCTCGCTCGGCAACCGGCAACGTCGTCCTGATTAATGGGTGAAATCAAACGCGTGACCGATCCGCCACGCCTGCACCTAACGCCGGACTTTCCAACGTCCGCTCTTTTCCTTTAACTCAGCTCTCGCGCGCTCAATATCCGCCGACATGCGCGCCTGCAATACTCTGAGCTGGTCTGCGCCTTCAACGAGCAATTGATCTTCCGGCTCGCCTCCCGGCCGCAAAACCGCTTGAGGCCGTTGCTGTGCGCCTTCGGGTCGAGGCAACACGGCTCGCAGCCGATCCTCCACTTGGGTGACTCGCGTTCCGGTGTCGAGAGATATGGGCGCGCTTTCTTGCATTTGATTCGGCACCGAAACATTCGACGGTCGCATCCCAGCCGGCGGAGTTGTCATCTGTCGTATAAAGCTTTGGACTTGTGCTTTCAGCTCTCGAAGGTCGGCATCGCGCCGGTCGAGACTTGCCATTCGCTCGCCGAGTTGGTTTTGCAGCTCGTGAATCTTCACATTTAGCCGATCCTCGATGCCGCGGAACGCCGCTTCCCGCGCTTGGCTGTCGCCCACTTGCGCGCGCAATGTCGCCAGCTCGGCAGTCACTCCGTCGCGCTGCTGGGCGATCTGCACCGTTTCGTTGACCATCAACGCATGAGTTTGATGGATCATCGATTCGGTTTCGGTCATTCGCTGCGCGAGGTGTTCTAGATTCGTCGCAACCTCATGATACTGAACCTCGCGAGCTTGGAAGCGCTGGCGTTCTTGGATCAGGCTATCCTGACATTCCTGGATCTTCGTACTCAGACTTTGCTCTATGTCGTTGAGCAATGCTTGCACGGCCGGTTGTCGATTATGCTTCTCGTACAGTTCGGTTTTAACGGAATCCAATTCCCGCCTAAATCCTGCGGCAATCTGCTCCGTCACTCGTTCGATATTGGCGATCCGTGCCGCGAGCGACACGATCTCCGCATTTAAGAGCTCGAGGTTGATGTTGAAGTCATGAACACCCTGCAACTGGGGCCGAATCTCATCGCCAAATTCGCGCATCGCAGCGCCGATCCGCTCACTCGCCTCCTGGCTCAGGCGTACGCTCTCGGCATCGTAATCAACCGCTGGAGCCACCACAGCCGGTGTCGATTCGACTCTCGCCGTAAGGCTTTGCAACCGTGTCCGCAGCTCGCTGAGTTCGTCGATGAGACCAGTGAATTTATTCGCCTGCTCGCCAAGCTCGTGGCGCACGTCGTCCACCCGGCTTTGCAGTCTCTTTTCCGCGCCGCCGACGACTGCCTCCGGCGATGGTTGATGATCCAAACGCTCGAAGATTGCCGCCTTGAGCGTTATGGATTCGGCGCGAATCAGATCGGCCGCGAGCTCCTGCGCGCGCTGGATATCGGTGCCTGTTTCTGTCTGGATTTGCTGGGCGGAAGTTTCTGCGCGCGCCATGCGTTGCGCCAAGGCGCCTAACTCCAGTTTGAGATTCGTCAAGTCACTCTGAGCGCCATCGAGGCCTTGCGGTCTTGAGTTAATCTGACTTTCCAGCTCACGAACTCGCGCCGCCAAACTCTCGGCAATTTTTTCAAACTCGGAGCGCTGCGTTTCCAGCCCACTCTGCCGTTGGTTCCATTGAATTTGCAGCGCTGCTACTTCAGTCCTAAACACCTCGGGCATGTCGGCGAACTGCTGGGTCGCCGCTTCGAGCCCGCCCATGCGCTCGAAAATACCTCGGATCTCCGCCTTCACGTCGCCCAGTTCTATGGCTTGGACTGCCGAATCAGACCCAGAAATGTTGCGATTCTGAAGCTCCCGTATCTGCGCGAGCAAACTATCTTCCAGTCGTTTAAATTGCTCTGCCCGTTGTGCTTCGCTGGCCGCCAGCGCTTGCGCCAGCCCGAGATCTGCCGCTGCCCGCCCAACTAGCCAACCAAACAAAACGTCTTTGCCCGCTCCCGGATTATTCGCTTGGGCGTTTGACATCTTGTCATTTTCATCATCTGTCACAAAGCGCCCTCCGCCGCGCAAAAATCTGCTGTGCTTCGGTGCTGAGTCGAATAATTCATCGGCCTCCGAGAAAGCCAATTATGTGCCACAAACAGCGATCGTAAAACTTCAGCAAAAATCGATGAGTGCGTGGATTTGCCGGAAGAATTCGAGCACCGCTTTGGCCGCAAATGGACATTTTAGGACTGAACGCTGCCACGAACGGAAAATGAGCCTCACTGATTGTCGGATGCAAATCAACGCTTTTAAGCAACGGCGCCTGCCGCGCATCCTTGTACAGCATTGTTCGTCGAAGGCAAGCTTTGTCCGCGATTTCTCGCGAGGTTTTCTATCTTTTTCAATGTTTAGATCAATGGCAAATATCTTGCTGCTTAGGTGACTCCGGCGTGGCGGCGGCGTTAGCAGAAAAACCTTGGGAGCCGAGCGAGACGCAGAAAGGCAGTCAGACGATGGCGTCCAGAAAAATTCTGCTCGTGGATGACTCTGAGACCGTATTGCAGATGGAGCAAATGATCTTAGAACCGAACTCTTACGAGCTGATCACCGCGCGAGACGGCGAGGAAGGGATTGCCAAAGCTCTGCAATCCAAACCCGATCTCATCTTGATGGACGTTGTCATGCCTAAAATGGACGGCTTTGAAGCGGTGAAAAGGCTGCGTGAACATCAACAGATGCGCGCTGTTCCTGTCGTCATGGTCACGAGCAAGGCCGAGGCAGAGAGTATGGAAGCCGGCTACCAGAGCGGTTGCAACGATTACATTATCAAACCCATCGATCGCTTCGAGTTGCTAACCAAGGTAAAAAACTTGCTCGGCGAATAGCCCGCACGGCCGATCATTGAAAGCTTTGGTACGCAAGCCAGTGGCAAAACAGATCATCGACGGCAGTCTGGCGACAGCTCGCTTGGCCGTCGCTGAACGGTCGAATTTTTATCTTCATCCCGGCCAGATTTTCGTTTCCGCCGAGGGGTATGCCGTGACCACGATCCTCGGCTCGTGCGTTTCAGCTTGCTTGTGGGATCCGCTCACAAAGATCGGCGGGATCAACCATTTTCTGCTCCCCGTCGAGGTCGGCGCAGCTCATGCATCGGGGCGTTTCGGCAATCTCGCGGTGCGCGAATTGATCGAAGAACTGCTCACGGGCGGCGTCGCGCAAGGTCGCTTGCGGGCAAAGCTCTTTGGCGGGGCCTGCGTGCTTGACGCCTTTCGCGATCGCGAAAACCATCTCGGCAGTAAAAACGTCCAGATCGCGCGCGAAGTTCTCAGCGCCGCCAAGATTCCCATCGTCGGCGAAGACGTGGGGGGACGCCACGGACGAAAGCTGATTTTCCACACCGACAACGGTTCGGCGTGGGTAAGAGAATTATAAAATGGAGATCGATCTCGAGGCAATCATCCGCACCTTCGTGACTGAGTGTGAGGAGCATTTGGTGCGGATGGAAGAATCGTTAATCGCCCTCGAAGCACAACCTAAGGATCAAAAGTTTCTCGAAGCCATATTTCGCGGTGCCCACACCATCAAGGGCAACGCCGCGGGCTTAGGTTACGGCAAAGTCGGCGAGTTCGCGCATGCCTTTGAAGAGTTGCTCCAAGGTCTGCGCAATAAAATCGTGCCCGTTACCCGATCAAGCATCACCTTATTGTTGCGCGCCGTGGACGCGCTGCGCCAGATGATCCCGGAAGCCATTGCTGGCGCGACCGAGCTCCGCCCAGAGTATCAATCGCTGTTAGCACACCTGACGGACAAAGACGCGCTGCGCGGCGAAACCGAAGCAGCCCCGGTGCTGTCAAGTGCGCCGCACCCGTTCGAGCGCGCTGGCCGTCGGCACGATGACGCACCCGGGCGGTTCGAACCCGCCGATACCGTGCGCGTCGACGTGCACAAGCTCGACCGCATGCTCAATTTGGCGGGCGAAATCGCTGTGGCGCACGGCAGGCTCCGTCAGGCGTTCGACACACCGATGCATCAGCCTGCCGAGGCGCTGGAAGCGCATGCGCAATTGGAGCGTCTTTCAATGGATCTTCAGGAACAAATCATGAAGGCGCGCATGGTGCCGCTGGGACCGATCTTCCGCCAGTACATTCGCATGGTGCGCGATATTGCCCAAGGCAGCGGCAAGGTCGCGCGTCTGGCGATCGTTGGCGACGATGCGGAGATCGACCTGAGCATGGTGGAACAGCTCAAAGATCCGCTCACGCACATGATCCGCAACGCCTTGGATCATGGGTTGGAAATACCAGACGCGCGGCGCAACCGAGGAAAAGATGCTTGCGGTGTCGTCACGCTGGAAGCGCTTCATGACGGCGCCAACATCGTCATCCGTCTAATCGATGACGGCGCCGGCTTAAATCGCGACCGGATCGCCGCCCGCGTGCGCTCATTGGGGCTTGCCGCCGAGCCGGAGCAGCTTGCCGACCAGGAGCTCTTCAAATTTATTTTCGAGCCGGGCTTTTCCACCGCGGAAAAGATCAGCGATCTGTCGGGACGCGGCGTCGGCATGGACGTGGTCAGGCGGAACATTGAAAAGTTGCGCGGCACGATCAGCATCGACAGCCGATCCGGTGAAGGCACGACAATTACCATCCGATTGCCGTTGACTTTGGCGATCATCGATGGATTTGGCGTCGGCGTCGGCGCCGAAACCTATGTGCTGCCGCTGCACGCTGTCCTGGAGTGTGTCGAACTGCCGGAGGCCGAGCGGCAAAACGCCAGCAGCTGCGGCGTCATCAATTTGCGCGGTGAGCCCTTGCCGTATATTCGCCTGCGCGACTGGTTCGAACTCTCGAATCAACGGACGGCGCGAGAAAACATTGTAGTCATCGAAGTCGACGGCGTCAAAGCGGGCTTGGTCGTCGAAGCGCTCCACGGTGCGCAGCAAACCGTAATCAAGCCCTTGGGACGACGATTTCAGGGACTGCCAGCCATCGCCGGCTCGGCCATTCTTGGCAATGGCCGGGTGGCTTTGATTCTCGATGTACCGAGCTTGATGCGCGAAGTGATCCGATTACAAGCGCAACAAACTTCCAGAGGAAATGAATTCCAAGAACCGGGCGCGCGCCAACAGCACGGCCACCCACCGATCGCGAATCATTAAGGGAGAATGTCATGAGCGAGAAGTCCAATTCGACAGAAGACACTCAGTACTTAACCTTTCATTTAGCCGGCGAAGAATATGCCATCGGCATTCTGCGGGTGAAAGAAATCATTCCGTACGGCACGCTCACCAAAGTGCCACAGACACCGCCGTCGATTCGTGGCGTCATCAATCTGCGTGGTAGCGTCGTGCCCGTGGTCGACTTAGCGTTTAAGTTCGGCCTCGTAGCAAGTCCGGTTACGGACCGCACATGCATTGTAATTGTCGAAGTCAGCTTGGAGGGTGAGCCGACGGTGATGGGCGTCGTGGCCGATTCCGTTAGCCAAGTCATCGATTTGCGCACCGAGAATGTTCTAGCCGCTCCCCCGTTTGGCACCCACGTCAGCATGGATTTCCTCCGAGGCATGGGTCAGGCAGGAAACAAGTTCGTGCTCATTCTTGATATCGACAAGCTGCTCTCGGCCACTGCGCTAACCCATTGCGCGGGTCAACCCCCGCTTACGACAAGTTCCGCTTCAATAGCATCCGAGTGATTAAAGGAGCCGACGTGAAAACGGACAGAGCGCAAGAATCGATGCGCCCAAGGAGTCGACCATGCTGAGAGCCATGAGGCACATCAAAATGCGCGGCAAGTTTGTGCTGCTGTGCGGCTTCTTCAGCGCCGGCTACGTGGCGTTTGGCCTGCTTCTTTACGGTGCCCTAAAGGACCCAGCGTTTGCCGTTTCCGTCAATTTGGCGTTGCTCCTCGGCAGCGCGATCGTGGCAGTCGGTATCGCGCTCGGAATTTATCTGGCATGGAGCCTCGCTCACCCACTGGAGCGATTCACCGCTAAGCTCGAAGACATCAACGTCGGCAGCTCCGGGCTGATGCACTGGGACGAAGCGAGAGATCGTCGCGACGAGATCGGTGATGTGGCGCGCTCGTTTAACCGATTCATCGGTACGTTAGACGAAATCATCGGCCAAGTTCGCTGGGTGACCGACGCGGTTTCCACGGCTTCCAGCCAGGTTTCCTCATCGGCACAACAGTTATCTCGCGGCACGAGCGAACAAGCGGCTTCAGTCGAGGAAACCAGCGCCAGCCTGGAGCAGATGAACGCCTCGATTATGCAGAATGCGGAGAACAGCCGGCAGATGGAACAGACCGCGGTCAAGGGAGCAGCGGACGTCGAGGCCAGTGGTGCGGCCGTCGCCGAGTCGGTCGATGCCATGAAAACCATCGCCGAGAAAATCTCGATCATCGAAGAGATCGCCTATCAGACAAACCTGTTGGCGCTCAATGCTGCGATCGAAGCGGCCCGCGCCGGCGAGCATGGCAAAGGGTTCGCTGTAGTCGCCACCGAAGTGAGAAAGCTCGCCGAGCGCAGCCAAAACGCCGCCCAGGAGATCAGCAGCGTGGCTTCTTCGAGCGTCAAGGTCGCTGAACGAGCTGGCCACATGCTGACCCAGTTAGTGCCCGCAATCAGAAAAACCGCCGAGCTGGTTCAGGAAGTCGCCACTGCTTCGAGGGAGCAATCGGCCGGGGTGGCGCAGGTCAACCGTGCGATGAACCAAGTCGATCAGGTGACCCAGAGAAACGCTGCTGCCGCCGAGCAACTTTCCAGCACCGCCGAACAAATGGCGGCCCAAGCCGAACAACTTCAGCAGCTCGTCAGCGTGTTTAAGGCCAAAGGCCCGCAGCAAAACCACGCAGCAACTGAACGGTCAGATGGTTTTGATCAGATGGAACAACGGGTAGGCAATAGTCACCGGGCGATGCAATTTTCCTCGAAGCCGTACACGGCGGAGCATATGACAACACAGGACCGCCACGAGGCAACGCTTCGTTCCGGCATCAGACATAGAATCGCCGTGCCGCCGGCCAGGCGAGAATTATAAGCCGACCCTGTCGATGTCCTGACGCAATCATCCTTGCGCACTCTCGAACGGCCCAGCAGTCTGCGCCAAATTTTCATAACACCTCGACGCCCCGGCAAACCTCCAAATGAAGCTGCAGCCCTCGACGACGCGACTGCACTCCTGGCCGTAGCTCTCGGGAATACGAGCATCGCTGCTCTTTCTGGCGGAACAGAACTTGCTCGTTGCAGCACAATCGTGAATTGACCCCTGGGACTGCGCGAGAAAAATTCCCGCGAAGTCCTGAATTTGCCTTGGTCTGCCATCATCAGCGCCGCAACCGGCAGGAATCGAACAAAGCGCGAGTTCCTTGGGCGGCAATGCGTTACAGAATTGGCAGGGACGGTAAAATTATGAACGGAGAAGGAAGTGAGATGACCATAAAGACACAGCTTATCGCAATCTTGGCCCTGTTATTGAGCTTCACCTTCAGTTCGGCACAAGAAAAAATCATCGTTGGCGGGTCAGGCGCGCTTAATGATGAAATCACGGATTTGGCCAAGACGTATATGGCGAAAAACCCTGGCGATTCCATCGAAGTTCGCCCAGAGTCGATGAGCACCGAAGGAGGCATCGAAGGTGTACGAATGGGACGATTTCATATCGGTCTCATCTCTCGCCCGCTGACTCAAGCTGAAATGGGAAAACTGCTGTATCTTCCGGTTGCGCGTTCGATGGCGGGTGTCGTTTTTCACAAGTCTATCCCGGTCAGCAATCTCAGCGACGCGCAGATCTGCGATGTCTTTAGCGGCAAGATCAAATCTTGGAAGGAGCTTGGCGGTAACGACGCAAAAATTTTGGTTCTCACGCGCAAGCGCGATGACAACAACACGGAGACGTTTCGGGAAAAAATGGCTTGCTTTAAGGACATGACGATCACGGCCGACGCCATTGCGCTGGTCCGCGGCAGCGAAGTTTTAGCCGCGCTCGATAAACGACCGGGAACCGTGGGGATTACGAACCTGGGGTCTAGTTTTAGAGAACTCGAGCATATCAAAGCTGTGGCGATCAATGGCATCAATCCTACGCCAGATGCCGCGAAAACCGCGAAATACAAATATTTCAGTGAGCGTGGCCTGATTACGCTTGGTGAATCCCAGGGGCTCACCAAGCGATTTATCGAATACATGGCTACGGCCGAAGGTCGAAAAATTATCGGCTCGCTGGGCGCGATTCCGATCCGATAGAAGCCCGCAAATGGAAAAATTGCTCTCAAGAATGGTCAGTGGGGATTGGCGAAACCGACTCACCGTCCGATTCAGCGTCGTTACGGGTCTCGCCTTACTGCTCATGTCTTGCCTGGCGAGTTTGATCAACGTGCAGGTCGAGCGTCAATCATTGCTCGAACGCCTGGATAATCAGGCGGTGCGCTTCGCTGATCTGCTCGCGGCAAATATTGCGACCTCACTGTTCACTTTCAATCGT
This sequence comes from Binatia bacterium, assembly GCA_036390135.1. Taxonomy (GTDB): domain Bacteria; phylum Desulfobacterota; class Binatia; order UBA9968; family UBA9968; genus DP-20. Next base: position 9,794 of record DASWCL010000210.1, read on the forward strand.
GAAAACATCGACTCGGTCGTTAAGGGCTTCAGCAGCGACAAGATGATTCGCTTTCTCGAGGTACGAGATACCTCCGGAAAAGTCGTCGCGAGCCATGGCATGAACAACGATCCGAGCAACATCGTGACCACAACCCGCAACGTAACCTATTCGAAGGAGCGGGTCGGCCATGTATTGCTATCGCTCTCGACCGAATCAGTAGATGAAGCGGTGCGCCGGTACTGGTGGCACGCGATCGCGCGCGAAGCGCTCGGACTTCTCCTTGTCTCGTTGGTATTGACCGCTTTGGTGCGCCGCGAAGTGTCACGCCCCATCCAAGAAGTGGAGAATGCGCTGCGTGACATCGCTCGCGGCGAAGGCGATCTGACCAAGCGCATCGACAACGCGGCTCGTAATGAGATCGGTTCGATGGCGCACTGGTTCAATGAGTTTGTCGATAAGCTCTCCCTCATCATCGCCCAGACCAAGGAAGCGACCCATGCGGTCTCCGAAGCCGCCGTGGAGCTGTCATCGTCGGCACAGGAACTGTCGCGCGGAACCAGCGAACAAGCCGCTTCAGTGGAGGAAACCAGTTCGAGCCTCGAAGAGATGCATGCGTCGATCACGCAAAACGCAGCGAACTCCCGGCAGATGGAACAAACCGCAATCAAGGGCGCCAACGACGTGGAGCAATCCGGCAAGGCCGTCGCCGAATCGGTCGACGCCATGAAAACCATCGCGCAAAAAATTTCCATCATTGAGGAGATCGCTTACCAAACCAACCTGCTCGCGCTCAATGCGGCCATTGAGGCTGCCCGTGCCGGCGAACACGGGAAGGGCTTTGCCGTCGTCGCCACCGAGGTCAGAAAGCTCGCCGAGCGGAGCCAAACTGCCGCCCAGGAAATTGGCGCCTTGACAGCGTCCAGCGTGCGCGTCGCCGAATGCTCCGGTGAACTCTTAAAGGAACTAGTTCCGGCGATCCGCAAAACAGCGGAATTGGTTCAAGACGTGGCCACCGCCTCTAAGGAACAAGCCGCCGGCGTCGCGCAAGTCAATCGCGCCATGATTCAGGTCGATAAAGTGACCCAGAGAAATGCGTCAGCCGCCGAGGAGCTATCCAGCACCGCCGAAGAAATGGCATCCCAGGCTGATAACCTTAAACAGCTTATGGCACTCTTTCGCATCGGCGCAGCCAACGAACCGCAAAAACGGATCGCGCCGCGAAGGTTCGAGGAACAGGCGCAGCGTCGCGCCCCGAGCGGCGATTTCAAACCCGCTGAGCATAGAAGGACTGCCAACCTTAGGACTAACGGCACGGTAAATCCATTGTTGGACGAAGATCACGAATTTAAGCGCTTTTGAACCGTTGCCAGACTGAGTCAATTTCAGATCCTATGAAAGCGATGTCCGAGCGCGAGTTCAGTCTCTACCGCAAGCTCATTTACAGCAGAGCTGGGATTTGCTTGAGCCCGCCTAAGAAGGCTTTGCTGGAAGCGAGGCTTGGCCGGCGATTGCGAGAGCTCGACATGGAGTCATTCCTTGCCTATTACGAATATGCCACGGCAGACTCCACCGGCAACGAACTTGTCCTCCTACTGGATCGGGTTTCGACCAACGAGACTCATTTCTTTCGCGAGCCCAAACAATTTGAGTTTCTCGAGCACAAGCTCTTACCGACTTGGATTTCCGAGGCCGACACCGGCCTACGCCCGCCACGTATTCGCGTTTGGAGCGCCGGTTGCTCGACCGGCGAAGAGCCGTATTCGTTGGCCATGATTTTGGCGGACCACCTCGCTGCGAAAATGGAATGGAAAATCGAAATCATCGGCACCGATCTTTCATCCCGCGCGATTGCGTCGGCCCAGAAAGCCCTTTGGCCGATCGAGAAAGCCAAGGAAATTCCCGATCACTACCTCAAGCGATTTATGCTCAAGGGAACCGGCTCTCAAGCGGCGCATATGAAAGCCGGGGCGGAAATCCGCTCGATGGTTCGCTTTCAAAATCTCAATCTGAACGACGAACATTATGCGGTCAGCGAGATCTTCGATTTAATTTTCTGCCGCAACGTGATGATCTATTTTGACGCAGAGTCGCGTGCCCGCATCATCCGTCGGTTACTCCATCACCTCGCGCCTATGGGTTACCTATTCGTCGGTCACGCGGAAAGCTTGAGCGGCGTCACCGAGCAGCTCCGGCACGTCATCCCGACCGTCTATCATCACGCGCCGATCAATAGTCGTGATTCGAACAGCTCGTCCCGTCTGGCACGGGCGGCGGGCGCGGTTCGTTAAAGGCCTATGAATCGCGGCGCTTTGCATGTGCTCGTGGTCGATGACTCGGCGGTGGTGCGCGAAGTCATGATCGCGGTGCTTTCTCAAGAACCCGACATTACCGTCGCGGTGGCAGCCGATCCGTTCATCGCTATGCTAAAGATCAAACAGCAGCGGCCGGACGTGATTATTTTAGATCTCGAGCTGCCGCGCATGGACGGCCTTACTTTCCTCAAAAAGATCGTTCGGGAAGATCCGATTCCGGTGGTAATTTGCTCAGCCCTGACCGGTCCCGGCACCGCGCTCGGCATCCAGGCGCTTGAAGAAGGCGCCATGGAGGTCGTAACCAAACCGCGCCTGGGCGTGCGCGAGTTTCTGCACGAATCGGCGGTCATTTTGATCGACGCCGTGCACGCCGCCGCGGGCTCGCGCGCGAAGATTTGTTTTCCAAGCGAGCGAGCGCCGGCACCGCGCCTTAGCGCCGACGCCGTGCTGCCGTCCCGGTTGACAGCGCCCAGCGGGGCGCCCACGGCGACGATTATCGCTGTGGGAGCCTCCACCGGCGGCACCGAAGCCTTGCGCGTCATACTGGAGGCGATGCCTACCGACGCGCCAGGAATGTTGGTAGTCCAACATATGCCTGAAGGTTTCACTAAAGCTTTTGCTCAGCGCTTAAATCAGGGCTGTTCCATCGAAGTTAGGGAGGCCGCCAACGGCGATCGGATAACTCCCGGGTTGGCCCTCGTCGCGCCTGGCAATCGCCACTCGATCTTGCGCCGCGACGGCAGCCGCTACGTCGTCGAAGTGATCGACGGCCCGTTGGTTTCCCGCCATCGACCGAGCGTCGATGTCTTGTTCCGCTCGGTGGCGCAAAGCGCGGGAGCCAACGCGATCGGTGTTATTTTAACCGGCATGGGCAATGACGGCGCCGACGGGTTACTTGAGATGAGACAAGCCGGGGCGTTGACGATCGCTCAAGATGAGTCATCGTGTGTCGTTTTCGGCATGCCCAAAGAAGCGATCGAGCGGGGCGCTGTCATTAAGACGACAAGCCTGGCGCACATACCCCATGAGATTTTAAGCATGCAATTGCAAAGACAACGGAGTCTCGGCGCGGGCCGATAGCCTGAATGAGCGAAACTCGAATCGGCAAACTTATAGCGAATTTGATAAGAACAAAGGAGCACCCATGATGACGGAAAAAGGGAAGGTAAGCGTCCTGGCTGTCGATGACTCAAAGACGATGCTCGCGATGATCGCCGCTCAGCTTAAGGATAGCAATTTCGAGGTCGTGGCGACCGCCAGTAGCGGGCTGGAAGCCCTCGAAAAGTACCAGCAAATAAAACCGCAACTTGTCCTCCTGGACATTGTGATGCCGGAAATCACCGGCATCGACACGCTGGAGCGTTTGCTGCAAGCCGATACCGGCGCGCGCATAGTTATGGTGAGCTCGGTCGGGGCCGAAGAAACCGTGCGTGATTGTCTGAAGAAAGGCGCCAAAAGCTTTTTACAAAAACCGCTGCAAAAAGAGAGCATGCTGAACATTTTGAAAAACGTTTGCCAGCAGACCGGAGTGGAGCTATGAGCACGAGATTCTTTGGACAGTACTTGCTGGAAAAAGGGCGCATTACGTCACAGCAACTGCTTGACGCCTTGGAATGTCAGAACGATATCACCGCTCCGATCGGCGCGATGGCCCTGGAACAAGGCCTGCTAACGGCGGCTCAGGTCAGACAAGCACTCGATCAGCAGAGAAAAAAAACTCAGCGCTTCAGCGAGATCTTGTGCGAAATGGGATTTCTCAAGCAAGGCCAGATCGATATCATGCTCCAGCAAGACGGAGAAACCCCTCATCGGCTGCTTTTGGGTGAAGCGCTGGTCTTGAAGGGATATATTAATCCCGAGACGCTCGATAAAGAGCTCAAGGAATACCGCAAGGAATCTGAACGCGTGACCGCGGAAATCTCGCTCGCCTTCAGCAATCTCGCGCACAAAAACATCGTCAAAACTTTCACGGACTTGATCCTGATGATGTTTACCCAGTTTGGCAAACAAAACATCATCATCGAGCGCTGCGAGACCGGCAAAGAGAAAGTCCGGCTGTTTCGTTGGGTGATCTCGCAAAAGATCGCCGGAGAAAACGTCCAGTTCAACTGTGTGCTTTCCGTGCCGCCTAAACTGCTGTTGCAGATGGCTTCGACGATGTTGGATGAAAACGTCAGCACGCCGAACGAGCTCGCCTTGGACGCGACCAAAGAGTTCCTCAATATCGCCAACGGCACGGCCTGCGCCAAGCTTTCCGAAGACGGCGTGTCGCTGACAATGCTCCCGCCGGAGGTCTACGAAACCACGACGACACCTTACCCATTGCAAACAAAAGACGTCGTCTGTGTTCACCTCGCCGCGCCGGACTCGAAGTTGGAAGTCGCTTTCGAGTTCTAAAGTCTGCACGCAAGGGGAAGGTTTGCCAAGAGCCTTCCGTCTTTTCCGCACCTCCGTGCTGCGAATCTAAAAATCGCTCGACCGAACAAAAATATGACGGCCATCCGGCAGGTCGGGACTGAACGCCAGTCCTTCGATTTTCTATGGAAAGCTCGCGCCGGCCAGACCGCATGCTGGATCAAACAAAACACTGCGGAGCGTGGCAGGTTTTCTTAGGCTTAATGATTGGAGCCTAACTTACTCGCTGCGGAAGATCCTGTCTCGCAATCGGCCGTAGCTCGAACTAGCCAGCTCTTTGCGAAAGATTCGCATTCAGCGCTGCTTAGCTGTAAGACCATCGCCAGCACCAGAAATAGACTTGGAAATAATAGGGAGAAAAAAAGCCCGCCGAGCACTTTGAGGTAATCCTTCATCTTCAGACCCCCGATGGCGTTCGACCTCGTGCCGGTTGCCTAACTCAATCAGCGAGAATCCGGGGAGCCGTCCAACAAGGAACGGCTCCCCGTCAATCCACATTCGCGATCGTGACTATTTTGTTCTATCGCAGGCAACCCGCGCTATTGCGCGCAGGACACCGGGTTGGCCGCACAACTCGTCACTTCTTCGAGCAACGCTTGCGCTTGATTGATCAACTGCCTTCCGCGACCTTCATCAAAGACTTGGTCATTGAAGGCCGCTCCGTCAAGCATCACCTTCATCTCTTGCGCGATGGCGTCACGCGTGTCTGTCCAATTCAGAATCTTATTTGTAAGCGTGGCGTACGTCGCGTCATTTGTTGAGTCTCCGCTCGCGAGCGCCGCGGTTGAAACCTTCAGGCTGTCGATAGCGAGCTCCCCGAACGGCGCGTTGATTTGTTTATAGACGCTGGCGAATTCGCCCAGCGTGTGCGCGTGGCCGCGCAGACGTACGGGCTGGACATGCTCCTCAACGGTTTCGGTCAACACTCGGCCGTCATGGATATAGGTATCCTGCAGGCCAAGGAGCGCAAGCATCGTCGGACGCACATCCGTGTGATCGGACCAGGTGCTGTCGTCTTGACCGCGACTGCTCACGCCCGGCCCGATGAGTCCCAGCCAGATCGTCGCGATCTCCGGCTGGATTCCGCCGTGGTTCCACGCGAACGTGGACGTCGGCGGCGTCGTCGGTACCGTGATGCAGGGCAAGGAGCAGTTCGCCGCACCTGTGAACAGGAAGTAATCCGCGTGGGCGAACATCGCCAGGGTCGGCGTTCGCTGTGGGTCGGCGGTGACCATGTGTAAGAGATCCATTGTCACCGGGTCGGCGATGGCGGCCGTCACGTTATTCGTTACCCCCGTATAGGGGTTGACCGCCGTGAGCTTGGAGACGGCACGGCCGAACGCACGCGCGACGGAGCTTGTTGGTGACGGGTTGCCGGTGATGTAGATGGTCGGCGCCATGTCCGCATGGACGGTAAACGGCGTTGTAATCCCTTGCTGGGACGCCAGCAAGCCGGTCAGATTGCCGTTGACTTCGCCGACGAGGCTGTACGTGCACGGCATGTTAACGCCGTCACAACCCGGGTTCGTCGGCTGCGAGCCGACAAAGTGGTCACCCTCCTCGACGGTAAAGACAAACAGGGTGTTGCTCTTGTCGATCCCGGCCTTGGCGAGGCGATCAAAGAATTTGCCGAATGCCTCGTCGTAGTTTTTCAACTGCTGGACGTAGTCCGCCTCACCCGGACCGCGGGTCGCGTGGATCTCACCCGCGATGCCGTGCTGGTCGTGGGCATCCGAGATGTAGCCGAACGTGACCGGAATCCCGGCCTCCTGCATCTGTGCGATGTAGGCGAGGGTTGTGCTGGCGAACAGTCCATCGAAACCGGGAAAACCGGGCTGATTGAATTGGTCCGTGATCGGCTGGCCGTTGAGATTGTTCAGCGCCGCGCTGCCGCCGCAGGTGGGGGCCGTCCGAGAGGAAGACGGCTCCCCGATCGACTGAGGGGGAAAACGAAAAGCATGCTGCGCCCCGATTGTTGCGGATTGGTGACCGTCAAATGATCTTTTGATGACTTCTAATCACGGCGCAGGATCAATGCCGGAGACGCTCCCCGTTCGCGATCAATTGAGTTTGCCCCTAGACGCGGTTACCGCCGGGGTTGGCCAACCGCGGATCTAAACCCTAGGTGACGATTCGGGAAGCTAGAGCCAAGACGTTAAGATGAGATGAAAAGATGCGGGATTAGCAATGAAGATCCGATGGCAGGACAAAAACCTCGCGCTATCGAGTGAAAGGGAGGTGTGATCGCGTGATACTAATCGAAACTCAGAGGGAAACTCACGTGGCGCTGGAATACGATAACCGAGCGAAAATCGGTTGCCAATCTGTCATATATCCGAAGCAATAACATGATACAGCTGATCTTGCGATCGCAGCTGAAGACCGTCGGTCGTTCGCGCACGCGAGTAATTTCCGTCGGATTGCATCCACCAGCCTTTCACGTTGTCGGCCAGCTGGGTTTCAAGAATCTCCTTGAGACGATTTTGCAGCGCGGGCTCGAGAACGGGAAAGGCGATCTCGACGCGCCGGTCGAAGTTACGCTGCATCCAGTCGGCCGAGGCCAACAGATAAACCGGCTCGGCGCCGTTGTGAAAACAAAAGACGCGGGCGTGCTCGAGATAGCGGTCGACGATCGAGATCACCCGGATACGTTCGGAGACCCCGAGCAATCCTGCTCGCAAACTGCACATGCCGCGCACGATCAGGTCGATTTGAACGCCGGCCTGGCTTGCGAGGTAGAGTTCCTCGATCATCGCCGGATCAATCAAGCTATTCACCTTGGCGATGATCCGCGCCTGGCGGCCTGATCGCGCATGCTCTGCTTCTTTGCGAATCTGCGTGAGCAAGTGCTCACGCAGCCCGACCGGGGCCAGCAGCAGGTGGTTGAATTTCTGCGGACGCGTGTAACCGGTGAGCAGGTTGAACAGTTCCGTGAGATCTTGCCCGAAAGTCTCTCGACAAGTGAATAGACCAACATCGCTATAGACTCCGGCTGTGCGCACGTTGTAGTTGCCGGTGGCGAGATGGCAGTAGCGGCGGATGCCGTCGGTTTCCTGGCGCACCACCAGACAAACTTTGCAGTGGGTCTTGTATCCAACGAGGCCATACACAACGTGCGCGCCGACTTTTTCCAAGGCGCGCGCCCAAGTGATATTGGCCTCTTCGTCGAAACGTGCTTGGAGCTCAACGAGAACGGAAACTTCTTTCCCTGCGTCCGCGGCGCGCGTCAACGCCTGCACGACGGGCGAGCCCGGGCTGACCCGATAAAGCGTCATTTTGATCGCCAAAACCTTGGGGTCCTTCGCCGCTTCGTCGACAAAGCGCGTCACCGCGTCAAATGTTTGATAAGGATGAATCACCATGACGTCGCCGCCGCGAATTGCAGTCCAGACGTCCGGCACACGATCGAATGCCGGGATCGAAAGAGCGTTCTGGGATCGATCCTTCAGGCGCGGCACATTGACGGCGGCGTAGAGCTGAAACAAATCGGTAAACGCGGTAAATCCGGTGTCTGGGTAGAGGTCTTCGAGCCCGAGCTCCAATTCTTCGACGAATTGAGTGACGATCTCCTTTGGCAGTTCCGGATCGTACTGAAGTCGGACCGCGTCACCCATACGCCGTTCACGGATTCCCTGCTCGATCGTTGCCAAGAGATCCTCATCGCGGCGCAACAAGCCGAAATCGGCGTCGCGCGTCACTCTTATTGCGTGGCAGGAATGAATCTCAAAGCCGTGATAGAGCCGCGGCAAGTAATGGCGCAAGACGTCCTCCAACAGCATGAATGCGTGCTGGCCTTCTTGGCTTGGCAGCGGGATGAACCGCGGCGCGACCTGGCTCGGAATGTGAACGATCGAGAGATCCGTATGTGGCAGGCGCGAGGCGGTGCGCGTGCGCAGCGATACCACCAAACAGAGCGAGCGATTCGCCAAATAAGGAAACGGATGACCGGGATCGATGGCCAGTGGGGTGACGATCGGATACAACGTGCGGTGAAAAAATTCCTCGAGAAATCGCTCTTGCTCACCGCTCATCTCTTCGGGGCGAACCAGATGAATTCCTTCGGCGGACAATTGCGGCATAAGGATATCTAGAAAACAGAGATGCTGCTCTTTCGCCAGCTCATGAATCCGTTTCGAGACGGCTGTCAACGTTTCCGCGTGACTCAAGCCGGCCGGCTCGATCCCCGGGTCGCCTTCCCGGATTAGACGTTTGAGCCGCGCCACCCGCACCATAAAGAATTCATCAAGATTGGAGCTGAAAATCGCCAAGAACTTGACGCGCTCCAACAAAGGGACGCTTTCGTCCTTCGCTTCTTCGAGCACACGGCGATTGAACTCTAGCCAGGACAATTCGCGGTTGATGTAAGTACTGGCGTCCATAAGATTTTATTGCCTATCGCGGCTAGCAAGACACAAAGGACATGTTTGCAGACGCATGCTGGTGGTCTGCAATCAGTCTTTAACGCGCGCGACCAAGTCAAGTGTTACGAAAATATGAACTTTATGTTAAATGGCCGGGTCGCGAAGTAACTCGAACGTAGAACTTCCCTCCCCTTAAATTGGCTTTGCCGGTGATGCACTTTGCAATTGAGATGCTGCGCCTCTTGGAAGCGCGGGTCCTGCTTGCGACAGTATTTTTTATATCTCATGATGGCATCCTTTATGACGGCTGTCATAACTCCTCTTTCCGGCCCGAGATCAACCCTTCGCGTTACAGTGTCCCAGTATCTTGCGGTGAGCGCGCAGTCGTCGGTCGACACACCTAAGATTGCTTTGCTTCGCATGACTGTGCTCCTGAACGACTGTGATAACTTTTGACCACGGACCGCCAATCCGCACGGTTCGCGCTTCGGTACCACTAGACTAGAGAATTGTTAAAATCAGGTGTCGACTGATTGAAATTTTGCGGAGCGCCAACGCTCGGTTCAAGCGCGCGCACTTCCGTGCAGTGATCGCAGCAGCGGGTAGATATGCATATCGGGATATGAAGCGGATTACATCGGTACTGAATACCTCAGCGCGGGAAAAATCTCAGTCAGTCCCGCAATGTTTTAGGTTTGCAACCAGATGAATTGGGCAACGATCCAAAACTTTTCCTGTGCGTGCATACACCACGCACAGCCGACAGTGGAACTGTACCGACTTTTCAGCTCCGCTTCTTTGCCGTCGCCGGGCGTGTCGGTTTGGCGAGATACTTGCCATTGGTTTCAGGACTCGTTCGCTGCAATCCCACTGTGCGGCCGGGGAATCCGGCGGCGTCGAAATACATATTGTCGTCGACGATCTGCAATTGCAGCACGGTCTGCAGTCCATTGGCAGCTGGCAATGAGATCCGCGTCAATTGTTTCACTCGCGGCAGTTCGTTGGCGCTTCCCTTGAACGTTTCGGAGAGAATTCGGCCTACCAGATTACCTTTCTTCGGGAGTTTCAAGCCGAGAACATGCGCGGCCGTCCTGCCGATATCGGCATTGCTGGCGGGCACGGGGTCGACAAACCCGGAGCGAAAACTCGGACCGAACGCAGCCATGAAGTTGCTCGTATCGGCGCGGCTAAAGCTACCGTGCATGCCTTGCCCCTGTTGCAGCGTGTGATCGACAACCGTAACGCTGCACATCAAAGGCTCGCCGCAACCGGCCGCGAAGGAGCGAAAATTGATCACGATGGCCGGCAACGGCGTTACCGCGGATCCTTTGAAATTAATCGCGCTCAACGGCAGAGTTCCTGGAAAGCTGCCGAGCGCATCATCGACAAACAATCCGCTGACATAATCTTGTCCGAGCAACATGTCGACAATTTTTACGACCAACTCTTTGGCATTCGCCTTGGGCAAATAAACCAGATCCGCTCCGCCGTTGGCGGCGACAACGACCTCGGGCGATGCCGGTTCGGCACCGATGAGACCGTTCGCTTTGCTCGAATGCTGGCCGGCGGTGAACTCGATCGGCGCAGACTTCGCGTCGGGATCGAAGAGGCGCATATCGAGCGCTCTGGCAATGTCGATGGCGACAAACCCCGGCGGCAACTGGCCGGGCGGAACATCTTTGTAATTGATTTTCGACGCCGCGCTGGTTTGGCTGTCTTTGGAAATCGTGGAAAAGCCATGATCGGCGCTGACGATCACATCAGTCGTTGCGTCGAGCCCGAGTGCTTTTAGTGTATCGAGAATTGCGGCCAAGTTATCATCTGCGTTTTTGACGGCGGCTTGAGACGTGGGGCCATTGATGCCCGGTACGAGTTGGTTCAAGCTATCGCCTTGATTGTGCTGGGTGCCGTCAGGATCGCGCGACCAAAATACCAACACAAACGGCTTTCCCGCCGCTTTGAACATCGGCAATATGGATTTGGTCGTGACGTCGGCGAAGTAGCGCTGTTGCGCGACGTTGGCCGCGTGAGTTCCCGGGGTTTTCGCGTCACCGACGTTGCTGTTATCGCCGCGAACCGGCGTCTGGTTAGGTAACATAGCCGCCTGCAGCGCGTCGAGCGTACTATTGCTCAACGGCAGACCACCCGGTCGGCCGGTGAGATCGTCGATCACAATCGTCTGCTCGCCCGATCGCTGTGTCACGTCATAGATCGCCGCCGGTCCCACTTTACCTACCCCGGCCGTCAAAAACCCCGCTTTGCGCGCCGCCGCTAACAAGGTTTCTTCGTTCAGGTAATTGCCGCCGAAATGCGCATTGATCTCGCCGAGAATTGCGTCGCTCTCAACCATCGGCGCGACGCTTCCGTTCGCGCTCACCACCGGAAAACCGGTGTAAATGGTATTGCCGTAATTCCCCGTATCGCCTGGGAAATGGCCAGTGCCCATGGCTGCCGAATTGACCATCGTCAAAGTCGGAAACACCGAGTGGCTATTAGCGAAACGAACGCCCTGATCGCGCACGCGCGCGAATGTCGGAGTACTCGATGCGTTGACGCTTTCGGAACGTAAGCCGTCGGGGATAAACAAAATTAAATTATGCGGCGCCTGGGCCCAAGCCGGCGCGCCGCAGAGATCAACGAGAAAAAAAAGAAACAAGAAATTGGACAGCCGACGTCTGCGCGTTAACAAGTACATGAAAATCCTCCGCCAAACCTTCTACAATTTTATCCGTAAAAGGTTAATCCGTCGCAGATTAAGTGTCGATGAACAGTCGATGAAGAGATTATAAACGGGATCGCTTAGTTGAGCCGATCAGAAAATCAGCGGCGCGAAATCCTCCGCGCATCTCCCATGCTAACCCAAGGTTGGCGCGCTTTCTTCGAAGTCCTACGGGCAGACTACCGTGGCGCTGGAAAAATTACCGCGTACCAAGTCATGGAAGCGCTGTGGCGTCCCGAAGTTTTTCTCCTGCTCCAAGCCGCTCTGGGCGATCGTCTTCATCCTGTTTGGGAAAAGTACGGTCACCGGAACTCAGATATCCTTTGATCTTCGCGACGACCGAATTTAACTTATGTCTCGATCAGACCGATTCTATCGAGGCAATCGGAAATCGAACGGCGCGCGAGTAAACCCAGGCTCGCTATTTTACCGTGGTTGGCTCGATGGACACAGTGAATTGAGCTCGCATCTCTCACATGCCGGCTGGCGCGCATAGCAGACGCGGCGGCCATGAATGATCAGACGATGGGAAAAGCCGGTCCATTCTTGGGGCGGCAGCAGGCGATTGAGATCTTTTTCAATCTTGGTCGGATCCTGATGTCGGGTGAGACCCAGGCGGCGCGACAGGCGCCTGCAGTGGGTGTCGACGGCGACGCCGGGCGTCTTAAACGCGTGTCCAAGAATCACATTGGCGGTTTTCCGACCGACCCCAGCTAACTTCGTTAGATCTTCCATCGTCGACGGCACTTCACCTTTGAATTTTTGCGCCAGCTGTTCGGCGCAGTGTTGGAGCGATCTCGCCTTGGCGCGAAATAGACCGAGAGTGCGGATGAGTGACTCGATATCTGTCGTCGACGCGCGACTGAGCGCCTCGGCCCTGGGATAACGGCGGAACAGTTCCGGTGTCACTTTGTTCACCGCCGCGTCAGTGCACTGAGCCGAAAGAATCACCGCGATCAGAAGCTCAAACGTATTTTTATGCGCCAGCGGGCATTCAACTTCTGGATAAGTGAGCGCCAGCCGCGCTGCGATTGCGCCAGCACGAACACCCTGCTGCTCGAGAGTCTCGCGTTTACGCCGGCTCGGTCGCCTCGATTGCGACGTAGGCGGCCGGCGTTCAGCGGCCGCGTTTGACACGGAAGGCATCCTTGCCGGCATAGACCGCGCGCTTACCCAGTTCCTCTTCGATGCGGAGCAGCTGATTGTATTTCGCCGTGCGCTCGCCGCGGCAGGGCGCACCGGTTTTGATCTGTCCCGCGTTGGTCGCCACCGCGAGATCGGCGATGGTGACGTCTTCGGTTTCGCCGGAACGGTGCGATATGACCGTCGTATAGCCCGATTCCTTGGCGAGTTTCATGGTTTCAAGTGTCTCGGTAAGCGAGCCAATCTGGTTTACTTTGACGAGGATCGAGTTGGCTACGCCGGCATCGATGCCCCGCTGCAGGCGGACTCTGTTGGTTACGAACACGTCGTCGCCGACAAGCTGAATTTTTTTGCCGAGCGCTTGGGTCATTACGCGCCAACCCTCCCAATCATCTTCGGCGAACCCATCCTCGATGGAAACAATCGGATACTGCCGCACCCAATCTTCATAGAGATTGACCATCTCATCTCGACCGCGACTTTGTCCATCGGATTTCTTGAAGACATACTTTCCGTCGTCGTAAAACTCGCTCGCCGCCGCGTCGAGGGCGAGCGCGACCTGGGATCCGGCCTTGTAGCCGCTCTGCGCGATCGCCTCTAAAAGTAACTCGATCGCCTCCGAGTTGCTCTTCACGCGCGGCGCAAACCCGCCCTCGTCGCCGACGCTCGTGGAGAGCGAGCGGTCGTGCAAAACCTTTTTCAATGTCTGATATATTTCCGCCGCGCTG
>DASWCL010000211.1:0-14072 GCA_036390135.1 Binatia bacterium
CTGAACTGCGTGCCGAAATCGAAAAACACTTCGAGAAACGCTACGGCATCGACGTCGAACCCGTCGTCGGGCGCGCGTCGAGCATCGTCCGCAAAATGGTCGATGAAGCGAAAGCAGGCGTGCGTTATATCGATCTGCACATGGGTGGAAGTGAGTCGATCGTCACGGGTCTATTATCCGAAGGGGTGTTAGATCCGGTCGAGCCATCGATGATTCTGCCTGAAGTCAAGGATCCGAAGCAGTGGTGGGGTGGTCACATCTGGGTGGACAACGCTAAAAAATTCGTCTATTCGACGTTGGCCTACCAAACGGAGAGTCTCTGGTTCAATTCGCAGTTGATGAAAGCGGCGGAGATTCGGTCATTCGACGATCTGCTCGAGGAACGCTGGAAGGGAAGAATCGGTTACCTTGACCCGCGCACGCCGGGCTCGGGCGCATCGATGTGGTCCTATCTGCGTGAAATCAAGGGCGAGGAGTATCTTAAAAAAGTCGCGGCGCAAAAACCGTTATTGAGCCGCGATCAGCGCGTGCTCGCGGAAATTCTAGCCAAAGGCAAAATCGCATTGGTGATTGGCTTGACCTATTACTCCTACGCGCCATTCGTCAAAGCCGGCCTGCCGGTCGAACCGCTGCCGACGCTGAAAGAAGGAATGTATGTCAGCGGCGGAAGCGGTCATCTCGTCGTCCTGAAAAATCCGGCGCACCCCAACACGAGAAAACTTTTCGTAAACTGGTTTCTTAGCCGAGAGGGTCAGGAAGTCTATACGCGATCCATGCACCAAGCGAGCCGGCGGATGGACGTCGATGCCAAGTGGCTGCGCGAGTTTGGTGTCATTGGCGCGAAGGACACCTTGACCCTCGAGCAATATTACAAACTGCAGAATCAATCCGAAGAAAAGATCAACCGCTTACGCGAGCCCGCGGCGGCCTTGGCGCGAAAACTATTCGGATCCTAGGCATTCTCGGCATGGGTCGGTCGAAAAAAATATTCGCCTTGTCGTTGATCGCGTTCCTGCTCCCTAGCGCAAACGTCGCCGCGCAGTCTGCGCCGGGCAAAGGTAGCGATTGGGAAAAGATCGTCGAAGTGGCCAAGAAAGAAGGTCGCGTTGTCGCGGCGATTCCCACCAGCGCGGAGCTGCGTAAGGAACTCGAAAGCGGCTTTCAAGCGCGATTTCCCGGCATCGAGCTCGAGGTCAGCGTTTCACGCGGGGCGAGCAACACCAACAAGATCGTCGAAGAGCAAAATGCTGGCGTGAGCACCATCGACTTGCATATCGGCGGCACGACGTCGATCGTCACCGGGTTGCTCGCGAGAAACTTGCTTGAGCCCGTGCTGCCTTTCATGGTGCTTCCCGAAGTGCGCGAGCCAAAGAATTGGTGGGGCGGACATATGTGGGCCGACAACGCCAAGCGATTTATCTATAGTTTTACCGCCTATGTGACCGAAACCCTCTGGTACAACACGACTCTAGCCAAGCCCGATGAGATTACTTCATACGATCAGCTACTCGATCCCAAATGGAAAGGCAAGATCGTTATCTTGGACCCGCGCACGCCGGGGTCGGGAGAATCCACTTGGGGTTTTTTGTGGAAGGTGAAAGGGGAGCAATTCTTAAAGAAGCTCGCCGCGCAAGAGATGATGGTCGGACGCAACCAGCGTCAACTGGCGGAGGCGCTGGCGCGTGGCAAGTCGGCGATCTCGATCGGCGTCTCGTATTATACGCTCTTGCCGTTTATCAAGGCGGGACTGCCGGTCAAACCCATTCCCTATCTTAAAGAAGGATTCTACGCCGGCACCGGCAGCGGCAATCTCGCGGTGCTCAAAAACTCCGCGCATCCAAATGCGACCAAGGTTTTTGTCAATTGGTTTTTGTCCAAAGAGGGGCAGGTGGCATTTATGAAAGCTTTGGGTCAGCCGACACGCCGTTTGGACGTGGACACGCAGGGCACGAAAGAGTTGGGCTACACGGCCGCAAAAGAGGGACTGACACCGGAAAAATATTACGAATTGGAAAACAGCTCCGAGAACGCCGTGGTGAAAATCCGTGTGCCGGCGATGCGCCTGGCGGAGAAGCTGTTTCAATAACCAAGTCATGAGAAAAAGAATAGGACTTATATTGAATCGAATCTCGGTCTTGTCGACGATGCTCGCACTGGGTGTTGCGCCGCTGTTCGCTCAATCCAGGCCCGCCGACTGGGACAAAATCGTCGAGGCAGCAAAGAAAGAAGGCAAGGTGGTGGCGTCGATTCCGCCCAGCCCAGAACTGCGCAAGACCATGGAGCTTGCCTTCACGCGCCGCTACGGCATCGCTACTGAATTCGTCCCGGCGCGCGGCGGTGCGATCATTCAAAGAATGGTCAGCGAAGCCAAAACCGGCGCGCAGTATTTTGATCTGCACATCGGCGGCACCGAGTCCATCGTCACCGGGCTGTTGCCGGAAAATATTTTGGAACCGGTGGAGCCCTTTCTGATGCTGGCCGACGTCAAGGATCCTAAGCAGTGGTGGGGCGGCCACATCTACATCGATAACGCCAAGCGCTTCATCTACAACTTCGTCGCCTACCAGACGGTCAGTCTGTGGACGAATCCGAATGAATACAAAGCTGGCGAATTCAAATCCTTCGACGATCTACTGAGTCCGAAATTGCAGGGCAAGATCGGCATCAGCGATCCGCGCACGCCGGGCTCGGGCTCATCGATGTGGTCGTACATGCATTACATTAAAGGCGAAGAATACCTGAAGCGGTTGGTCGCGCAAAAGCTTTTCATCACCCGGGATCTGCGGTTGCTCGCGGAGAATTTAGCCAAGGGCAAAATCGCTATTACTTCGGGCATCGGTTATTCGGAATTTTACCCGTTTATCAAAGTTAATCTTCCGGTTGTGCCCCTTGCGGTACCCACGGAAGGGCTTTACGTCAGCGGCGGCTATGGGCATCTCATCGTGTTTAAGAAGCAGCCGCATCCGAATGCAACCAAGGTTTTTATCAATTGGCTGCTCAGTCATGACGGTCAAGAGGTTTTCGCGCGCGGCATGGGCGTCGGCACACGCCGCTTGGATGTGGAAACCAAATGGCTGAAAGAATTCGGCGTCATATCCGGCAAGGATTTTCTGACCCTCGATCAGTTCTACAAGCTGGAAAACCAATCCGAAGAGAAGATCAATAAAATCCGAGAGCCGGCGGCGGCGGTGGCCCGTAAGCTGCTGGGGTCATGAGAGTGGGGTGTTGGAGTATTGGAGTGATGGAGTGTTTGTTCCGGAACGCAATACTGCAGCACTCCAATACTTCAGCGATTAGGCACTGTGGTACTGAGTCGGAACGAATCGAAGCATTGACAGCTCATACGTGAGGGGAATCGACGTGGCATTCGACGATTTACGCGACTGGATCGACGACTTGGAAGAGAGAAAAGATTTGCAGCGGATCGGCGCCGAGGTCGATTGGGACGAAGAGCTCGGCGCAATCACGCGCGAAGTGTCGAGTCAGTCCGGTCCGGCGCTATTTTTTGAAAACATCAAAGATCACAAAAACACTCTGTGCCGGCGATTGTTCACCAACGGCACGGGAACCAGGGAGCGTGTATGCCGCTTCATCGGCGTGCCGGAATCGACTTCCTACCGCGATTTGGTGCCGATCTTCAAAGAACGGTTTTCGCGGCCGCTAAAACCGGTGATGGTCGGCAAGGGGCCGGTGAAGGAAAATATCGTCCGCGGTGACGCCGTCGATTTAGGTGCCTTTCCGGTGCCGAAATGGAATCCGCTGGACGGTGGGCGTTATATCATGACTTCGGCAACGGTGATTACGCGCGATCCGGACACGGGATTGCTAAACGGCGGGACTTACCGTGGCATGATCACGGGCAAGAACACCATCGGTGTTCTGCTTGCCATGACGCAAGGCTGGGGCAAACACTTCAGTAAATATAAAAGCCGCGGGCAGGAAATGCCCGTGGCGGTCGTGATCGGCTGGGATCAGAGCCTTTTCGTCGCGGCATCGACGCCGGTGAATTACCCCGAATATGAGATGGCCGGCTCTCTGCGCGGCGCGCCGGTGGAACTGGTCAAATGCGAGCTGAGCGATCTCCTGGTGCCGGCCAGCGCGGAGATCGTCCTGGAGGGTTATGTTTCTGCTGATCCGACCACGTTCACGCTCGAAGGTCCGTTCAGTGAGTATCCCGGTTATTACGGCGGCAGCAAATCGCCCAAGCATACCATTCGCGTCGAGTGCATTACGTATCGCAACGATCCGATTTTTCATGGTTGCTTGACCGGCGCGAGCCCGGGTCGAACCAACGAAGGCACCACTTGGACGCCGGCGACGTTTTCAGCGATGGCGTGGCACTATCTCGAGCAAGCCGGCGTGCCGAACATTACCGGGGTGTGGCGCGGCAAATGGCCGGAAACCATGCGCGTGCAAATTCGCAAATCCCACCGCGGCCACGCGCAGCAAGTCGCCACCGCGCTTTGGGGCTGTCACCTGGGAAATTATGCCGCCAAGCACGTGATTGTCGTCGATGACGATATCGACATTCACGATTGGGAAGCGATCGAGTGGGCGCTATGTTATCGCGTCAATGCGGGCTTGGGCGATATTTCTTTTTTCGGCGGCACCAGCGGCTCGATGCTCGATCCGAGCGTGCCGTTGGAAGATCGGAATTCGGTTAAGTATGGACATGGCTCCTGGACGCGCGTCTTGATCGACGCGACGGTCAATTGGCAACTGCAGCCGCAAGAGCAGTACGGCGGCAACCGTTATCCAGCGGTAGGCACAGCGATCTCGGATGCAATGACTGAGAAACTCAAAAGGAGATGGAAAGAATATGGATTCTAAAGTCGTTAAAATCGGTGCGGCGCGTCCCCGGGCGCGGACCTATTACGAACGGTTCATGGAAAAGGAAGGCGTGCCGGTCGTCGACGGCTACGGCGTCAGCGACGTGCGCAACTTGCAGCTCAAGCCTTGGAAACGCTTGGGTTGCCAGGGCGCCTATCTGCAGCTCCGCGGTCTGGAGGGGATCACGGGCGTTTACGTCGGCAAGCTGGCGCCGGGAACGTCGACCGAGCCCGAGCGCCATCTGTACGAGAAGGTTATTTTTATCCTGCAAGGCGAAGGCGTGGCGGAAATCCAGCAGCGCGACCGGGTGCCGCACAATATTCAATGGCAAACCGGTAGTTTGTTCTCGCCGCCGATGAACACGTTGCACCGCTTGATGAATTACGCCGACGAGCCGGCGATTTTTCTGGCGATCACTACGGCGCCTATGGCGCTGGATCATTACCACAACGAGCAGTTCGTGTTTAACAGCGACTTTTCCTTCAACGACCGTTACGACGGCGAAGCGGGCTATTTCGAGCCGAGCAACGAGCGCTATTTGGCGAGCAACAACCGCCAATGGGTTTGGGAAACCAATTTTATTCCCGATGCGCGCAAGGCGCTGCTCGATGCTCAAGAGCAAAAGGGCACCGGCGTAAATTTGACGCAGTTCGAGATCTCGAACAACACACTGATCGGTCACCTGGCCGAGTGGCCGGTGGGGCGCTATCACAAGGCTCATTTTCACGGTGGCGGCGCCGTGCTCGTCATCCTGCGCTCCGAAGGTTATTCGCTCATGTGGCCGAACCATCTGGGAACGCGGCCGTATGAGAACGGGTTCGGTGACGAGGTCGTGCGCGTCGATTGGGCGCCGGGCAGCGTCTTTAGCCCGCCGACGAACTGGTTTCATCAGCACTTCAACACGGGCGTCGAGCCCGCGCTGCAATTGGCGCTGCGCTGTGGCAGCCAAAAATTTCCCCTCGGCATTCGCGTCGCGGCGATTCGCGCCGGCGTTTACACGTCGGTGAAGCAGGGCGGCACGCTGATCGAATACGACGATGAAGATCCGGCTATTCGCCGAACCTACGAAAAGGAGCTGGCGCAAAAAGGCATCGCGCCGGCCAGGAATTATGACGCGGCGGCGAACGACGATTGACCAATTCTTTAAGCCCCCGTATAAATGCGTAGCAGCGCGGGTTCGATCATGAGTGACAAAACAGGCGTCATGCGCCCACCGGTGGCTTTCGAACGGCCGTGGCAGCCATCGACTTTTTCTTTCTATCTGCCATCGCTTTTGATGACCGTGCTCCTGTTGGTCGTCGCTTTCCTGGTGCTCACGCCATTGTGCTTGATGATTTTCAATAGCTTTCAAACCGCGCGGCCGGGGCAACCGGTCGTTTGGGGTCTGGAAGGTTGGGTGAAAGCGTTCACTACGCCGGGCATCATCAAGGCGATCACCAATACGTTCACACTGGCGGCGGCGCGCCAGGCGATTGCGCTGCTCGTCGGCTCCTACTTCGCGTGGCTCATCGCCCGCACTGACATCCCGCTCAAGGGAACCTTGGAGTTTCTGTTTTGGCTGTCGTTTTTCTTGCCTGCCTTGCCACAAACGATGGGATGGATCCTGCTGCTTGATCCCAAGTACGGCCTATTCAATCAGGCGCTCGAGGGGCTGGGCATCGTCAAGCAGCCGCTGTTCAATATCTATTCGTTCTGGGGCATCGTCTGGGCGCATCTCGGTGGCACCGTCGCGGTGAAAGTGATGTTGTTGGCTCCGGCATTTCGCAATTTGGACGCGGCCCTTGAAGAAGCGTCCCATATCTCCGGCGCCAGCGGCCGCCACACGTTTTTCCATATTTTCATCCCGGTGATGATGCCGGCGATTCTGGTGTCGACGATTCTCGGCATTATCCGATCGCTGGAAGCCTTCGAGATCGAGCTATTGCTTGGCACCCCGATCGGACTGCAAGTATTCTCGACCAAGATCCACGAGCTGGTGACCTGGGAGCCGCCGCAATTTGCCCCTGCTATGGCGCTCAGCACGATTTTTTTGGTGCTGCTCATGTTTATGGTCGCGATGCAGCGTCGCTATATCGGCAAGCGCAATTACGCCACGATCACCGGGCGGGGATTCAGCATTCGATCCATGCGCCTTGGCCGGTGGCGCTATCCGGCGTTTGCCTTGGTCTTTAGTTTTGCGCTGGTGATCACGGTGCTCCCTACCATCTTGCTGGTGGCAGGGACGTTTATGAAGCTGTTCGGATTTTTTAATATTCCCGATCCGTGGACGTTGGACAATTGGCGCGCGACGTTGAGCGATCCGGTTTTGACGCGCTCGTTGTGGAACACCTTGGCCGTTGGACTGGGCTCCGGCGTCGTCGGCATACTTTTTTATGCCCTGATCGCTTACGTCATCGTGAAGTCCCAGTATCGCGGCCGCTGGTTGCTCGATTTTCTCTCTTGGTTGCCCTGGTCGATTCCCGGCATACTCCTGGGCGTCGCGTTGCTTTGGACTTTCCTGCAGACAAAAATCTTTTTGCCGATCTACGGCACGATTTATCTCTTGATGATCGCCATGGTGATCAAGAGCATGCCATTTGGCACGCAAATGATTAAGAGCGTGCTCATTCAGCTCGGCAGCGACTTGGAAGAGGCGTCGAAGGTCTGCGGCGCCACTTGGCTCCATACGCTTCGGCGCGTGATTTTTCCGCTGATTATGCCGGCGATGATCACCGTCGGCTTGGTCGGATTTATATCCGCGGCGCGCGACATCAGCACCGTCGTCCTGCTCGGCTCTGGCAAGTCGCGCACGCTCTCGCTGCTGATGCTTGATTTTGCCGCGGGCGCAGAATTCGAAAAAGCCACGGTGGTTGCGGTCATCATCGTCGGTCTGGTCGTTGCCGCGGCCCTCTTTGCGCGCGCTCTCGGCGGGCAAGTGGGCATCCGCGAGTAGATCGGGGTAATGGCGCGATTGGTTTTTCTAGTAACAAATGCGTTGGGATTCATTTGATCCTCTGAGGTGCTCGTATGCCATTAGATGAAGCGTCAGTCAAAAGATACGCCCGTAAATCGGCGTTTCTCGAATTCTGTGAAAAGGACGGGCTCGCGGTCATCACCGGTTATGGCGTCGGCGATCTGAAAACCGCGCCGCTCAAATACTGGGAGCGTTGGGGCGGGCCCGCGGCCTATTGCCACCTCGAGGGTTCCCAAGGTTTTGTCGGCGTCATGATCGGCGAAATTCCGCCGGGGAAAAGCCTCCAACCGGTGCGTCACATGTACGAAGAGCAAGTGCTGATTCTTTCGGGTCGGGGCGCGACACAATTCTGGCCCGATCAGAGCAAGGATCCGATGACCTTGGAGTGGCAGCCGGGAAGTCTCTTCTCGCCGCCCCTCAACGTGCGACACCAGCATCACAACGGCTCGGCCAGCGAGCCCGTGCGTTTCGCCACGGCCAACAACCTGCCGCTCATTATGAACGTCTATAATTCTCCGGACTTCGTCTTTAACGTGCCCTACGAGTTCACCGACCGTTTTTCAGGCCAGAAGGATTTTTTCAGCAGCGAGATGAAACCGGGCGAGCAGGAAGATCGCATAGTGAATTTTATACCGGACTTGCGCGCGGTCACGCTCGACCCGCACCCCGAGCGCGGCATCGGCTTTAGCCGATTGGGAATTCATCTTTCCGGTAACTCTATGGTCGGTCACATTATGGCCGTCGAGTCCGGCACATATAAAAAGGCTCACCGCCACGGCCCGGGGGCACAGGTCATCGTGATCGCGGGCAGGGGTTATTCGCTCATGTGGTATCCCGGCAGGGAAAAGGAAATGGTGCGGGTCGATTGGCAACCGGGCAGCTTGCTGGTGCCGCCGGAAGGCTGGTATCACCATCACTTTACGACGAGCAAAGAGGCCGCGCGCCATCTGGCGCTGCGCCGCGGGCTGCGCCAAGTCGGCCATCCGTGGCGCCCGAACTTGAGCGAGCACGAGGGCGGTCATTTGCTCGAACACGAGGATGAGCCACCGGAAATTCGCGCTATCTATGAGGCGGAGCTTAAGAAAGAAGGTATTCCATCGCGGATGCCGCCGGTGGAAAAAAATCGGTAGGTGCTCGGAGCCATCTCCGGCACGTCGGCCGCGGAGATCGCGATGATCGTCAGAATCATTTTTCATCAAGCTCGTCCTTCGACAAGCGTTCGACTCGCCGAACGAAGCCCTGGGTCTTTTTTGGCAGTTTTATAAATAGCAATTGACAATCATACAACCGATGAATAGGATCGGTTGTATCATGTTCAGGCGCCTGCTCGGAGCCCTGTTGTGCCTTCTCGTCATTACGGCGGCTACCTTTGACGTCTACGCAGACGTCTCCAAAAAAGACTTTTCGATCACGCTCCAATTTGAGGCTTCGTATACGTCGCTCGATCCGGTTGAAGACGCCGGTGATACCGGATATCCCGACGGCATTGTCAATTGGTCGCCGCGGGAAAAGATCGTCACCAAGTTCATTCTTAGTTCCTGCCTATACAAGGTTCCATTTGCGCCGCCGCCGATGATAGCGCGCGAGCGGTTGGCTAACTCGCGATGGGCCAGCCAAGATATTTTGCGCTACCAGGAAGTCTGCCGCATTTAGCTCAACCTGTTTTCTTTCTCGTGAACCGCGGGAGCCCTCCGGATCCCACATCGTGGCTAGCGCGCGGCTCCCGTCTGTGATCTTCCAAAACTACTGACACCTCCCGTGATTCGCTCAGTGTGAAGCCGTGGGGTGGAAAACCCGTATTAATCGCTGACGACTGCCGAAAGCCGATCGGCTAGAAGAAGGGGAAAACATGGAAAATAGCGGACGACTCTTTGAAGGCGATGTCGTTGCGCCTGATCAGTTCCTGGAAATTTTCACCCGGGGCCGTAACTTGTTGCCGGAAAAGGAGCTGATGCTGGCGATTCTTTCCGACGCCATCGAATGCATTTTGAAATATTGCGAAGAACCGATTCCACTGCGGGAGAAGCTTTTTCGTGACGCCCACGACTGGCTCTTTGAGCAAGACGAGAAGGAGCCCTTTTCATTTTTGAATATCTGTGAAGCGTTGAATTTCGACCCGAGTTACCTGCGGCGCGGCGTGCTTGAAAAAATGCGCGTGAAATCTGTAAACGCCGCGCCGCGCCTCGGCCGCAGAGAGGTTCGGCTGAAACGACTTGGCGGCGCGCAATCGAAGCTGCAGCAAAATTCAGTAGCCCGATAAGCTGTATTGCATGGAGAGAGAGGTCTGGCTTATCGCTGCGGACGCACCCCCGGCTTCATCTCTCGCGGGCAAACTTGATGATGGCGGGCAGAAGCGAGAGAACGATGACGACGACGATGACTTTGTGAATGTGGTCATGGATGTTCGGAACGATTTGACCGAGAAAATAACCGCCGAGCACGGTGGTTAAGACCCAGCCGATCCCGCCGACAACGTTGTAGGAGATAAAACGGCGATACTGCATGGCGCCGATGCCGGCAACCACGGGCGCGAAAGTTCTCAGAATCGGTATGAATCGCGCGATCACGATGGTGAACGGACCGTGGCGCTCGTAAAACTCTTTGGTGGTGATGAGATGTTTGCGATTAAAGAGCAAAGAGTCCGGACGGCTGAAGAGCTTGGGACCGGCGCGGGCGCCGATATTGTAACCGACGGTGTCGCCGGCAATCGCCGCCAGACTCAAAGCGACCAGCAGGTACGCCACTTCCAGGTCGCCGCGCGCCGCGAACAGACCGGCGGTCACCAGCAGCGAGTCCCCCGGTAAAAAGAAGCCGACGAGCAAACCGGTTTCGATAAAAACGATCGCCGTGAGTCCGGCAACGCCGCCGACCCGCACGAGAGATTCAACGTCGTAAATGCGATGAAAGAGATCCCAGAGAAATTCCATCCGCGTATGGTGCCATGTAATCCTCGCCGAAGCAAGAAAAGTTGGGACGAACGCGGCAGGTTTAAACGCGGCGGAAGCTTATAACCAAGAGAAAATTCAGGCGAGTTCCTTCTTCCACTTATCGCTGATCTTTTGTTTGAGCTCCGGGCTGAGCGCGTTGACCGGCGGGAAACGATCGCGCCACGCGTACGGACGACAAGCGTTGAGAATCGCGCGGCTATTGACAAAGTTGCCGGCGTCGCGCTGATCGGGATGCATCGCTGGGTCGAGGGGCGTGCTCCAGCAGCCGTCGATGATGCTGATCGCCGTTTTCGGGTCGCAGCGCGTCGAAACCGCCCAAATCACTTCTTTCATATCTGACGGATTGATGTCGTCGTCAACTACGATAACGAAGCGGCCGTGATAATTGCCCGCGCGCGAACCGAGCGCGGCAATGGCGGCTTGCTGCGCGTGGCCATGATAGCGCTGCTTCAGCGAGACGATGATAAACGGCGCGCCGCCCGCGGCGGCAGAGCCGCCGACGTAACACCACACGCCTTTGACATCCGGCACGTCGGCTTTCTCTAAATAGTTCCAGATCGCCGCCGCGCCGATCGGCACGCCGAAGGTGATGAACGGCGGCTTGAGGGGCGGCGCGCCGGCGATGATCGGGTCGTTGCGATAGTAGAGTTTCTTCACGCGAATCACCGGTTCGTCCGCCGCGCCATGCGCGTAATACCCCGGCCATTCTCCAAACGGACCTTCGACGTGAACTTGTTCTTTGGGCGGCGGCACTTCGCCTTCGATGGCGATTTCCGCGGTCGCGGGAATCGGCAAGCCGGTAACTTCTCCGCGGATGACCTCGACGGGCGCCCCGCGCAGGCCGCCACAGTAATCGAGCTCGGACATGCCGTAGGGCAGCGACTGTCCCGCGACTAAAAACAACAGCGGGTCTTGGCCGAAGGTGACGACGACGGGGCAACTTTTGCCTTTTTCCCAGTATTTCTCGCGCATGATGCGCGCATGATGGCCCGGTGAAACGTAGAGGCCGAGCGTATTCTTGTTGTGCACCTGCACGCGGTAAATCCCGATATTGACCCAACCGCCTTCTTCCGGTTCGCCGGTGATCACGCAGTCCGCAGTGCCGATGTAACGACCGCCGTCGAGCTCGTGCCAGTGCGGCGCGGGAAAGATCGTCATATCGATCTCGTCGCCGCTCTTCAGATTTTCCAAAATCGGCCCGCGCGAAACCACTCGCGGTGCTATCGGCTTGACGTTTTTGAGAAGCTCTTTCCAGCGCGCCACGAGCTCGATCGGCGTCGCATCCGCCGCCATGCCGACGGTTAGCCCGGAACGCACCGGATTGCTGACGATATTCGAAACGACGCGAAAGTTCCGTGGATAATCGGGGATCTGATCGAAGAGCACCATGGGCGACGGCTCTTTGAATGCGAACATCTCCGTGAGCGCGCCGATCTCCAGGTTCCAGTGGGCGCCGTGAATCTCTTTTACTTGGCCGAGTTTCTGTGCGGCGTCGATGAATTCACGCAGATCGTTGAATGGCATGGTTATGAATGCAGAATTGAAAATGGATAATGGATAATTAGCTCGCGGAGATTCGTCTCGTCTCGTTTTCCATTTTCCATTCTCAATTCTCCATTTGCCATTTTCAGAACTGCCCCAGCGCTTTCGAATGTTTGTAGATGCCGTCATGGAAGAGCGCCACGTATTCAGCGTTGGTCAAACAGCAATACTCAGGACCCCAGCCGGGGCGATACCACGTGTTGCCATCCTGAAGCAGGCGCTCGAAAATCATCCGTGCGACTTGGCCGTGCGCCATCAAGCCGTCGAGATGTTCATGCAGATCGGCTTCTTCGTGGACTTGGAAGTAATGCAAGTCGGCGTTTTTGATTTTATATTTATTCAATAGCGCTTCGCGCCAACGCTTCGCCCAGTGACCGAACATCTCTTCGTTGAGCGAGCGCGCCCACCACTCGATCATGCTGCCTTCGTAAACCAAGCCGCGGGCAAATTCGGTCAAAGCACGGCACTCAGCGTAAACCTGACAGTTGATCATCTCATCGATCGAGACGCCGAAAGCTTCGCCCTGCTTGATCAAGACTTGGATATGTCCCGGAATGCTCGGATTCACGAGCTCGTCGCTGATCTTGCCGACATAAGGTGCGAGCAAGTCACGATGGCGCGCAAAGATTCCCTGATGGCGCTGGTAAATGATCAAATGAAAATTGTTGATTTCCACCGGGTAGCTGTACCAGTTGCGCCAAAAGAGTTTGATCGTCTCGAACGGCAGCGTGCCGGCTTCAAGCGCGCGCATGAACTCACCGCCGAAAATCTTTCGGTTCCACAGCGCATACATGCGGTGTTTGATCTCGTCGGTAAAAGCTTTCGCCTCGGCGGGAGAAAGCTTTTTACCGATTTCTAGATCTGACGTGTCTTTTGTCATGACTACGGTTGAATCAGAGCGCGTAGCCGGCGTTCGCCAACCCTTCTTTGAGATCCGCCTGGTCTTTTTCCGTGAACGGCGGCGTCTCCCAGCGCGGGAAGCGTTCCACCGGCAAGCCACGCAGCTTCATTAGTTCGCAGAAAACGCCGCGGCCGTGCGTGCGTAGATACTTGCCAACCACTTGCATCAGGCGCGTAAGCAGATCGTGTTCCTTTTGCGCGGCCTTTAAGTCGCCCGATTTGAGCGCCTCGAACATTTTCACGCAGGTCTCGGGAAAGGGTGTCGATGGCGGATGAATCGCGCCGCGCACGCCGACAGAGTAACCGCTATAGAGAGAAAAGATGCCGCCGGGAAAAACGCCGACGCTTTTCGGCAATTGATAAACGTAGCCCAGCAGTTTGTCGAAAGCGATGAAAGAGACTTTGATGCCCGCCAAGGGATTCGGCGCGATGGCTTCGATGATCTTGTTGGCTTTGGCCGGCGTGATCTCGACCCAGGTGGTTTCGGTGTTGTCATAGATGAACATCGGCACGCCGGGAATCGATTTGGCGATCGCCTTGTAGTGCGCGTATACCTCCCAGTCATCGTGCGGATAATAATAGGGTGGCACGACGCCGACGGCGTCAACGCCAAGACTCGCGGCATGTTTTGCAAGTTCGATGGAAGACAGCGTATTCGCCGTGCCGATATGCATCACGACGGGCACCCGACCCTTGACGCGATTGACGATCTGCTCGGCCACTTTTTTGCGCTCGTCGATTTCCATCACCATGCCTTGCCCGTGGGTGCCCAACGGGAAGAAGCCGTGCACCCCGGCATTCAAGTAAAAATCGATGATCGCATCCGTCGCCGCGTGATCGATGGCGCCGTCGTGCTTAAACCCCACCGGCATCGGCATCAGAATTCCTTCAATTTTTCT
>DASWCL010000212.1:0-6899 GCA_036390135.1 Binatia bacterium
GACCCGGTCCGAGTTGATCTCAAACCCGCGACAACGGCGTTGCTTGTGTCCGACATGATCGATCCGATTTGCAAAAACCAGCCAAAATGCACCGAGGTAATGGTGCCGGCCGTTGCCTCGCTGCTGGCGCAGGCAAGGAAGGCTGGTGTGTTCGTCGTATACTCTACTCAGGCCGCGAACATCTCAAAGTGGCTGCCGGAAGTGGTTCCTGCGCCGGGCGATCCTTTCATTGCATCACAAGGTCAGGACAGATTCTATAACACCGACCTCGACAAGACGCTGAAGGCCAAGGGGATTACAACGGTGGTTCTTACCGGCTGGAAGATCAGCGGCTCCGTGCTCTATACATCAGTTGGAGCAACACTGCGGGGTTACACTGTTGTTGTACCCGCAGATGCCAGCTTAGCCGCGACGGACTATGAAGTGGCCATCGGCCTCTTCCAAATATTGAATCAGAACAGCGCGAACGCCACCAACGAGCCGCTAAAGGCGAAAGCTTCAACCTTGAGCCGCACGGATATGATCACTTTCCAGAGCCCGCCTACTTCGTTCGCTCGCTGATAATTTCTCGCATTTCATATGTGCCTCAACACTCTGAGTCGGGAAGCTCCGCCGCAGTAGCGATCGCGTTTCCCGATTCTGGACACCGTTTATCCTCGTCGGCGAAGGAAAATAACCAAGTAAAAATTCGACGCAATTGCGTGACCAAAATATTCACTTCTTACGATAGTCGAAATGCCCTCGCTTCCTCCGAAAATCGAGAGATTTTGCCGCAGGATTGAATTGATCGACGCTTCAATAAAATCACGTCACTCCTTAATCGCCCGGATCATCGTAATCACGCTTTTGTTGACTGCGACGAGGAACGGCGCGTCCCATTTCACCTCGGGGTCCGGTAGCGCTTCGACTTTAACATCGGTCAACGCGAGAAAATGCTTGCCGGAATTATTTAAGAAGTCTGAGAGCCGGAAACTGTAACCGCCTTCACCTGCGAGCGGGATAAAAAGCATTCCTCTGATCTTGTAAGTGTCGGTGTTTATCTCGACTTCAACACGTTTGCCCTTGTATCCAGTTTGCGCCATAGTCCGTGTCCTCACTGCTGCATCGGTTTGATCATGCGTTTGATACACCACTCGTTGTCTCGATACCTTCCGCAAAATCTCTTCCTGCCTCACGATTCACAGGATTAGACTCCAAGCCAATTGAGATTTTCAATTGGCGCGTGGGCGCCGCACCGCGCTTTGGGACGTGCTGCATCTGGCTCAAACGCAAAAGGAAGCTTTGGCGTTGTCAGCGTGTGATAAGAAACCTGGTTTCGCCTCTTTGACCGACTCTGAAGAAGTCCTCTGGGATTACCGTCGAACATCGCATAGCGTGCGGCGCCATCCGCTTGAGCCGATGCGCCCTGCCCTAGCGAGTCAAGGATTGCCGGACGCACGCACTGTGGCGTCGTCAATGAAGAGTGGTGAGAAGATTAAGCCCAGAGACGTTCTCTCGAACAATCCGATCCACAGTGGTAGTCGTTAAAAATGATTTGGGTCGACGAATAATGGAATCTAATTAGCTCTGAGAAGCTACTGTTGAAGCAGGATAATCGGAAGAAGAAGATAGCAATGTCGGCCCAGACCCGTGTGTAGCGTTGTCTTGCCGGCAAAAATTTCTGGCGGCCGATCGCGCGGGTCATTGTGAAGGAAAGGTCCGCATCCTCTTAGCTCATTCTTGAAGCTCGCAATGCGGCCGCCGCTCGGCCCTGGATATTCGTAATCCTTGCCGCGTACGGTGAGACCGATCCGATAGCCGGCTGGCACGACGACGCACGTGGGCCAGATCTCCACATCCATCTCGGCGACCTCGCCGGATCGCAGCGGCTGCTTCTCGTCGTGCGTGTGATACGGCCTGTACGGAGTGCTTAATTCCGGATCGAGCTTCCGATGCGAAGCCCGGAGCCAGCCCTGAGCCACGGGAGTGTGAGGATCGATGGCGCCCTGGAATACGACCTCCTCGCCGTCGGAAGAAAATACGCGCAGCACTATGAAGATATCGGCATCCGACGTCGAGGATGAGGCGAACAGCTTGACCGTGGAAGGTCCGGTGATCTCTGTTTCGTGCGCCAGTGCCGGTGAAAGAAACGTGACCCCGTCACCGATGGCGGCGAACTCAATTTTTCCCTCGGCGCCAACCGGACTCCAGCTCAAGCTGCGATCAACCGCATTGAGATAGAATTTCGTCCAGTGCGTGCGCTGGATGGGCCACTCGTTTTCCATGCGCTCGACGAACTTATCGATGTGCCGAACTTGCAGCCGAACCCGCGGCTGTCTGTTCCAGCCGTTGTCGATGCCTTTCAGAAAATAGTCGAAGAAACGCTGCTGCAGCATTCTCCCGTAATCGGTATAGAAGTGCGTCCAGTGCTCTAATCCATGCAGCTCAAGCCACTTCTGGCTCGATTCTGCGCGCACGAAGCCCTCGACGTTACCGCGTAGATGCAGACCCTGGCCGCCCCAATTTCCTGCCGAGACAAACGGCACCGTCACCTTCGACCACATAGGTGAGCGGGCCTTGTGGTAATCATCGTCGAGGAGATGGACAAGGATTTCGTTGCCGAGATCACAGCGATTTCCTAACAGCTCTTTCTCCGATAGCGTTTCGGATCCGCAGACAGGCTCACCGGTAACACGGCTGCACGGGCCGCGCTCGCCAAGTCCATTCTGCACGGTCTTTACCTGCATGTCGTACCAGTTCGCCCAGAAGCTGCAGAGAATGCCACCGTGATGCGTCATGTCGCGATACCAGTCGGCCGCGCCTTCCCAGATGCACATTGCAGCAAGGTGGGGCGGCTGAAGCGAAGCCACATGCCACTGGTTGATGGCATAGTAAGAAATGCCGTTGAGACCCACTTTACCGTTGCTCCATGGCTGCGTGCCAGCCCACTCGATGCAATTGTAAAAATCCTTCGTCTCGCGCGGTGAGAAGTGGTCGATATATCCGGGAGAAGAACCGCAGCCGCGCGAATCGACGCGTATGCAGACGTAATCCTCCGGCACCCACTTTTCCGGATCGACGACTTCCCAGCTTTGGAATTTATTGGTCGAGCCGGCGGCAACATCCGGGTGCTGTTCGGTCATGCGCTGCCACTGGTTCGGATAGCCGTCTTGAAAGGCGAGTCCTTTCGCGTACGGACCGTAGCTAAGGATAACGGGGTAATTTTCCTCGGAGATCGGCCGAAAGATATCGGCGCGCAGGATGACAGCGTCGTCCATCGTGATTGGCACGTTCCATTCGATGCGCATGCCGTCTCTTATTTCAGACCGATGCTCCATCATCTAAATAGCCTCCCTCAATCGATCTTCGCCTCGCCGATGACCTGATCCAAACTGATTTCGGCGGTGTTTGAGTTCACCGCAACAGAGAGATCGATGAGCTGCGCCATTTCCACCTCAACAATACTTGCGCATTTTTTGTATTACCCGCCTGCTACTGCTGTCAATGGGACCTTCGATCGCCACATAGCGCTATTGGCTGTACTGAAGACAGCGTGGGGATTCAGACTGCCTTGACACTTTTTCCACCTCTGAATAGGATGATTTGCCTACGTCCTTGATCCTCAACTGAGAAGTTGCCGACGGATGGTTAGTCAAAATCTTCGTTCGCCTATCAAGTGAGGTGCACGCATGTTGCCATTCAAGACTGTTAGCCACCTCAGCCTGACCGTGACGGACCTCCAACGAGCCCAGGCGTTCTATCGTGATGTCCTCGGCCTTCGCGAGATTGCTCGACCGAACTTTGGCTTCCCCGGAGTATGGTATGAGCTGGGCGCCGGCCTCTCGCTTCATCTGTCCGTCAAGGAGGAGATGCCCCCGCGACCGGTCGATGGAGCACGGTTTGACACACGCGATCCACACTTCGCCCTTGCCGTGGAGGATGCCGATGACACGTACGCCCGGCTCCAAGCATGCGGCCTGCCGTTTTACGATTTTGCGGAAACGCCCACTGGCCTGCGCCAGCTTTTCGTCCGTGACCCGGACGGCAACATGATCGAACTCATCGGGCCGTCCAAAGAACGACGCGCGCCTTGACCCCGGGCTCACTGGGTAGCGTGACGCTGGCGAACGCCGCATTGGCCAAGCTGGAACGCTGGACAGACGATGCCGCGTGGAAATAGTTCCCGCATCGAGGAGTAAGCCTGCCTCGGTCCCTTGCTCCGCTCTGGATGGCGCCTCCGCAGTCAGTCGGGCCACGGAAGTTTGCCGTAGCATCAAACCTCCGCGAACTCAGCCGGACGATAGGCTAGCAATACTTACACGGCGGAAAGTTTCTGTCGTACACCGGATTCTTCAGATACTCCTCGGGCTTGTACGTCCAGAACTGCGACACCTTCTCGAATGTATGAATGACGGTATTCTGGAGCCGGCCGCTAACCCGTTCCACCTTGCGGACGTAAATGTTTTGAATCGGATTACCGTAGTCGTCGAACCGAATGGGTCCACGAGGAGTATCGGCGAGCTCCACCTTGCGCAGAGCTCCGATAAGGCGCTCACGATTTTCGGCTTCTCCACCAATGGCTTCAAGCGCGCGCTTGAGCTGGAGCCCCGCCACGTACGTGCCTTCAGAGTAGTACGAGGGCGCCTGCTTGAATTTCGTCTCGTAAGCCTGCACGAATTTCCGATTCACCGGATTGTTCAGCGCAGCGGAGTAGTGCAGCGCCGTGATGACTCCCAGCGCCTCGTCGCCCATGGTTCGAAGCACGTGCTCGTCTGTAAATGTACCGCCTCCGATCAGCGGCAGACGAGCCTTGAGGCCGGCATCTTCATACTGTTTGGCAAAGCGCAGCGCGTCGGCCCCTGAGAAAACCGCGTAAATAGCGTTCACGTCGCGCTTGAGTTGAGAAATATAAGGACCAAAGTCGGTGGTAAAGAGAGGCGGCCAGAGTTTTTGCACGATCTGACCACCCGACTCTTCAAAGGTGCGGTGAAATCCTGCGGCCACTTCCCAGCCGAAGGCAAAGTCATAGCCGATGATCGCAATCCGACGGTACTTGAGGTTATCATAAACCCATTTGCCGAAGGGATGAGACGGCTGAGCACTGGACCAGCCGGTGCGCACGATGTATGGGCTGCGCTTGCGCTGGGTAATGTCCTCACCCGATACGATCGGAAAAATAGCCGGCAGCTTGTTGCTGTCGATATAGTCACGGATGGCGTAGCCAACAGCCGCTGACAGAGGACCAACGAGGAGTTGAATTCCTTGTCCTTCTACCATCCCCCGGAGCTTCGTGAGGCCGGTGCCGGGGTTTCCAGCATCGTCCTCGGTGATCAGCTTCACTTCTCGGCCGGCCAACTTCCCGCCTTGCTCTTCAAGGAAAAGCTCGAAGCTGTTCAACATGTCCTTGCCGTTAGGTGAGAGCGGGCCCGTAAGAGAGGACATAAAGCCAACCCTGATCGGCTCTTTCTGCGCTTCGGCCGGCAAGATACTAAAAAGAACGATCAGAGCCAAAGCGGCGATGGCAAATCTTTTTTGCATACAAGCCTCCTGTCAATTTTTTTTCATCGATGAAAGATCCGACAATCCCGCAAGCCGTTCCAAGGTGGTTATGATGGCAGCCAGATCTTCTTCACCTCGTCCCGCCGCCGCGGCGGCTGTGGCCAACTGTTGCGTGATACTAGTCAGCGGCAACGGAACTCCGAGGCGCAGTCCTTCCTCCAGCATAAGCTTAAAATCTTTCAAGAAGAGATCAATTTTCATCTGCGGATCAAAGCGATGGCTCGCCATGAGCGGCCCGCGGATCTCGAGCATCTTTGAGTCGGCCGCGCTGTCTTTCAGAAGTGCGAGCAACGCGGCTGGGGCCAGACCGCCTTTCGCTGCGAGCACGAACGCTTCTGCCAGCGCGGCGGTATTAAGCCCGACAAGGAGATTGGTGGCAAGCTTCGCGAGGGAAGCCATGCCCACAGCGCCCACGTAGACGGTCTTCTTGGCAATGGCATCGAAGATGGGCCGGCAAGCATCCGCCCGTGCGCGGTCACCCGCCACAAAGATCGCGCAATCGCCGCGCTCGACCATCGCGCTCGTCCCGCTCATTGGCGCATCGAGAAACCCCATCCCTTTGGCCGCCGCCGCCGCTCCGAGACGTCGCGTCAGCTTGGGGGAGATAGTGCTCATTTGAATCAGTGTGCAATCGGGCGGCGCAATCTCGATCAGCCCCCCTGTGCCGATCATCGTTGTCTCGACACTCTCAATCGACGGCAGGATCGTGAAGACCGCGTCGGTATCCGCCGCGACTTCGGCGATACTCCCAGCTGCAATGAGCCCCTGAGCGCAAAGCGCTCTAATTTGCTCCGGGCGCGTATCGTAGCCTTTAACTTCGAAATCCCATTTGAGCAGACGCGCAGCTACCGAGCTGCCGAGAAGGCCGACGCCGATGATGCCGATTCGTTTCATCCAGGCTCTCCTCCTAGAGGCCGAGGTACTTGCTCTTAATCTCCTCGCTTTCCCAGAGCGCCTGCGACGAGCCGGAGTGCACGATCCGGCCCCGCGAGAGTACGTGAACCTGGTCTGACACTCGCAGCGCGAGCGGCAGGTTCTGCTCTACGAGCAAGATCGATAACCCTTGAGATTTCAGATTCTCAATGACGCGGCCGACCTCGCGAACCAAGAGCGGCGCCAGACCCTCGGTTGGCTCATCCATTAATAGGAGCTCAGGATTCGTCATGAGCGCGCGTGCGATCGCCAGCATCTGTTGCTCGCCGCCTGAAAGCTTGCCTGCTCGAATCGCACGCCGCTCACGAAGGCGTGGGAAGAGCTCCATCACACGCTCGAGATTCCATTGGCCGCCGCTTCGTTTATCAGCGACCGTGAGATTCTCTAAAACGCTGAGGGAGGGAAAGACCCGGCGGCCCTGAGGCACC
>DASWCL010000213.1:0-9936 GCA_036390135.1 Binatia bacterium
TCGACTTTGATGTTTTCCAGTTTGGGATTGCGCGGCTTGAGCAGGCGTTGCGTGTTGCGCAGGCCTTCAACGGATGGAACGAGCTTTTTATCGAGCCCGGTTACCAGATCCTGATAACCTTCTTCGGCGGTGACCGAGTCGGTAATCCTTAGATGCTGCATGATCGTCTTGAGAACAACCGGCTTGTACTTGGGATTTAAGATAAACGCGACCGCTTCGCTCAGCCCTTTGAGAATACCTTCGAGCGCGTCTTGGCGCTCGCGAATAAAAACGTTCTTGGCGATCAGCCCGAGGCCGATGGTCGGTATATTGGACTGGCTGAACTCGGCCAATATGTTGAACCCTTTCTGTTTGAGCTTGCGGCTAAAGACACCGTCGAGAGCGGCGGCATCGATGCTGCCGGCTTCGATCGCTTGGGCGATGACCGACTGATCGCCGATCTGCAGGACGTTGATATTATCGCGCTGCGGATCGAGGCCTAAAGATTCCAGGCCGAGCATGGCGCCCATCCAGAGTCCGCCGCCGAAGGCTTGAATGCCGAAACGCTTGCCGCGCAAATCCTTGACGGATTTTATCGCGGGCGCGGCGACTAAGTCATAAGTGACTTTGGCGTTGAGGGCGGCGACCATTTTGGCGTCGAGCCCGCCGCCGGCGGCGCCGAGCAGCGTGCTCCCTGAAGTCAATGCGAGGTCGATCTCGCCGGTGCCGAGGCCGCTGACCATGATTTGAATCTGGCGCACGAGAATGACCGCCGAGTCGACGCCATACTTAGCGAAAAAGTTTTGTTCTTGGGCAATCCATAGGGGCGCGATGCGCGCGTTGAGCGCACCATGGGCGAGCACGATCTTGGAACCTGTTGCGGCCGAAATGGTGTGAGTCCACAGCCCAAGGATCAAAGTGATAAGCACAAACGACTTGGCCATACTCAACATTCTATCAATCCGTGACCACGCCTTGACACTAATCGAGCTAAACCATTCTTGGCAAACGCAACGCTGATTTCATCCGATTTTTTCGCCTGCGCTATTTCTGCACGCGTTGGTTTCTCTTGGTGCCGAGCTCGTCGAGGATCGACAAATCGACGACCCTGTTGGCGCTGATCGCGCCGAGCTTTTTGTCCACATAGGCGGACATACGGAGCAGATTTTTCACGGCGTCGTCCGGTGGATAGAGTGTGGCTTCAGAGTTGGCGTGCAGATACTGGTAGGCAAAGTCAACGACTTCGGTGTCGTTGGTATTCAACATTTGAATCAACGGGCGCATGGTGCCTTCGCGATTGTCGACGATGAAGCGGGTCGCGTCGGCAAAAGCATTGACGAACTTTTTGACCGTCGATCGCTGGCTTGCGAAATAAGATCGCTTTACCGCGATCGGCGCATTCATAAACGGCGTCGGCTTGCCGCGCAAGACGAAAAAGCCGCGCTGCTTCATGATCGGTTCGAGCAGCGCGTCGGCTAAGGTGGCATCGATCCCGCCGCGCATCATATGCAGAACTCCTGCGTGGGCACGACCGCCATTCGGTGCCGTTAAGGAATAATCTTTGATCATCTCATTGTTTCTTTTGCAAATGATTGGGCGCCTGCATTCAGGGTCTTTCGGCCTGCACACTTGAGATGCCGGCTCGGAGTTATACACTGAAGGACTGTGCGATTATTGAAAATGCCGGAAACCGAGCGATGAAGGATAGATTCGAGATTGCCGCCGAGCTGCGGACAATCGCCCGCCTCCTCACGATTAAGGGGGATAATCCCTTTAAAGCGCAAGCCTATGAGCGTGGCGCGACCGCTCTGGAAAATCTCGCAGGCGATCTCGCAACCTTCATTAACGCCGGCCGCTTGAAGGAAATCCCCGGTGTCGGCAATGCGCTTGGGGCGATAATCGAGGAAATATACCGCAGCGGCGAGTGTTGGATGCTTCAGGAGTTGCGCCAGGAGCTGCCGCCCGGCGCCGTGGAGCTGAGCGAGGTGCCGGGGCTGAGTCTCAAAAAAATCATCGCGCTGCATGACGCTTTGCAAATTAAAAGCGTCGCCGACCTAAAAACTGCCTGCCGAGAAGGTTTAGTCAGCAATGTTAAAGGCTTTGGCGCGAAGTCTCAGGCGAAACTCCTCGCGGACATCGAAAAGGTCGAAACTCCCAAAGAAGTCGGATTCCTGCTGCTCGACTCGGCTCTCGAAGAAGCGGAGAAAATTCTCAAGCACCTGCGCGCCTTCCCGATGCTGCTCGAGGCGGATGTTGTGGGAGCAGTTCGGCGGCGCAAGGAAACCGTCGAGCGGATTGATATCGTCGCTGCCAGCGATGAGCCTAAGTCGGTGCTCGATCGATTTCTGTGCTTTCCCGCCCTAGCTCACACCGATGAGCTTGAGGACGGCCGGTGCTTGGCGCGGTTGGCAGTCGGCATACAGGCGGAGTTGGTGATTGTGCCACCGGCGGATTATATTGCCGCGCTTCACGCCCGCACCGGCTCGCGCACGCATATCGCCAAGCTGGAAGACTTGGCGGGCGCGAAGGCGATGACTTATTTTCCCCATGGGCCGAACTCAAACGGCGAACAGCCCGGCTTCAAAAGCGAGAACGAAATTTATCACCGACTCGGCCTTCAATACATACCGCCGGAGCTGCGCGAAGATGACGGCGAGGTTGAAGCTGCAGCGACCGGTGCTTTGCCGCAGCTTCTGGCGCTCGCAGATATTCGCGGCATGACCCACTGCCACACGATTTACTCCGACGGTCGCAACAGCATCGAAGAAATGGCTTTGGCGGCCGAAGCGATGGGCATGAGTTATCTCACGATTACGGATCATTCACCGAGCGCTTATTACGCGCGCGGCGTGGATATCGATCGCTTGCGCGCGCAATGGGACGAAATCGCGCGCGTGCAGGAGCGGGTCAAGGTGAAGCTTCTCAAGGGAACCGAATCGGATATTCTCGCAGACGGTTCCCTCGACTATCCCGACTCTTGCCTGGAGCAGTTCGACATCATCATCGCAAGCATTCACGCGCGCCACAAAATGGACACTGATCAAATGACCCAGCGCTTGCTTAAAGCACTTAAATTGCCGTGTTTTAAAATCTGGGGGCATCCGCTTGGCAGATTGCTTCAATCGCGTCCAGCGTTCGCTTGCCGCATGGACGAGGTACTGGATGCCGTCGCCGGCGCCCGCTGCGCCATCGAAGTCAACGGCAATCCGCATCGTCTCGATTTGGAGCCGCGCTGGATTCGCGCCGCGCGCGCTCGTGGGATTAAATTCATCGTATCCACGGATGCGCATTCCATTGGCGGATTGGAAAATTTATCTTTTGGCGTGTCCACGGCGCGGCGCGGCTGGCTCACGCGCGGCGAGGTTCTGAATACGCTCGATGCCCGGGATTTTATGGTGGCGGTTCATCCATGAACCGGGTATTTTTGCTGTCACCGGCGAACTGCAACGGTTTGCGCGGTCGCCGCCTCCTCGAGCGAAACAGTCGATCGGCGCTTGCCTCGCGCTTGCGCAAGGCCGGCGTGCCGTTGGGCGAAGTTTTCAGCGTCTTGAGCGCGCTCTATTTTCGCGGCAAGCTCGCCTATGCCCAGGCATTCGCGCATCCGCCCCCCGCTTGTCCGGGAATTTTGATTATCACGCCGACCGCCGGTCTGACACCGCACGATACTTTAATTCGACTGCCGAAACTGCGGGGCTTCGGTCGCGTGCCGATCCATGTCGACAATCGCATCTACTATTCCTCGCTTCGGCGCAGCGCCAAGCAGCTTGGCGCAGACATCGGTACCGACTGCGAACTGGTTCTCCTCGGAAGTCTCGCCACCGGCAAGTATTTGGACATCCTGACACCAATTTTCGGCAACCGGTTGCGTGTTCCCGCGGAGTTCATCGGACGGGGCAACATGAGCCGCGGCGGCTTGATGCTGCGCTGCGTCAGGGAAAATCGCGAACTCAACTACATTCAAGCTGCTACCATCTGCGCTTCCGTGCCAAAGCGTCTTCGTGCAGAAAGGCAAATGCCTGATCATCCGCCTTGCCAATCGACGACGATGATCCAATCAGAAATTGAATAGCGCAAGCGGGGTCAGTTTGATTTTTTCGCTCTGACCGGTGGCACGATGAGACTGCGATGACCTGATGAGCATAGGTGGAAGCCGGTTGCCAAATCCTGAATGAGGTCAAGTCCACATTCTTTATCACCAACGAAGACAGGGCATTTCTTTCTTCCGACAAAGCCAATGTCGCGCTCGCTTTCGCAATCTCCAATGGCGTGACGGGCGAGACATTCCGTACATAACTCGGTGTTTTCGGCGCGCTGAGGAATTAGAGACGAAACGTAGTTCTCTGTGGGGTAGGTAGTGCAGTTAGAGCAGAAATGCCAAACGTTGCTGCCAACCGCTTTTCGATAGGATTCGATCATTGACGAAATGTTTCGCTCGAACACATAAATCATATTTTACCAGACTGTCGATACAAGGGGTTGTTCGATAATTTTGAATTGGTCGAACTCAAACTTTCAGCAAAAGTCGTTTCCATCGTCGTCATGCCTGGTAGAGGCACTTCCGATAATTGTTTAAGCAAATTCTGGTAACTCACCTTCCGTTAGGAAGATAATTACCGACGTATTGTCGTCGATGAATAGTCATTTGCGGCTGAAAACTCAATGTTTTCGCCTATGGGTATGGTCATTGCGTCTTTATGCTCGATAAGCAGAAAATTCAAACATATGGAGGAGGCGATAATGAAGAGGGCCAGTCTGCATGGTTTTAAGCGGCAGCGATGTCGGGTATGTAAATGCGAGGATAAATTTAATTTCTACGTTCCGGATCAAGTGTGGCGAGAGATTGTACCGCCTGAATATCAGAACAAAGTGGTTTGTTTGCCGTGTTTCGATGAATTTGCGCGCCAGCGAGGCGTTGATTACTCCGAGTCGATCGAAGTGCTTTATTTCGCTGGTAGTCAAGCAAGTTTTAAATTCCAGACGATATCG
Source organism: Binatia bacterium (assembly GCA_036390135.1). Classification (GTDB taxonomy): domain Bacteria; phylum Desulfobacterota; class Binatia; order UBA9968; family UBA9968; genus DP-20. Next base: position 4,966 of record DASWCL010000213.1, read on the forward strand.
GCGCAAAGTGTTTAGTGGCGATCCAACAATCGCGTTGACCTTGCCCACCTGACATCAATAATTTCTTAAGCTTGCAACTCCAGCTCTTTAATACCTACCTTTCACGTTCGCGCCGCAGCTCTCACCGCGCTTTTCGGTGTAAGAACAAAGCGGACGGAAATAGGTAAATTCCTTCGAATGTGCCGTTTGGGACGGGCAATTCGATAAATTGCCCGTAATTTAAGAATCTTTCAGTGGCGTGAAGTTTGCTGATTTGTCATTTAGGACCGTCGAGGTTTTTCCGCGTGACGACGACATCACCGGCGATGACCAATTCCATTGAGTGGTCTGCTCGCTCACTCCTACGATCGGTACTGGCGCATTTGAGCCCACGGAAATTTGCTGTGCAATTATGGGACGGCGAACAGTGGCCGCCTGAGTCCAACGGTCCGGCGGATTTTAAGCTTATCTTTCGCACTCCCAACGTGGTGCGCAGCATATTTAGCGACGTCAGCTCCCTGCGGACGGCTGAGCATCTTTCAGACGCTCTTGACCAAGCCCGAGCGCGGTCAAAGTGGACTTCCGCTCACCCGCACGGACTGGTACCGGACGTCGGCGAATAGCCGTGGCAATAAACTCAAACCAAGAACATCGCATGTTGGAAAAACCACGCTGCAAAAATCTGAGAAGGACATCGGGCAACCCGAAGTCTAGCGTCGATAAAATCAGCGGCTTTCAAAAAGAATTGAACGTGAAATTTCCTAGTCCATCGAGTCTTCGCGCGCCGGGACTTCTTCGCCCGGCTTGCTAAAGCGGGCTTAACCTTATTCACGCAGGAAATCATGCCGTCGCTTAGCCCGGATGAGGAAGCGCAAGCAGGAGGTGAAATTCAAAAGGCGCATAGGTGCAGGATGGCGTCGCGCCTTTGTCATTTATTTTGTGATCTCTCCTTCCACCCTCACCGGGCGAACGCCGAAGGGTTCGGAGCGGTTGCCGAACAGAACTAAAGTACCCGGTCCGATGCTGGTGAGCTGGTAGTATTCTTTCGCTGGTAGAAAGACGATGTCGTTTTTCTCAAGCACTCGCTCATACCCATTGATGTCTTTAACCGAGCACTTGCCGTCGATGACGAGAAACGTCTCGGCCGACTGATGATAGTGCATCGGCGTGGCGTCGCCGGGCTCAAAGTAAAGCATCCACGAGCGAAAATTATCGGTGCCGAAAAGCTGCACATTGCGCAGTTTATCCTTCCCGGCCTCTTCGATCTTTTTGTCCAAGCTGATGAACTCCATGGGGTTTCCTCCTTGGGAATCTGCTTGCCTTAAACTATTGCAGAGGGGCGATGCTTGTCAATTATCCCATTTCCGACCAGCTGTATCGATTCAATGAGTACGCCGGCAGCTGGTGGCGGCCGAGACCGATGCCGAGTGCCTGCCTTTGAGATCGGCGATGCGACGAATGTCCGGCGCCGTCGTAGCGGAATAGCGCAGAGCATTCGTCGTCACGCCGGGCTTGACGATCTTCGCTCCTGGGGATCGACGAAGGGAAGGCAGGTTAAACATTCATTTAACAGCTGCCGGAATGAAAAGACGTGCCAAGAATTAACGCAGCGGAGCCTTGAACAGGCGGATGCGCGTGCCGTGGCGCCTCGCTATTTGTCAGTGATCTCGATCTCCTCCGGAAACACATACAAGGAAGCGTCACCGTCCCATTCGACTAAAATCATTCGTCTTCCTAGATTTTCGATCTCGTGAATAATTGTTCCCAGCCTCTCAGATTCAATCTTTGCTTCATGCGCGCGGACGGTTGTTTTTGCCCGGCAGCGCAATCCCTTCCTGCTCGTATCAATCATCCTTTGCCTCCTAGTGGGTGCTACTAGGGGAAGCGGCAGAAATCTGACGCTCTCCGAGGCGCGTGTTGATAGATGACATGACGTCCGAAACTCGATACCTCGCGATGTGAATTTCATCTGCCATACTTGACTGTGAGTTTAATACTGGTGATTGAGACGTCAACCCTGCCAAGTCAGCGCGCGAAACGAGGCGCGCGGTGATGTCGTTCAAGCCGCCGCATGGGCTTTAACTAAGCAGGTATTTTTTCTATCGTGGAGCTCAAAGAATTTCGTTTTTGGATATGACGGATACTCAAGCAACTCCCCTCGACACCTTGTCGAGTTCCGGTCGCCGGTGGTTGACGTGGATTCGGCGTCACCAAGAAAAGCTCTGGTGGCTGCACAGTCTGTACGCCTTGCTCTTAGGCGTCGGCATGATGTGGCTCGGAAGACACAACTTTACTTTTCTCCGCGTCGCAATGTTCCATCTTAGCTTCATTTGGCTTTCGAGTATAGTGCTGCCCAAGCTGCTCCGTCGTGAGCGTGGACCGTCACAATGGGCGGGTCGGCTTCCCCTCTTGATCAATTTTCTTAACAAGAATTTGTACCAGCAGATGTTGTTTTTTGTGTTGCCGATCTATTACGCCAGCGCTACACCAGATTCGCGCAACATCGTCTTTGTCCTATTGATCGGCTTATCCGCACTGCTCTCCACACTCGATATCGTTTACGATCGGCATCTGGCGGTGAAGCGTTATCTGACCGCCGGGTTTTTCGCCTTCAACCTTTTTGCGCTGATCAACGTCATGTTGCCAATTCTCTGGAGCGTCAGTAACACGCTGACGACGCGCATCAGCGGCGTGTTGGCATTTATCGGCTTTCTGACGCTTGGCTATCCTGCTGCGCAATCATTCATCCGGCGCATGGCACTGGTGCTCGGCGCGGCGATTGCATTTTTCGCTCTGGCTGAGTTGGGACGCCCGTTCATACCGCCCGCGCCCTTGCGCATCGCGAGCGTCGAATTTGGCACAGAGTTCGAGCGCCAATCGTTACAGATGCTCGCGCCGATGATGGAACTGAAACCCGGCCGTTCCATTCAGCTCTACGGACTGACCGCGATCCGAGCGCCATTGGGGCTTAGGGAAAAGCTGCGACATCGCTGGTACGAAAATGGAAAGACGGTTTTCGATTCATCTTTTTACAACATAGAGGGCGGACGAGCCGAAGGTTTTCGGGTATGGACAAGTTGCACGTTTAGCGAAGTAAAGCCAAATGCAAATATTCGACTTGATCTCGAGACCGAGGGCGGTCAACTGATCGGTCGCGCCACACTTTTCGCGCGACAGGAATAGAAGAATTCTGGCTACAGTAGTGAAGTTGGCGAATGTGCCAATTCATTGCGATGGCGCTCGTTCGTCGTTCGTTAAACGCCTCGGCAATCATCCATCTTGTCATTCTTTTTCTTTAAATTGTTCCTGGAGAACCTTGAGCCGCTCAATCGCTCTTGTTCTACACTGGCAACACGCTGCAACGGAGAACGATACTTCGCGGCAGCCTCCACACTTACGGTGCGCACAGAAAGGACATTCAGTATCCGGCAAAGGCCATAAAGAGAGTTCGCGCACAAAATGGCTCGATTCTTTCATGGGAATTATCGACGGATAAACCGTTAGACGTTAGCGGCTATATTTTTGTGGCCGCGTTGTCGCTGGCGAGTTTCGATACAACCAAGTTGCAACATCGGCATCGTTTCTAAACGATTTATTTCGAGGACGCAAGCATCGGAGTGCCCGGTTGAAGGAGAAAGTTAGTTTTTTATTATCGAACCGTAAAAAGATATTCATTCTTTCACTGAGGGCGGTAAAACTGCCGCGTCAGGACGAAACATTGGCGCGGCGTTGATGGCCGTAGACAGTGCATCGACGGCAGCGATTGCCTTAGATGGCTTTGCCTCACGGCCCAAGGACAATCTTGTCATTCGCGGTGGCTGTGAATGGGTTGTTTTGCGCAGGCGCCAATCGGCTAACGTCAGTCCTAGACAAATCCAATTCGCTCGTGTACCAAGGCCTCAGCGCGGCTGCACAGGTTTATCTTAGGGCATTAACGCGGCGACCGTTGGACGCTAAGCGAGGAGGAATCCATGGGACAAATACTCGGGCTTGGCATCACGCATTATCCCGGCCTCTCGATCCAGGGGAATTTGACCCGCCGTATCAGAATGTGTTTGGCGGATCCTGCGCTGCCGGAGCGCTTGCGTGTGATCGATAATTGGCCGGAGCCGATGCGCCGCGAGTGGAGCACCGATGACGGGCAGGCCCATTCCGACGCGCACCGTGAGGCGATGATCGACGGTTTTCGCATGGCGCGCCGCGCCCTCGACGAGTTTCAACCCGATTTCTGCGTGATTTGGGGTGACGATCAATTCGAGAACTATCGCGAAGACTGCGTTCCGGCATTTTCGGTCCTCGCCTACGAGTCTGCGGAATTTAAACCATGGCTGCACAATCAGCGCGGTATCAATTCGTGGAATGAAGCGAAGGACAAGAGCTTCGCGGTCCGCGGCCATCGAAGCGGCGGCAAGCATCTCGCATCTTCACTGCTCAACGAGGGGTTCGATATCGCTTACAGTTACAAGCCGTTACATATCGATCTAGGTCACGCGTTCGCCAACTCCGTACTTTACCTTGATTGGGAACGCAACGGATTTCCGTATCCGCTGGTGCCATTCACGGTCAATGCCTACGGGCGCTATCTCACGGGCAGTCAGGGTGTACCACCGACGCCATCTAAAGGACAAAGCTTGCTCGAGCGGGAAGAAGATCCGCCTGGACCGCAGCCATGGCGATGTTTTCAAATCGGCGCGGCAACGGCGCGCGCCTTTGCCGGCGGTCCGTGGAAAGTCGCACTGATCGCCTCTTCCAGTTGGTCCCACTCGTTTTTGACGGCGAAGCACGGTCGCATGTACCCCGACGTGGAATCGGATAAGCATTACTTTGAAGCGCTTCGCACCGGTCAATGGGAGACATGGCGCGATACCACGCTGATGCAGGCCGAGGACCGTGGCCATCATGAGTTATTGAATTGGTTTTGTCTGGCCGGGGCAATGGCGGAGCTCAAGCGCAAGCCCGACGAAGCGGTCTTTTTGGAGTCGTGGACGACGA
>DASWCL010000214.1:0-7352 GCA_036390135.1 Binatia bacterium
GATGGCGTGAACGTAGCCGCGCGCTTGGAGAGTATTGCCCCGATTGGCGGAATTGCCGTCTCCCAGTCGGTGCGCGATCACGTCGGCAAACGCCTCGATCTCGCCTTCGAAGATATGGGCGAACGACGCCTCAAGAACATCGAGACGCCCATCCGCGTTTACAGCATTGCAGTTGATCGCCCCTCCGGCGATGGCGCGGCATCAGCCGGGCAGGAACGACCGTCTATAGCCGTTCTCCCCTTCGTCAACATGAGCGGCGACCCGGAACAGGAATACTTCAGTGATGGCATTACCGAAGACATCATTACTGATCTGTCGAAGGTGTCGGGTCTGTTTGTCGTGGCGCGCAACACCGCCTTTACCTACAAGGGCAAGCATGTGGACGTGCAGGAAGTCGCCAAGCGTTTCGGCGTCAATTTTATTTTGGAAGGAAGCGTGCGAAAGGCTGGCGCCCGTGTTCGCGTTACCGGCCAGCTAATTAACGGGAAAGATAACGGCCACGTTTGGGCTGACCGCTACGATCGCGACTTAACGGATATCTTCGCCATTCAGGACGAAATCACCCACGCCATCGTGGAGTAGCTAAAAGTGAAGCTGCTACCGCAGGAGAAAAAATCCATTGGACAGACACCTACCGGCAACGTCGAAGCCTACACCTACTATCTTCGAGGCCGCCAGTTTTTGCACCGCCACTCGAAATCCTACTACCAGTTGGCGCGCCGGATGTTTGCCAAGGCGGTGGAGTTAGATCCAGCTTATGCACGAGCTTATGCTGGAATTGCTGACTGCGATTCCTTTCTCTTTTTGCACTACAGCGCGCCAGTTGAGATCAAAGGAATTTTTGAGACAAGCGCTAAGGCTCTGGCGCTGGAGAGCGGGCTGGCCGAGGCGCACGCCTCACAAGCACTCGCACTTTCGCTTGAGCAACGATATGAGGAGGCGATGGCGGAGTTCGAAAAGGCCATCGCGCTCGATCCGAACTCATTCGAAGGACACTACTTCTATGCTCGTGCTTGTTTCGCCGAGGGTAAGCTTGAGCGGGCAGCGGCGCTTTTCGAGCGTGCGGCAGAAATTAAGCCGGACGATTTTCAAAGCTTGATCCTACTGAGACAGATTTATCGTTCATTGGGCCGCGACGCCGAGGGAGAAGATGCTGCCCGAAAAGGGATCGAGCGTGCGGAACAGGAGCTCAACGTGCATCCGGAAAATCCACGCCCGGCCTACCTTGGCGCCAGTGCACTCATCACTCTTGGTGAAACCGACCGCGCCAAGGAATGGTTAGCCAGAGCCTTGGCCATTGATCCTGACGACGCTCTTACCCAATACAACGCAGCCTGCATTTATGCACGGCTTGGGGAAGCCGAGGCAGCATTTGACTTGCTGGAGCACTTTATTCCGCACGCCAATCACGAGAATAAAGCCTGGATCAAGCACGACTCCGATTTCGACCCCCTGCGCGACCACCCTCGGTATCAGAAGATACTCGAATTAATCGGCTAAACGACCTCTGACCTCGTCCTTTTTCCCGTTCGGCATCACGAGGATGCATTCCAGGGAAGATTCTGTTATACGTGCTGCATGTCGGAAGACGAACATATCACAGTGACGTGCCAAAACTGTGGTGAAGAGATCACTAACTCGCGCGCCTACTTCAAGCAGCGCGATTGGGAGTGTCCTCATTGCGGCGGCAGCATCATCTCCGAAGACGAACAAGAGTAGCCCTGACTTCCGACCTTCCCTGAGATCGCCATCCTCTGGCCACCACAAGCGACTGCGGAAGCGCGGAGCAGGGGAGAACGGAGCAAGCAGAATAGAGCGAGAAGCGGTTAAAAGCTAAAACGCTGAAACCCGGCGACGCTTAAAATTTAAAGCTGTCGCATAGCTGATAAACGATAACAGATAACGAGACGCTTCGCGGCGTCTCTAATCATGCGCCCCAAACCTCGCGCTTTCATCTTCGATATCGACGGCACACTCGTCGATTCGAACGAGCTCCATGTCGATTCCTGGGACTACGCCTTTCGCCATTTCGGAAAACAATTCTCCCGCGACGCACTACGCGCGCAGATCGGCAAGGGCTCGGATCAATATCTGCCTGAATTTCTCACGCCTCAAGAAATCGAGCGCCTCGGCAAAGAGCTCGACCAGTACCGCTCCCAGCTTTTCCGAAAAGAATATCTTCCCCGCGTCCGCCCGTTCCCGAAAGTGCGCGAGCTTTTTCAGCGGATTCGCGATGACGACAAGCGGATCATTCTCGCCAGCTCAGGCAAGGAAGAAGATACGAAATATTACATCGAAGACTTGCTCGAGATCGACGATCTCATTGACGGTTACACTTGCGCTGACGACGCCGACCGTTCCAAGCCGGCGCCCGACATCTTCACTGCCGCGCTGGATAAACTTGGTGACGTGTCGCCTAAGGAGGCCATCACGGTTGGAGACACACGCTTCGACATCGAAGCCGCAGCCAAAGCCGGGATGGCGACAATCGCCCTCCTCTGCGGCGGTACCGCCGAAAATGTTTTACGCAAAGCAGGCGCTATCGCCATCTACCGCGACCCGGCCGATCTTCTCGCCCACTACGACCGGCTTCTTGTCTGACTTCGCCTTTTCTTTTCCTCATCTAGCCTTTCTACTTTCTAACGCTTTCTCTTCCTTGATTTTTACCTACTAATCCCACTGGCATGGACTTACAAACGCTGGCCAACGTCGCTCAGATCCTCGGCGCCGTGGCGGTTGTCGCCGCTATTGTTTTTGGGTTCGTGCAGATCCGCCAGTTTCGCGTGCAACGTCGCGACGCCGCCGCTGCCGAGCTCGTCCGTTCATTTCAAGATGCAAGCTTCACGCAATCGTTTCGCTTGGTCACTGCTCTGCCTGACAATGCCAGTGCCGAAGAACTGCGCGCGGGCGGTCGGGCGATGGAGGAAGCCGCTCTTGCCATTGGCATTCGCTATGAAGCGGTAGCGTTGCTCGTCTTTCGCGGGATCATGCCGCTTTCTCTTGTTGGCCAATTAACCGGAGCAGTTGCCATTGAACTGTGGTCAAAAATGCGAGCCTGGGCATTGCTGGAGCGCAAGGAACACTCGCGCGAACATTTCCTCGAATGGTTCCAATGGTTGGTCGAGCAACTAGAACGACGTGGTCGCAAGAGCGAGCCACCCGCTTACACTCAACATCGCAATTGGCGGCCACCGGCCGAATAATTCTTCTCCCTCTCCGGGCCGTCGGTGCTAGGGCCGCTAAGTTCCATCGCGTGAGCGAAGCTTTACGCGATCCGCCCTCTGACCACTGACCAGAGACAACGGATTACTAACTGATAACTCGAGATTGCGCCTCGCCCACTACTCGCTACTCCTCGCTGGCCGATTGCCGTCCTCTTTCGCTTCTTCTTCGGTCATATATTTACCCTCCTTGGTCTTACCGTACCAGCGAGACTTCTGGTAATGATAAACATGACTTGAGGTGTTGACCCACACCAGGCCCTTACCGCCACCCGGCGCCGGAGTCAGAGCCGCCTTCACCACGGTCTCGTGCGGTGACGACGCGGTCACCACGATCGGTGTTGCCGTCTCGGCTGCGGTTGTTTTTTTCTTCTTCGTCTTGCCGACTTCAACAACCGGCGAGCTGCTTGGGGTGGGGGTAGCTTTCGGAGCCTTCGCCGACGATCCAAAGATCCACCAGCCTTTTTTCTTCGCGGGTTGCTTCTTCGCCGGCGATTCAGTTACCTGAGGGGAGGCCGTTGGGCTGGCACTCTGAGGCAGCCCCTCGACCGCTATGATCGTAATAAAAATTACCGCGAGACCCACGAGAAGATGATTGAAGCGCATGGCGCGATGCTAATGCCGTTGCCCGCCGCGGGAGAAGATTAAAAAATTTTGTCGTGTAAAATTTTGCGCGCAATCGGCCGACGCTTTTCGTTGTAGCCGCGGTCCTCGGCCGCGGCTTCTTCATCGATTCTCGATTTACTATTCTCATTTGCTTTTACTCGTCGCTCCCTGCTCGTTGCTCCATGCTATTTCCCTGTGAATCACATCATTAAGAACCTCGCGTTTGGAATCGGCGGCACCCTGCCGCTTCTTGCGTTCGTCATTTGGGGGTGGGGGGATTGGACAACATTCTTTTCCAATCCGGCACGAAGAGGCGTGATCATTTTGGCATTGGCTGGCGCAATCGCTTACGCCTTTTCCGGGAGCAGCGGTCTCGAAACGGGCCGGCGGGAAGATCCCTCCAGTCGCTGGATTTTCATTCCGGTGATTATCATCGCGATCGTGTTCGCCTGGCTGCCGCCGCATCTGGATCATCTAGACCGTTGGTCGATCGACGGCGACGCTGTCCGCTACATGGGGCTGATCATCACCGCCATCGGCGGATTTGTTCGAGTCGTTACCGTCTTTGAGCTCGGTCACCGATTCAGCATCTTCGTCGCGCTGCAACCCGATCACCGCCTCAAGACCGACGGCTTTTACCAGTTCGTTCGGCACCCGAGTTATCTCGGAGCATTACTGGCGATGGCTGGTTGGGCGCTTGTCTTTCGGAGCATCATCGGTCTGCTGTTAACCGCGGCGATGTGTGTGCCCATCATCGCCCGGATCCGCGCCGAAGAAGAATTTCTCGTGCGTGAATTCGGCGACCAATACCGCGAATACCAGCAACGGACGCGGTGGCGTCTCTTGCCTTTCATTTATTGACCCCCGCTCCTTGCTCCCTGCTAGCTGCTCTTGCGCACCCCGTGGCACTTGCTGCCCTTCATCCACTGAGATTTCATCGCGTGAGCGAAGGTTTTACGCGATCCGCCTAAAGGCGGCTCGCTTTTCCCCGTAGCCGTTGGAAAAGTTTCGGTTAAGGATTGCCTGTGGCGATCATCTTGAAACCGGAAAACCTTGCTCGGTTCGTCTTCTTCATCCGCGGCGAGAAGGTGATGCTCGATTCGGATCTAGCGACATTATATGGTGTCGAGGTGCGGGCCCTTAATCAGGCCGTCGCAAGAAATCGCAAGCGCTTCCCTGCCGATTTTATGTTTCAGCTGACGCAGAGAGAATACGAATCTTTGAGATCACAGACTGTGATCTCAAAAGAGGGCGGTAGTATTGAGCACCTATCACAATCTGTGATGAGTTCGCCCGAACGCTGGGACGAACGTTTGAGATCACAAATTGTGACCTCAAAAAAGGGCCGCGGTGGACGCCGTTATCGCCCTAACGCATTCACCGAACAAGGCGTCGCAATGCTCTCGAGCGTGCTCCGCAGCACTCGGGCGGTGGAAGTCAATATCGCCATAATGCGCACCTTCGTGCAGCTCCGAAAGCTGATGGACGCAAACCGTGACCTTGCTCGCAAAATCGAAGCGCTGGAGAAGAAATATGACGAGCGGTTCGCGATCGTGTTCGAGGCGATCAAGCAACTCATTGCTCCACCCGCGCCGCCCAAAAAACAAATCGGCTTTCATCCATAATCCGCCCTCTGACATCTGACGCTTCGCGCCGTCGTCGCAGAACTCCGTTCCCCCCCGATAACCATTAACTGATAACCGACAATGCGCGCTTCATGCCGTGAGCTACTTCTTCTTCCTTTACTCTTTCCCCTCTCGCCTTGACCACGTTCAAGTCTGATCAGACGGTCACCGATCCAGCGCTTACGCCTGAATCGCCTCACAGCCGCATATGATTAACGATCTTTGGTACAAGAACGCCGTGATCTACTGCCTGTCGGTCGGTACTTACATGGACGCTAACGGCGATGGGATCGGCGATTTCCAGGGATTAATGCGCCGCCTCGATTATCTGCATGGACTGGGTGTGACCGCGATTTGGCTGATGCCGTTTCAGACTTCGCCTTGCCGGGACGATGGCTACGACGTCGCCGACTATTACAATGTCGATCCGCGCTACGGTACCCTCGGCGATTTCATCGAGTTTACCCACGGCGCCAAACAACGTGGCATTCGTGTTCTAATCGATCTGGTAGTCAACCACACCTCAGACCAGCATCCATGGTTCAAGCAGGCACGCGCCGATCCGAATTCCAAATATCGGAACTGGTACGTCTGGTCGAAGAAGAAGCCGCCGCACTTGAACGAAGGAATGGTATTTCCCGGCGTCCAGAAAACAACGTGGAACTACGATCGCGAAGCCAAAACGTGGTACTTCCACCGATTTTACGATTTCCAGCCTGATCTCAATACTTCAAATCCGGAAGTGCAGGCCGAGATACTCAAAATCATGGGCTTTTGGATCCAGGCCGGCGTCTCCGGATTTCGCATGGATGCGGTGCCTTTCATCATCTCGACCAAGGGACCAAATGTGCGAAAACCGAAGGAGCAATTCGATATGCTTCGCGTGTTTCGCGAATTCCTCCAGTGGCGACAGGGCGACTGCATTGTGCTGGCGGAAGCCAATGTCCTCCCCGAAACCGACATGGATTACTTCGGCAAAGACGGCGAGCGCATGCACATGATGTTCAACTTCCAGGTCAACCAACACCTTTTCTATGCATTGGCCGCCGCCGATACTCGCCCGCTGATCAAAGCATTGAAAGCAACTAAGCCGCGGCCGGCCACGGCACAGTGGGGGATCTTTCTGCGCAATCATGACGAGCTTGACCTGGGTCGTCTGCAAGAGAAGCAGCGGCAAACCGTATTTGAAGCGTTTGGACCGGACGAACACATGCAGCTTTACGATCGTGGGATCAGACGCCGCCTTGCTCCAATGCTCGGGGGCGATCAACGTCGGCTCGAGCTGGCTTACAGTTTGATGTTCACGCTACCGGGAACGCCGGTGATTCGCTACGGCGATGAACTCGGCATGGGCGACAATCTCACGCTGCCGGAGCGCGCTTGCGCGCGGACTGCGATGCAATGGTCGAATGAACCGCATGGTGGATTTATCAAAAACGCAAAACCGCACACTCCGGTGATCGATAAGGGACCGTACGGTTATCAACACATTAACGCCGCCATCCAGCGGCGTCATGCGGACTCAATGCTGAACTGGACCGAGCGCATTATTCGAATGCGCAAAGAAGTTCCCGAGATTGGATGGGGAGATTTTACCGTGTTGAATGTCCGCGATCCCGCGGTTCTCGCTCTTCGGTATGACTGGCGCAGTAATTCGGTGCTGTTTTTACACAATCTTCACGAACAACCGCGTGAAATTCTCGTGGATCCAGGCGTGAATAGGGCAGAGGGCAAGTTGCTGGTTAATGTTCTTGCTGAAGACCACAGTCGGGCTAACGAATCCGGCAAACACCGCATTGTCCTCGAAGGCTACGGTTACAGATGGTACCGGGTCGGCGGTCTCGACTATCTACTGCGTCGGACCGAGATCGATCAGCGCGATACCGACGCCGGTTGAAAA
>DASWCL010000215.1:0-2367 GCA_036390135.1 Binatia bacterium
CAGTAAGCCTCACACCAAAGCGTGGGCCACTAAGATTGGTTCTTTTGATGGCTACGTTTTCGTCACGCCCGAGTACAACCATGGAATCTCGGGCGCGCTTAAGAACGCGATCGATTTTTTGTTCGCCGAGTGGAACAACAAGGCGGCTGGCTTCGTCAGCTACGGCGGCGCCAGTGGAGCGCGCGCGGTCGAGCAGCTCCGTCTAAACTTGGCGGAGGTGCAAATGGCCACCGTGCGCCTGCAAGTCTTGCTCTCCATGTATTCCGACTTCGAAAACTTCAGCGTCTTCAAACCAGATTCACGAAAAGAGACGTCGGTCAACGACATGCTGAATCAAGTCATCGCGTGGGGAGGCGCACTGAAGACGCTGCGGACGAAAGCAGCATAGGAGACCAGTGATGCAAATTGGCGTAGATAGTTTCGTAGCGGCAACCGTTGACACGGCGGGCCGTGCAGTCGATCCCGCAAAACATCTCAACGAATTGCTCGAAGCAATCACCCTCGCTGACGAGGTGGGCCTCGATGTTTTTGGCATCGGAGAACACCACCGGTCTGAGTTCCTCGATTCCGCGCCGACTGTGATCCTCGCCGCCGCCGCCGCGCGAACACGCCGAATCCGATTAACCAGCGCCGTCACCGTCCTGAGCGCGGCGGATCCCGTGCGCGTCTTTCAAGAGTTCGCGACACTTGATCTACTTTCGAACGGCAGAGCGGAGATCGTTGCTGGGCGCGGCTCGTTCATCGAAGCGTTTCCGCTCTTCGGCCTCGACCTCGAAGACTATGATTCGCTCTTTGCCGAAAAGCTCGAGCTGCTTCTGAAAATTCGTGAGAACACTTATGTTCATTGGTCAGGGAAGCATCGCGCTCGGCTTACCGGGCAGGGAGTTTACCCGCGTCCGCTGCAGAACCCGCTGCCGGTTTGGCTTGGTGTCGGCGGCACGCCCAGCTCTTTCATTCGCGCCGGCACCCTCGGGTTGCCGCTGATGGTCGCGATTATCGGCGGCGAGCCGCACCGTTTCCGGCCGCTGATCGATCGCTACCAAGGGGCTGGTTTGCGCGCCGGCCATTCTCCAGAGCAGCTCAAGGTCGGCGTTCATTCGCTAGGCTATGTCGCCGATAGTTCGACGACGGCCGAAGACGAGTTCTTTCCCGGCTATGCGCGGAGCTTCACTGAGATTGGCAGGGAGCGCGGATGGCCACCTATGACCCGCGCGCACTTCGACGCCCAGCTTGGACCGACCGGTGCGCTTCTGGTGGGCGATCCGGAAACCGTCGCGGAAAAAATCCTGCGCGTGAACGAATCGTTAGGCGGCATTTCCCGGCTCACGTTTCAAATGAGCGTGGCGGACTTGCCGCACGCCAAATTCATGCGCGCAATCGAGTTGCTTGGGACGCGGGTGGCGCCGCTTGTCCGAAGAGCGCTCGGATCTGCGACGCCGGCCCTTCCCTCAACGAAATCCGAACGTGCTGCGTAATCGCGACGGCTGACCTGATAATCCGCCCTTTGCCCGATGGCGAACGTCTCGATCACGGCTTAAATTCCCCTGTTTACGGCTGAACGAGAAGCAAACCGAGAAACACATGCCGGCCGATCTTCCAACTCCGATCGCTACTTATATCGGTGCGGCGAACCGAGGTGAGACCGAGGTATTGGCGCAATGCTTTGCCGAGAGCGCGCTCGTGCGGGATGAAGGCAAAACAATCCAAGGCTTGGCCGCGATCAAGAAATGGATGGTTGAGACCAAACAGAAGTATCAGCACACCATCGAACCACTCGCGTCCACTCAGAAAGACGGCAAGACCATCGTCACCAATCGGCTGACCGGTAATTTCCCAGGCAGTCCGATCGAGCTTGAGTTCGTCTTCACGCTCGATCGCGAGAAGATCGCAGCGTTGGAGATTCTCTCATGAAGGACGATCATGTCCTGATCATAGCCGGGTAGTTCCGGCTTTATCGTCCACGCTCCCGTTTTAGCGACAATTTCAGAGCAAGTCGATCAAGCGGACGATTGCATCATCATGGGTGCCAAGGCGCATTTTGGACTGCGCCGGCAAAGCGAAGTGATGACGGCGCTTTTCCATTCCGGTGTGATCCTTCGGTGCATTGAGCGCCAGATGATCGCGAATGCCCGCGAAGCTGAGCAAAGAAAAAGCGGTCTGGCGCTGCGCTTCCCACCGCACTCCAAAAACGCGGCCCTATCGGCTGCGGCAACCGATAGTCGTCTCTCTCGTGTCACCTCAAATTAAATCTTTCACATAGGCAAAGAGCGCCGGCGCGCCGCCGGTGTGCCAGAACAGAACTGTTTCATCCGATCGGAAGACTTTCTTCCGAATTAAAGCAATTAGCGCTCCCATCGCGCGTCCAGT
>DASWCL010000216.1:0-9401 GCA_036390135.1 Binatia bacterium
AGCGAAACTATCGCCAAGATTTCCTGATTCCGCTCTAGTTGTTCACCTCGCGGTAATTTACCGGTGTGTGTTTCCGCTCAGGCAAGTTGACGACAGGTCTGAAACCTAACACCGAAATTAACCGCTCGGCTCTTTTGCTCGGGCCCTTTGTCTCTCCTTTCTTGACAGTGCTCGACCCCCCTTGATAAAGCCGAAGGGGTTGAGAGCGATTCTGCGAGGAGGAATCCCATGGGTCATCAGACCTGGCAAAGATGGCTGCTGCTTCTACTGACGGGTGTCTTCGGTCTCTTGCTCATCGGCGAATCCTTTCTTTCCTCCAGCCGATGGATCAATCGACCTTTTCCAGGCTTTTTTATTCATGAGAATCTAACCGTCGGTCCCTATTTCATGCCGGGTTGGACGGGGGCCGCCGGCGGTTTGCAATCTTTGGATCGAGTGGTACGCGTCGAGGGACGTCAGCTGCGCGATCGTGCAGAGCTCTATGAGCTGGTCCGGCGCATTCCTGTCGGCAGCGCAATTCGATACCAGGTGATCCGTGACGCGCGCGTGCTCGATTACACGATCCCGACGATGTCTTTTACCTTTCGCGATTGGCTACTCACCTTCGGCATTTACATCTTCATCGGCCTAGCGTTTTTATTGATCGGGGTAACGCCTTATTTTTTTCGCGCCTCGTCTCCGGTAGCGCTGCCCCTGTGTTTCATGGTGTTGACGGTTTTCGTCTGGTTCCAGACGACTTTCGATTTCATGACCGAGGCGATGTTGCCGAAGGAACTGCGCATCTTCGCGCTCGTGCTGACCCCGAGCGCGGGCATTCACTTGGCGTTATTGCTTAGAGGCGGGAGTCTCGTCCCAACCGTGCGGCCGCTCTACCTCGCCCTCATTTACGGCGTCGCCTTGGTCCTGGGGACGGTCAATAGTGTCACCTTTTTTGGTCCCCTCGAAACATGGATTCAAAATTTTCGCGCCGGCTACATTTATCTTTGCATCGGCGCCGGAAGTTTCCTCGTGATTACCGGGAGCGCGTTACGGCGCAGCGAGTCGGACCTCGATCGTTCACGCCTGCGGGTCATGTTTGTCGGTGCGCTCTTGGGATTTCTCATTCCCACGGTGACGACGGTTCTGACGAGTTCTTATCAATTCCGAATTCCGTACAATCTCGCGTTGATTCCGACGGTATTTTTTCCCATGTCGGTCGCTTATGCGTTGCTAAAATACAGCCTCTTTGATCTCGGCAATGCTTTGCGGGTCGGTTTGAGCCGGATCGCGCTGTTGGCTTTGCTGGTCGCGAGCTACGCCGTCATTGCTTTTTTGGTAGCGCCGTGGATCGGCGACTACGCTAAAGATCCTCTTGTGCCGATCTTTTTCTCGGTTCTCGTGGTCGCCCTGTTCAATCCTTTGCTGCGGTGGCTGGAACGAGTGGTGGACCGTTACATTTTTCGCCAAGACTATGATCCGGCCAAAGTTCAAGAAGAAATCAGTCTTTTCCTGCGCAATCTAGACTCGGCGCGTTCATTGGCCAACGGTTTCGTCGATCGAATTACCGGCTCTCTCGGGATCGAGAGCGCTGTAATTATTTATCGGGCTAAAGCATCGACCGAGTCTCTGGCGATTGCGACCGAGCCGATGACTGCGAACCTGGATGCGCTTGAGGCCGGCGCAGATTGCCTGAGGGAAATTTGGCCCTCCGCGGATTATCGTGGCGTTGCCCGCGCCGAGGCGACAACCCATCCGCGCTATGAAGAAAAACGGCAGCTCGTATTGAGCGTTTTCGACCGCTGGAAAGCTGAGCTGCTGTTGCCGCTCGTTTACGAACGGGAAGTGCGCGGCGTTGTGGCATTCGGCGCCAGACGCTCGAGTCACGAGTATAGCGCCGAAGATTACCGTCTCTTGGCCACACTCACCGATCAATTGGCCCTGTCGCTGGAGAATGGCCGGCTCTATGAGGAATCGCTCAAAGCCTATCATCGCATCGAAGCTACGAATCGTAAGCTCATCGAGATGGATCGCATCAAGAAGGATTTCGTGGCCAATATTTGCCACGAGCTGCGCACGCCAGTTAGCACGATCATCGGCTATGGCGAGGTATTGCGCGATTCGGGTTTCACGGGTGGCGCACGTGATATTTTGGATCGGCTGGTTAATAACGGTCTCGAGCTGTCGAGCTTGATGGACAATCTAATGAATTTTTCCCGCATGGAGGGTGACAGTCCTTCGGCTCAACTCGAATGGGTCAAACTGAAGGAGATTGTGGCCGCCTTAGAGATGATGACTCAACGACTCATTCGCGAACGACCGATCCAATTCGGCATTCACATGGAAGCGGCCGTCGATACGATCCAGAGCGATGGGCAAAAACTGCAACAGATTTTGGTGCAACTGTTAACCAACGCGCTCAAGTTTACCGAAAAAGGAAGGATCGAGCTGTCGATTCGCATGCGCCGTGACCTCGCTGAAGAGTTTTTGGAAATCGCCGTGACCGACACGGGTATCGGCATCAGACAAGAAGACCAGAAAATCATATTTGAAGATTTTCGCCAGCTCGATGGTTCTTCAACTCGCCAATATGGCGGTACCGGTTTAGGTTTGGGGTTGTGCCGGAAACTGGCCGCGGCGCTCGGTGGCGAGATCCAGGTGAGTAGCGAGTTAGGCGTCGGCAGTGTGTTCAGTTTATTCTTGCCGATCAGATCGCCGTCGTCGCTTCAAATCGGGGCAGAACTAATTCAGCTAGTGCAAGTGATTGCATAGGTGTTCTGCTATGTGGGGCATCGTCAATCTAGCCAGCAGGTAAGAGGGAAGAAGTCATGCCGCACTTGCGTCGCTTAGTCATCGCCACGGAAAATCCGGGTCGATTGGCAGCGGATGCGGACTTTGAGTATCGCGTGCACGATCCCGAAAGTAACGGCATTGACCTATCGCAGAAGGCTTGGCGGGTTTAAATTAAGAGCAGATTTCAAAACGTTCACAATCGTTCCAGAGGTTCAAATCGGTTTCGAAGAAGTTGGAACGATGGGAACCTTTGAAACGACTGGAACTAGGATTCAGCGATGAATACCGAAGACTTTCTGATTGAAATTCTAGCGCCCGTGCATGCGTTCTGCCGCTCCCTCGACGCTCATCCGCCTGCCTACAGTTACATTCCGCTGCGCTCGGATGCGGAGCGCATCCGCGTGATGCAAAGCCGGCTATTCAACGAGCTGCGCGCCGCGGATCTCTTCGGCACTTGGCTCAAAACTACGCCGGAGTTGGATGTGAAGGCGACGATGGCGGAGTCGGCGCACGAAGAAATGGTGCATGCGCAGCTGTTGTCCAAGCGCATCCGCGATCTCGGCGCCGAGCCGTTCGACTACAAGCCGCTGCCGGCGCAGATCGCCATGTTCAATGCGATGGAAGGATTGAACGATACCTGCGAGCGGATTGCCGGTTTATCCCTCGCTGGTGAAACCGTCGCCAATTACCTGATCCAGATGTGTCTTAAGTCGCCGACGGTTCCCGAGTGGATCAAGCAGCCGTACCGGCGGATCACCGAAGACGAAGAGGGGCATGGCAGCGTGCCGCAAGAATTTCTCAAACGCTACGCGACCACCGACGACCGGCAAGATCGCGTGCGCCGGGCGGTGGCGATGCGTATGGTATTGTTCCGCGAATATTTGGCAAGCTTGGATCGCTGGTCGATGGATCAGGATCGCTGGTAGTCATTAAATCGGCAACGGGTAGCTGAGGCGGAGAGCATTGTTCTGCTGTGAGCAGTGCAATGTTGGAGGAGTATTTTATGGGAAAATCAAAGGCGTGGCTGTTGGCTTTAGTGACGATCGTCATGGTCGGATATTTAGCTACATCGCCGAGCCGTTTGAGCAGTCAGCAAAATGCCCCGGTGCGCCTCGATAGCGTTGACATCGGCGGCGTGGTTACCGGCGCCAACGGCGCGGAGGCCGGCGTCTGGGTGATCGCCGAGACCAATGACCTGCCGACCAAGTTTGCCAAGATCGTGGTGACCGATGATCAGGGTCGCTACCTGATTCCGGATTTGCCAAAAGCGAACTACGACGTTTGGGCGCGCGGCTATGGTCTGGTCGACTCGCCTAAAGTGAAAGCCGCGCCGGGAAAGACTCTCAACTTGAAAGCCGTGGTTGCGCCGAATGACGCGGCAGCCGCCGAATATTATCCGGCTATTTATTGGTATTCGATGCTCAAGATCCCCGACAAGAGTCTCTTTCCCGGCACCGGACCCCAAGGGAACGGCATGCCGGTGGCGGCGAAAAGCCAACACCAGTGGCTCGATAGCCTCAAGACCAATGGCTGCATCGGCTGCCACCAATTGGGCGAAAAATCGACGCGCACGATGCCGAAAGAATTCGCCGATATCAAGCCATCGTCCGAGGCGTGGACTCGGCGCATTCAATCCGGACAGGCAAGAACTAGCATGATCGATCAGATTGCCAGGTTCGACGCCGGGCGGGCGTTGCAGTTGTATGCGGACTGGACTGATCGAATCGCCGCCGGCGAGCTGCCTAAATCAAAACCGTCTCGACCCCAAGGCGTTGAGCGGAACATCGTGATCACCATGTGGGATTGGAGCCGACCGACCTTCTACCTGCACGACGAGATTGCCACCGACCGGCGCAATCCAACGATCAACGCCAACGGCAAAATTTATGGCGCCACGGAGTTCAGCACGGATTACCTGCCAGTGCTGGATCCCCTAAAAAACAAGGTGAGCGAGATTAAGGTTCCGGTGCGTGATCCGAACACGCCAAGCTCAAAGTCCGATCCCATGTCACCATCGCCCTACTGGGGCGATCAGCCGATCTGGGACAGCCAGACCGTCACGCATAATCCGATGATGGATCAAAAGGGGCGTACTTGGTTCACGACCAGAATTCGGCCGGATGAAAATCCCGCTTTCTGCCAAAAGGGCTCGAATCATCCTTCGGCGAAGCTATTTCCGACTAAAACCTCGGGCCGCCAGGTTTCGATGTTCGATCCGAAGACCAATAAGTTCACGCTGATTGATACCTGCTTTGGGACCCATCATCTGGTCTTCGCTGAGGATGCCAATAATACGTTGTGGTTGAGTGGATCGCGCGAAGTCTTAGGTTGGATCAACACCAAGATGTTCGATGAGACCGGCGACGAGCAAAAGGCGCAAGGCTGGACGACCTTCGTGGTCGACACCAACGGCAACGGCAAGCGCGACGAATATACGGAGCCTAACCAGCCGCTCGATCCGAGCAAAGATCGGCGGCTCAACGTGAGCACGTATGGCATCGGCGTGGCTCCCGACGGTTCGATCTGGACGTCGATTCGCGTATTCCCCGGCTTCATCGTGCGCACGGTTCCCGGTCGCGATCCTGCCACGACTGCTTTGTCGGAAATTTATGAAGTGCCGTGGAACAACGAAAAAGATCCCGGCTACGGTCCGCGCGGCCTGGATGTTGACCGTAACGGCGTCGTCTGGGTGCCGCTATCGAGCGGGCACTTGGCGAGCTTCGATCGCCGTAAGTGCAAAGGACCGCTCAACGGACCGAAAGCGGCGTCAGGCCAGCATTGTCTCGAAGGTTGGACACTGTATCCGTATCCCGGGCCTCAGTTCGACGACGTGAAAGAACCGGGCAGCGCTGAATCGGCGTATTACACCTGGGTGGATCAGCACGATACACTCGGCCTCGGTCAAGACGTGCCGATGTCCACCGGTAATTTGAACGATGGTGTGCTTGCGTTGGTGGACAGAAAGTTTGTCACGTTACGCGTGCCCTACCCGATGGGTTACTACATCAAAGGCATGGATGGGCGCATCGACGATCCGAAAGCCGGTTGGAAAGGAAGAGGTCTTTGGTCGACAACCAGCACGCGAGCGCCTTTTCATATGGAAGGCGGTAAAGGCACGAAGCCTAAGGTCGTAAAGTTTCAAGTACGGCCGGATCCACTGGCGAAATAATTGGTTGACGGCTCTGTTCAATTGGCCGGTCACGTGTTCAGTGTCGAGCGGACGGCACTCATCGATGGGCGCGTCGAGGATGGAAGATCGAGGATCGAAGATGGCGCTTTTCATCCCATGATATCAGTCGTCTAGCATCGGTTGTCGATCGGGTGATTCACAAAGCTGCTAAATTTCGAGGAGGAATGAATGAAACTTTTATTTTACGATGATTTCAAACTAGGCGTGGTGAAGGGCGATGCGGTCATCGACGTATCTCAAGCGGTACGCGATATCCCGCACACCGGGCCGCACAATCTTATCAGCAGGTTGATCGAGCGCTTCAGCGATTATCGCGGTGCAATCGAGAAGGTTGCCGCGGCCGGCAATGGTATTCCGCTTGGGAGCGTGCGCATTCGCCCGCCATTACCCAAGCCGGTCAATATCGACTGTATGGCGGTCAATTACATGGAAGACGGCACGCGCAAAGAGCCGGCGCCGATCAATGCGTTTCACAAGTCGCCGGGTTGCGTCATCGGCGATGGCGATACGATGGTGCTGCCTGACGCGCCCGCCGCCATTTTCGAGGGCGAAGCCGAATTGGCCGTAGTGATCGGCAAGCGCGCCGACAACGTGCCAGCGGCGAAGGCAATGGACTATGTTTTCGGATACGTCAACTTTATCGACGGCTCAGCCCGCGGTTTGCCGCCTGCCGGCAATACTTTCTATCAAATGAAGTCGCGCGCCACTTTCGGTCCGATGGGTCCGTACCTCGTCACTGCGGACGAAATTAAAGACCCACACGATCTTCAGGTGCGGCTGTGGAACAATGGCACGCTAATGCAGAACTACAACACCAGCGATATGGCGCACAAGATTCCTCGTTGCATCGAATGGGTGAGCTCGATCCATCCGCTCGAACCCGGCGACGTGCTCGCCTGTGGCACTAATCATCGCGGTTTGAATCCATTTCAAGACGGCGACTTGGTTGAGCTTGAGACTGAACCGCTCGGCCGACTGCACGTGAAAATCCGCGATGATCTCAAACGCACGTGGATCCGCGAGACGCGTTTACAAAGGCAAGAGAAAGGATTGGAAGGATTCACTCCCCAGCTGACCGGCAAGTACGCGAAGACTTAAATAGCGTTCCAAACGTTCAAGCCGTTATCCGGCACCTGGTGGGTTGGCACCGGCGAGAAGTTCGATCCCGACGACACCGTGGCGATGCCCGCCGGAAGCTATGTTGTTCACTACGGCGGCAAAGTGCACTTCGACGGCGCCAAGAACGAAGAGACTGTCATCCAAGTCTGGGGTATGGGACCCGCGACTTCCACGCCGGCTGAGAGGAAATGATAGATGAGCCGCAACAGACATGTCATCAATGTGAAGTGAACGGCTCGAAGGTGAGATCTCTGGATTTTTGTTCACCGCAGTGCGTGCGATGGATTATCAAGCACTCCCGTGGTCAAGTTTTCGTCGCCGATACTCGTGCATAGATTAAGTGCGAGATCGATGGTGGCGCAGCGCCGATATGGAAGGCGCGCACGATATCTTCCACTTCTCTGTCGGCGACCGTGACACGCTCGTGTTGGCGTAAATGGTCGGCCCACGATTCGACGACGAAAGTTTCCACGAATCGCGTCGGCGTGGCTGAATCGTTGTAAAGACCCCATCGATAGGCGCCGTCGCGCAGTCGCTGAATCCGCACGTTGTGCATAGCTGCCACAAAATCTCGCGCGCGCCCCACGTCAATTTCATATTCGACCGTTACTAAGACCGGACCGGCATCCGGCTCAGGATGCATAGACAAGATCGGCTCAGGCCAGTGCTGCGATGGTGTGAGATCGATCTCCTCGTCGAGCCGCAAACGATAGCGCAAGGTCGCGGCTATGCCAACAGCAAGTGTGGCGGCGGCCAAAAGCAATGTCGTCGAGAGACTCACGCGCTCTGCCACCAATCCCCAAAAGGCGCTGCCGAGCGCCATGCCGCCTTGGGACACGATGCCGTACACTCCTAACGCGCGCGCCCGTACCCAGGCCGGCACCGTCACTTGAGCCGCGACATTGAAAGTCGACATGATCGCGATCCAGGCGACACCGCCGACGATCATGACAGCGCAGAGAAGAACGAAGTGACGCGCATAGACCGGGCCTGCGGTTGCCAAAGCGAAGAGCGCGATGGCACTGGCCAATAACGCATCAGCCGAGAGCCAGCGCTCGAGGCGCGGCAAGAGAAGGCCGCCGGCAACGGCTCCGGCGCCCAAGCAACCCAGGATCACGCCGTAGCCCGTCGCGTCGAGCGCCAATTCGTCGCGCGCCACCAGCGGCAAGAGCGCCCACAGCGCGCTCCCGCCAAGAATAAAGACAGCAGTGTGCAAGAGAACGGCCCGCACTGCGGACGCGTGACGGACGTAGCGGATCCCGGAGCGCATCGCGCCGAACACATCCTCGGCGGGCAACGCGCTCACGGTTACCGTCCGTGGCCAGCGATAAAGGACAACCATAACGCCGAGGAACGAACAGGCGTTCAACACAAATACGGCGCCTGATCCCAAGATAGCGACGACGATACCGCCGAGCGCCGGGCCGACGGCGCGCGCCACGTTATAGCCGATACCGTTCAGTGTCACCGCCGCCTTCAGATCATCATCGCCGACCAATTCCGGAATGATCGCCTGCCATGCCGGCGCGTTCATCGCGGCACCAAGACCAAGCGCGAAAGTCAGTGTTAACAGATTCCAAGGCGTGATCGCGTCCATGATCGTCAAAACGCCGAGCACGCTAGCCGCGGCGAGCATCCAGCCCTGAGTAGCCAACAACAGCCGTCGACGGTCGATCAGATCGGCGACAGCCCCCGCCGGCAAGCCGACGAGAAAAACCGGCAGACTCGTTGCCGCTTGCACCAGCGCCACCATTGTCGGACTTGGCGCCAGCGAGGTCATCAGCCATGCCGCGCCGACATTTTGCATCCAGGTGCCGATGTTCGACGCTACCGAAGCGAACCAGAGGGCGCGGAACAGCGACTGGCGCAGCGGGCTCCAAGTCGAAGCGTGCGTCGGTTGATCGTTAGACATGGTTGCGCAGCTGTTTGGCAGTTCGAAAACCGAATTGAATTTCTTCGTTGTTAGTACGAATACTAGCATCTCCTAGCAAGATCAAAGTGACAGCGCCCATGGGGAACTTCGATCGCGATCGGGTTAATGCCCTTTCGGGATGGTGGAAATCCCCGCGCTTCGACTGTACTCAGGGCATGCTCCAGGCGAAGTGGAAGCTCGTCATGCCGGTGAAAACCGGCATCCAGGTTCGTTTTCGGTTCAAGTTCAAAACTGCCTGGCTTCCGCCACAATGACGAAAGCAAGCGTCGACTTCCAGTCGACCACGCTAAAACCCCGGCTTGGAGCCGAGGATCGTTCAGTTGCAGACAACACTCTTTTTGCCGAAGCTTGCTTGCGGCGCAGTCTTGGGATTACAAAACTAGAAATTAG
>DASWCL010000217.1:0-1733 GCA_036390135.1 Binatia bacterium
ATGCCGGTCCCACCGGAAAGGCGGTGACAGGGCCATACATCCAAGGAGATGAATAAATACGGCCAATTGCGCGGGTTTCGCGGTTCGGCAACGCTGTAAACTTTTCCACGCCAGTGGCGTCTAATATGAAAGTTTCAGGAGGCTCCATGAATAATGTTCGGAAATTTATCGTCGTCACTGCCGCATTTTCGCTCCTCGCCGTCGCCTGGGTTAGGACACCGATGGCCGCCTCACCGGATGCAACCGGACCAGAGAAGGGCCGATTTGCTCACGGCGCCCGCATGGGCGGAGGCTTTGCCGGGGCGCCGCTCATCACCATCGCCCTTAACCATAAGAGCGAATTGAATTTGACCAGCGATCAAGTCAGCAACCTGGAAACCATCAGAACCCACTATCAAAGCCAGGTCGCACCGACCCAGCAGCAACTGACGAGTGTCGAGAAAGAAATCGCTTCTCTGATGCAGCAGACTCCAGCCAACTTGGTGCAGATCAAAAGCAAAATCCAGGACGCCGAGAAGTATCGATCCGAGCTCCGTTACCTGCGTATCGAAGCCCTGGAAAACGGCCGCTCCGTGCTCAGCCAACAGCAACAAGACCAGTTGAAGACTCTCGTCCGCTCGCGCCACGGCAACTTCCGCGGTTCACAAGGACAGCCTTCCTAAGTACTTGCCCTGCCAGACGAACTAAAAAAAGGCCCGGCTCGAAAGAGTTCGGGCTTTTTTTATGTCACCGCCGTCGGCGCCCTGTAGGAGTGAAAAAGTGTCAAAACTCCGATACAATCAAAACTACAAATTAGAGGGCAGTTATCGACTATGATCAGTACCGTAATCTTTGACTTGGACGGCCTCCTGGCGGACACGGAGGGACTGCATTGCCGGGCGTATCAGATGGCCTTTTCCGAGCAAGGTGTGGTGCTTGATGAGAGAGAGTATTGCGAGCACTGGGTTCGCTATGGGAAAGGCATTGTCGATTGGGTGACTCTTCATGATCTGGAATTGGACCCTCACGCGCTTCGCCTGCGGAAATCCGTCCACTATTTAGATCTTTTGAGTTCGTCCCTGCGTCCAATGGACGGCGCATTCACATTACTCGATACCTTTCACGGCAAGAGAAAATTCGCTCTTGCCTCTTCATCCTACCCGGATGCCATCGACGGCGTGATCACGGGCCTTAACATCGCGCACTATTTTGAAGTCATCGTCAGTGGTGTCGACGTGCCGCAAGTAAAACCGGCACCCGATATTTTTCTCAAAGCCGCGCATGAGCTCGGCGTCGAGCCGGCAGAATGTTTGGTGTTGGAAGACGCGGAAAAAGGGGTTATGGCTGCCTACCTCGCCGGTATGCGTTGCATCGCCGTGCCGAACGATTACACGCGGCACCACGATTTCTCCAAGGCGACAAAAGTCTGCTCCTCCCTGAAAGAGATCACCCCGGAGTTGTTGCATTGGCTGGACGCGTGTGGGGACGAGAAACGATTAACGGAGCGAACTCTTACGTGATTGGGTATTTCAAAAAATACTACGCCATCGCCCTAGTGCTGGCGCTCGTGGCGCCGCTCTGGCTTCGCGTTGTCTCGGATAATCGCGCCGGCCAAATGAAGGATGCGCTGATTTGGACCGGTGTATTGCTAGGCTATTGGCTGCTCGTCACGAAGCATCCGGGGTTTCGCCTCAGGGGAACGTGGCGCAAACCCACGCCGGCGGAAGCAAAACTCTATATCCGGCTTTTGCTCG
>DASWCL010000218.1:0-14060 GCA_036390135.1 Binatia bacterium
TAACGATCAAAGAGTGCCGGTCACCGTGCTCACCGGATTTCTCGGCGCCGGCAAGACGACTTTGCTGAATCGAATACTGACCGCCGACCACGGCCGCCGCGTGGCCGTGATTGTGAATGAATTCGGCGAAGTCGGCATCGACCATCACTTGTTGATCTCGTCCGATCAGGAAGTTGTCGAAATGAGCAACGGCTGCATTTGTTGCACCGTGCGCGGCGACTTGCTGCGTAGTTTATTCGGTCTCCTCGAACACCGGGACAAATTCGACACGTTGATGATCGAGACCACCGGCCTCGCCGACCCGGCGCCCGTGGTCCAGAGCTTCTTTATCGACGATCGGATCAAGAGTGAGTATCAACTGAACGGGGTCGTCACCGTCGTCGACGCCAAGCATATCTTTCAGCAACTGGGCAATTCGCCGGAGGCGAAGGAGCAAATCGCCTTCGCCGATATGGTGTTGCTCAACAAGATCGATCTGATCAATCCCGAGGATCTGCCCGAGCTGGAATTCAAGCTCAGAAACTTGAACGGCGCCGCGCGCATTTGCCAGACGCGCAATTCCGACGTCGACATCGGCACCGTCTTGGATCTGCGCAGTCTCGAGGTCGAAGTCCGAATGGAAAAACACGATCACAATCATAGTCATACCGAAGACATCGAAACCGTCGCGATTACAACAACTGGAGATCTCGACGGATTGAAGCTGAGTCACTGGTTTCGCGAGCTGCTCGCCGAATTCGGCGAGCGGGTGATGCGCATGAAGGGAATTTTAAATTTGCGCAAAGACCCCGACCAGTTCGTGTTTCAAGGCGTGCATATGCTTTTCGAAGGCCGCCCCGGCCGGCCATGGAGCGATGACGAGGAGCGGCTCAACCGTCTAGTATTCATCGGTCGCAATTTGGACAAGGAAAAGATCACTCAGGGATTCATGAGCTGTATTACCACGGGAAATGGTGCGTCCTCGGCGGAGGATATCGACCCCTTCGGACGCAAGCAGGATGTTTCGAATTTTACCCTCGATCAAATCCGTTATTGGGTGCAAACGATCTTGACCTTTCCCCCCGACGCACCGATCGTCGTCAAGGAGGTTCCCTGCGTGAAAGCTGGCTGCCCGCCGGTGGAAACGGCGATCATGGTATTTCTAAAGAACGAGCCGCCGCGCACTTTCAAAATCCTCGCGCGAATCAACGAAGTCACCTTCGATCACGTCTACAATCTCATCGAAAATCCGCTGCCCTGCTGCTGAAGCAGTCTAGAGTTTCGCCTCCGGCGTCGAAAGGAAGATGGGTTTTGTGAGGCTAGCCGGCAAACCGTTGTCATTCTGAACGAAGTGAAGAATCTCGACCGAATCGATGTTTGCAAAAATCGAGATCCTTCGGCGGAGTTTATCCTGAGAAAATCGAGGGCCTCAGGATGACATTGTCGCCCAATTGACGAACGAAGCATTTCAATCGTTGCGGCCAATGGTCGTAGTCAAACCTCAAGGCCTGCCCTACTCCGCCGCTAGCCGGCGTACGATCTCATACATTGCGCGCAGGCCGAACTTCAAATTTTCCACAGAAAGCCGCTCGTCGACGCCGTGCACTAAACCTTCGCCGCTCGGCGTGCTGCGATGGGGCATGAACCCGAGACACGGCATGCCTTTCTCGCGAAAGAAATGACAATCGGTAAAGCCGCGCACCAACGGCGCAACCACCGCCGCGCCAGGATCGTTAGTTTTCGCAAATTCGGTAATCACCTTCATCGCTTCGGGATGGGGCGGCGATGTCGCTGCTGGAAACGATAGTGTGACTTCGACCTTGATCGATTCGTCGTTGATGATTCGCCGCAGCTCATTGATAAAAGCTTTCGGGTCTTCGCCCGGTAGAAGCCGGACGTCGAGTTCTGCTGCGGCGACCGCTGGAATCACGTTGACCTTGTCAGAGCCCTTGATCCCGGTGATCGCGATCGTGTTGCTAACGCTCGCGCGATCCCGCGGATCTTTAAGAAACTCGGATCGAACGGTCGGATTCTCGAGCGCTTTGCGCAAATCCAGATAGTGCGTCCGGCGCGGCTCAGTTTCCCCATTTGCCGTATCGGCGTAGAATTTTTGCACCTCCGGCACAACCTTGATCTGGCTCTGATAGCTCATCACTCGATTGAGCGCGCTGATCAGCTTGTTCACCGCAAGACTATTACCTGGCGTGGAGCCGTGACCCGGCCTTCCCGATGCCGTGAGCCTCAACCAAAGCGGCGTCTTTTCCGCGACGCTGACGTTATATACTTGCGCATGACCATCGTCACCGATCCGAATGCCGCCGCCCTCGTTCAGCACCAACCCCACATCTTTGAACAACTCGGGATGTTTCTCGACGAGAAACCCGGCGCCAAGCGCGCCACCAGCTTCCTCGTCGGCCGTGCCGAGAAAAACAATGTCGGCTTTCAACGGAATCTTTTGGCGTTTCATTGCGAGCATCGCCGCGAGCTCCATGATCGCGGGACCTTTATCATCCAAAGCGCCGCGGCCCCAAATGACACCGTCTTTGATCGTTCCGCTAAACGGCGGTTCCTTCCAAAGCTTTGCTTCCGCTGGCACGACGTCCATATGGTTGAGCAAAACGATAGCCTTTTTCGAGCCGTCGCCGCGCAGCCGTGCGTAAATATTGCCCCGCCCGGCCACCGATTCGATGATTTTCGCCTCGATGCCTTCGCGGTCAAAGATTTCTTTCAAGAACTGCGCCGCCTTGATTTCATTGCCCGGTGGGTTGGTCGTGTCGACCTGAACGTAGCGGCTGAGCATCGCCGCGGCTTCTTCCTCCGACGTCTTCCAGCTGAAGACCGAATCCGCAGTGCTACCATGGATCGGTGAGATAAGAACCACCGTAAAAAGCAACGTCGGACAAATCCAAGCGCGTTTTGTCATAAACATGAGGCACCTATTCTCTATTCGGCCGAGCTAATGGAGAAATAGTCGCACCGTCTCGATGATCTCCTGCCGCTGTTTTTCCGGGTGATACCAGCGAATCTCATCGTCGCGCCGAAACCACGTCAGCTGCCGTTTGGCGAGGTGGCGCGTCTCCTGTTTCATCTCTGCTAATGCTTCGGGCAGCTCCTTCCTACCCTGAATCACTTCCCCCATCTGCCGGTAACCGACGCTGTGGAGCGGCTTGAGATCCAAGCCATAACCCCGTGCGACCAATCCGCGCGCTTCATCGAGCAAGCCGTCTTGAATCATCCGCTCGCTGCGGCGATTGATCAGATCATAGAGTTCTGTCCGCTCGCGCAGCACGCCGATCTTGAGAACGTCGAACGGGTTTTCCTGAAACGCGTGTTCCTTCTGCCATTCGCTGAGCGGCCGGCCGGTGCTTTGGTAAACTTCCAAAGCGCGAATGATGCGCTGGTGATCGTTTGGATGGATCGTCGAAGTCACGGTCGGATCAATTTCTACCAAGCGCCGATATAACGGCGCAAGGCCTTGTTCCCTGATCTCTCGATCTAAGACGCGACGAATCTCGTGATCTTGGCCCGGACCCCTAAAAAGGCCGTGGGTCAATGCTTTCAAATACAGTCCAGTGCCGCCACACACCACCACGTGAGCGCCACGCTGGTGAATTTCCCCGATGCACTCTGTCGCCAAACGGCGATAGACTGCCGCGTTGAATTCCTCGTCGGGATTCACGCTATCGATCAGATGATGACGCACGCGTTCCCGATCATCTTTAGACGGCTTGCCGGTGCCGATATCCATGTAGCAATACACTTGCTGAGAGTCCGCGTTGACGATCTCGCCATTGATATTTTGCGCCAATTCCAACGCCAATTCGGTTTTACCCGCCGCTGTGGGACCGAGAACGATGACGATTTTTGTTTTCATCGAACGAAGATGTCATTGGCCTAGCGGCCTTGCCCGACGATCACAGAACCCGCTTAAACATTCTTTCCAGCTCGTCGCGGCTGATTTCGATCAGCACCGGCCGGCCATGGGGGCACTGGGTGGCAAAATCGATTTGGTCCAAGTCTCTGAGCAGCGCGCGCATTTCGTCCATTTCGAGAATTCGATTGGCGCGGATCACGCTGTGGCAAGCGATGGTCGCGAGGCGATCTTCGAGATGCGCCCGCAGCTTTTCGGAGGTATTGACGTCTGCGAGATCGGCAACCATCTGGCGCACCACTTGACCGTAATCGCCCTCAGGTAAAAGCGCCGGCGCGGCCGTCACCGCATAGGCAGAGGGACCGAAGGGCTCCAGAGCAAAACCGAAGCGCTCGAGCACGCCGAGTTTTTGCTCCAACAACATCGTCTCTCCGGCGCTCAGCTCCACGATCTGCGGCATTAACAGAGTTTGCATGGCCACTTGACCGGCGTTCAATTGTTGGCGCAGCTTCTCGAACGCGACTCGCTCGTGGGCCGCGTGCTGGTCGATCAGCGCCAACCCTTTCGCAGATGCGCATATGAGATAGCAGCCAAGGATCTGCCCAAGAATGCGCATCGAAGCAAAAAAACCCTCGTGCCTGACATCCGCGGCCGTCGGCATAACAAAGACTTCATTGCACACTTGCGAATTCTGCGTTGACGCCAGCACGGAAAAAACGCCGTACGGTAACGGCGTTTCGCGGACGCCGGAAAACGAACCAGGCAAATACGTCGAGCTTTGCGCCGACGGGTCCTTCGCTTCCTGTCTAAGCGCCTGGCGAATCGCGCGCGCCACGGCCTCATGAACATCGGACTGGCGGCGAAAGCGCACTTCGTACTTCGCCGGATGGACATTCACGTCGACGTCCTCGAAGGGGAGATCAAGAAACAACACGACGGCGGGATACTGCCCTTTCATTAACAGCGTCTCATATCCTTGAATCACCGCGTGGGTGAGCACCTTGTCGCGTACGTAGCGGCGATTGACGAAAGTAAACAGATAACGGGCATTGGGAAAAGATGTCGGCGCCACGCTCAAGAAGCCGTGAACCGCGAGATCGCCCTGGCTCCAACGAAAAGGAGCTAATCCCTTGGCAATCTCGCGCCCGAACACCTGGTACAAACGATCCTGACCATCGGCAACGGAAATGTAGTCGGCAACGGTGCGACCGTCGTGCTGCAAACGGAAGTGAGCAGATGGATTAGCCAAAGCCATGCGATTGAGCACGTCGCAGATATGGCTCAATTCGGTGGCAGGAGCCTTGAGAAACTTCCGCCGCGCCGGCGTGTTGAAAAAAATGTCTTTGATCTCGATGGTCGTGCCGAAGGAGGCTGCGGTGGGTCGAAGCTCGTCTCTCTTGCCGCCGTCAACACGGAGACGGTGCCCCATTGGAGCTTGTGCCGAACGAGAGATGATCTCCATCTTGGCCACCGAACCGATGCTCGGCAAGGCCTCGCCGCGAAATCCCAGCGTCGCGATGCGAAACAAATCGGCGTCGGCTTTTAGCTTGCTCGTCGCATGGCGTTCGACGGCGAGAGTTAAGTCCTCCGGTGCCATTCCTTCGCCGTTGTCCGATACTTGGATCAATGACGTGCCGCTCTTTTCGATGGAGAGAAAAATCTCCGTGGCACCGGCATCGAGGGAGTTTTCGAGCAGTTCTTTGACTACGGAGGCCGGCCGCTCGACGACTTCGCCGGCGGCGATGCGGCTTGCCATCTCATCGGATAGAATCTGAATCTTCACGCTTAGCTAAGCTCCATCTTGGACCATACTGGGGCGCTGCGCCGCGGTCAAGATAATCGGACAACTGGCCACCTCCCAACGGCACAGAAGGCCGCTAAAATGCTATGATTAAAAGCACTACGCCCGGACGAGGAGACTTTCATGAAATCCCATCGCTGCCTTCTGTTCGTTCTCATGGTTCTTTTTCACGCCGCAGCGGTTCACGCCGCACAGACTGCTGCTCTGGTCGAAACCAAAATAAAAACCCTGCTGATCGATCCTGCTTCTCAATCTCCGGTCGTTGTGCTTGAGACGATCAGCGACAAGAAACTGTTGCCGATCTGGATCAACGCTATGGAAGCAAAAGCAATCGCCACCGAACTCGAGCATGTCACGTTGCCCCGACCGCTCACGCATGATCTCATTCGCAACATTCTGCACGAGCTGGGCGCGAGATTGCAGCGGGTCATTATCACGGACCTGCGCAACGATACTTTCTTCGCTCAACTTTCCCTGCGGTCGAAAGGCCAAGAGTTACAGATCGACAGCCGACCGAGCGACGCCATCGCCATCGCGCTGCGCATGAAAGCACCGATCTTTGCGACGCCTGAATTGCTGGCGAAAGCCGCAGCGCAGCCGGCGCTCCCGGAGCGCGGCGAGCGCACCCCAAAACGCTTGGGCATACAAGCCCAGGATCTCACGCCGGAGTTGGCGAATCTTTTGGACAGCCGCCAACAACGGGGTGTTTTGGTCACCGATGTCGCATTTGGCAGCATCGCTATGAACGCGGGAATCAAGCGCGGTGATATCATCACCAAGGCCAATGAGCAGAAGGTATCTTCCGCCAAAACTCTAGAGTCCATGGTTCAAGGTGTGAAACGGCCGGCACAAATCAAGCTCGAAGTCATAAAAAAAGGCAAGCCGACCGCGATTGTGATCGACTTGCCTTCGTAGAATTAAATAGCTTGTTACGGTGCTGTTACTTCTTGCCGTTGGTGCCGAACAACTCCGCGCCCCATTTCTTGGCCGTGGCATCGAGCACTTCCTTGCTCGACTCGGCGACCGGCGGAAAATCTTTCATCCATTCGTAGGGCCTGGTCGCGTCGATGATCGCGCGTGAGTTAAAGCCTTTTTTAGTCGGATGGATGATCGGATCCAGCGGCCCGCTCCAGCACCGGCGCAAAATATCGATATCCTGCTCCGGTTCGCAGCGGCTCGACATGGCCCAAATCATATCGTCGGTGTTTGACGGATCGATATCGTCGTCGACGACCACGACGAAGCGGCCGAGGTAAGCGCCGGCATGACATTGCGAAGCGATGATCGCTGCTTGTTTGGCATGACCGGGGTAGCGCTGTTTGATCGAAACGCACATCATCAAACGGCTGCCGCCAGACACGGTGAGCCATACCCCTTTGACATCGGGCACGCCGGCTTTTTCCATCTCGTCCCAGATCAAAGCGGAACGCAAATAGGAACGGTACCAGCCGAGTTCCGCCGGCGGCCGTCCCGGAGGCGAACCGAGAATGATCGGGTCGTTGCGATGATAAAGCCGTTTCACTTCGACCCACGGTTCGGCGCGTTCGGCGCTGGCGTAGTAACCCGTCCACTCGCCGAACGGTCCTTCAACCTTCGGATTATCGAAGTGGACATCGCCCTCGATGACGATCTCCGCATTCGCCGGAATCGGCAGGCCGGAATATTCGCCTTCAATCATCTCGAAGGGTTCGCCCCGCAAGCCGCCGATGAATTCATATTCAGGGACACCGTAGGGCACTTCGATGCTGCCGGCCAAAAAAGTTAAGGGATCGTGGCCGAATGACATGGCAATTTTGAACGGCTTGCCACTGGCAGCGTACTTTTCCCGCTGGATACGGCCATGCTTGCCTGGTGAAATATAAAATCCAAGCTTATTCTTGTCATGGATCATGACCCGGTAGGTACCATAATTGACCCAGCCTTCGTCCGGGTCGCGGGTGATGTCGACGCTGCCGGTGCCGATGTAGCGGCCACCGTCTTTGTCATGCCAGAGCGGCGTTGGGAACTTGAACATGTCGATGTCGCCGTCTTTGTAGACGTTGTCGAAGAGCCCACTTTTCTTGACGAATTTTGCCGGGACCGGTTTTATACTCTTGTAGTTGTCCTTCCAAATTTTGACGAAATCCATTTTAGTTTCGCCGGAAGGAAGCCCCAAGGTAAGCGCCAATCGCTTGCGCGATGACAGCGAGTTGGACAGCACTCTGTAGCCTTTGGGATAGCCTTTGATGTCTTCGAAAAGGACCGCCGGTCCGTCTTCCTTATGGGCGACAATCTCGGTGATCGCGCCGATTTCCAGATTCCAATCGCAACCTTTTAACGTCTTAAGCTCGCCCATCTCATCGGCGATTTGGATCCAGTCTCTGAGATCCTGATATTCCATGTTGGCCTCCTAAATGACTTCGAAGCGAAGCAATAAATAATACGAGGTGAAATCTATGGTGGTTTGACCTTAGCGAAATTCTTCCCCAGGGTCAAGCTTGCGAAAATCCACCGCGCCAGACGATATTTAATTGAAAACAACGACTTATCATGCTACCAAAGACTGTGTCGGACAAGGTAAAAAGCCTTAGTAATCTCTGTACAATCGCGATCCAAGCTCGGGAAAATGGCAAGACCCTTGTCTTTACCAATGGCTGTTTTGACATATTGCACCGTGGCCACGTCCACGTTCTTCGTCAAGCGAAAGCGCAAGGAGACCTCTTAATCGTTGGGATCAACAGCGACCGCTCCGTAAAAGCGATAAAAGGACCCAATCGGCCGATCATGGCGGAAACCGACCGGACCGAGTTGATCGCCGCGTTGGAGATGGTAGATTATGTCGTCGTTTATGACGAGCCCGATCCCTACAAGTTGATCGCTGCAATCAAGCCGAACGTTTTGGTAAAGGGCGGTGACTGGAGCGCCGACAAGATTATCGGCGCGGATATCGTCGAGCGGAACGGCGGGCGAGTGGCGGTGATTCCCTATTTGCCGGGATTTTCAACGACGGAAATTATCGAAAGGATACGAAACTAAAATGGCGAGAATTTGTCAAATCTGCGGTAAAGGCCGCTCCGTCGGATACAATATCAGTCACGCCAACAACAAAACCAAACGGTCCTGGCGGCCAAACCTGCAGCGCGTGCGCGCGAACTTCGACGGGCAAGTCAAACGCGCGCTGGTTTGCACCGATTGCATCCACTCGGGACGGGTCAAAAAGGTGGCGTAGTTTTTCGCTCGTTTGGGTCAATGCAGCTCTTCTTTCGGAGCATGATCTAACTCCATTTTACCGCCCGTCCGGCCGCGGCCGCGCACCGCCTTATAGACCCCCTTGACCTTGGAAATGTTCTGCAACACCCGATCGAGGTGCTCGGAGCTTTTAATCATCACTTCAAAAGTATTGATCGCGCGGTGGCTGGAAAACGTTCTCACTTGGGCGCGAGCGATGTTGGCTTCGGCACTGGTGATCGCCGAGCTGATCGCGGCGAGTAGCCCGGGTTGATCAACGCAAGTCACTTCGATCTTCACGGGGCGCGGCTGCTGCTCGGTCTCTTCCCAACTGACATCAATCTTACGGTGCGGATCGCTCTCGAGCACGGTGGGGCAACCGACCGTGTGCACGGTCACGCCGCGCCCGCGCGTGATGAAGCCGACGATCTGCTCTCCTGGCAGCGGATGGCAACAGAGCGCGAATCGCACCAAAACGTCGTCAACGCCTTTGACGCGAATCCCCAAACCACGCTTTTGCTTCGACACCAGGCGGAACAGCGACTCGAGCGCGCCATCGGCTTTTTTCGGTCCGGCATCGAGCTTCTCCGGCGATAGCAACTTGCTCAACACATGGCGCGTCGTGACGCGCCCGTACCCGATGGAAGAGAGTAAAGCCTCCTCATCCTTCATGCCGAGCTCTTTGGTGAGCCAGGCGATCTTCCCCTGATTCTGCAATGCGGAATAATCCAACTGATAGCGGTGTAGATCCCCGTCGAAAATTTCTCGTCCCAAAAGCACGCTGCGCTCCCGTTGTTGAGTTTTTAGCCAAGTGCGGATCTTCGCTTTCGCTCGCGGCGTCTTGACCCATTTGAGCCATTCACGGGACGGCGCTTGTTGCTGCGTCGTGATAATCTCCACTGTGTCGCCGCTGCGCAAAATATATTTCAACGACACCAGCTGGCCGTTCACTCGCGCGCCGGAACAACGATGGCCGACTTCGGTATGAATCCGGTAGGCAAAATCGACGACGGTAGAGCCCTTCGGAAAATTCAGCAGATCTCCCTTCGGCGTGAATACGTACAGCGAAGTGGTGAACAAGTCTTCCTTCAAGCTATGTAAAAACTCCTGGGGATCTTGCAGATTCTCCTGCCATTCGAGTAATTGCCGGAGCCAAGCGAATCGTTGAATATCGCTCACCTGAAAGTCTTCACCCTCTTTGTAGCGCCAGTGGGCCGCGATGCCTTCCTCGGCCACCCGATGCATTTCGTGCGTGCGAATCTGAATTTCGATGCGCTCGCCGTAGGGACCGATGACGCTCGTATGAAGCGACTGGTACATGTTGAGTTTCGGCAACGCAATGTAATCCTTGAATCGCCCGGGCACGGGGCGCCACTGGGAGTGCACCACGCCCAGTGCTTCATAGCACTCGCGCGGAGTGTCGACCAGGATCCTAAACGCCACCAGATCATAGATCTGATCGTAGAGCAGATTCTGGCTCTCCATCTTCTGATAGATACTGTAAAAATGCTTCGGCCGCCCGGTCACCTCGGCTTCGATGCCTTCGGCTTCAAGCTTTTTCGTGATCACCGAGATGACTTCTCCAATGTATTTCTCGCGGTCGCTTTTTTTCTTTGCGACGTTGCGTTTCAGTTGATAGTAAATCTCCGGGTGAAGATACTTGAGCGCGAGGTCTTCCAATTCACTCTTGATCCAGGCGATGCCGAGCCGGTGCGATAACGGCGCGTAGATATCCAAAGTCTCCTGCGCGGTGAGAATCTGCTTGTCCGCCGGCATGTGATCCAGCGTGCGCATGTTGTGGACCCGGTCGGCGAGCTTGATCAGAATCACGCGCACGTCTTTGCCCATCGCCAGCAACATCTTGCGAAAATTCTCAGCCTGCTTTTCCTCCCGGCTGCTGAAATTCGCCCGGCCCAATTTGGTTACGCCGTCGACCAATGCGGTGATCTCGCGCCCAAAAAGACCCTTAAGCTCATCGAGGGTCGTCAAGGTGTCTTCGACGGTGTCGTGCAACAGCCCTCCGGCGATACTCGGCACGTCGAGCTTCAAGTCTGCGATGATGTCGGCGACGGCAAGGGGATGGATGAGATACGGCTCGCCCGACAGCCGCTTTTGCCCTTGATGCACTTTTGCGGAGAATTCGTACGCCTTGCGGATAACGTCCACATCCGCAGCGGGATAATAGGATTGGACCTTTTCAACCAGGTCGTTGATTTTGACCTCTTTCCCCATGACTCTATCGTCCGCCACTCCGGCGAATCGGATCAATTCGCCATTCGGTGACCCGAGATACTTTAGCTCGCTCCGCCTCGACGATCGAACTCAGGAGGCAGACCGCCTCTTTGACATCGCGGTTAACGACGTAATAATCATAATGGATTATCTGCCTCATTTCACCTTGGGCGTTGGCCAGCCGGCGCCGAATCACCTCGGGGCCGTCCGTGCCCCGGGCTGCCAAACGGCGCCTAAGTTCCGCCAGGGATGGCGGCTGAAGAAATATCGAAACCGCCTCGGGATAGCGGCGTTTAATCTTGCGTGCGCCCTGAACGTCGATGTCCAGGAGGATATCCTTGCCCGTGCGAATGCTCCAATCGAGGGGTGTGCACGGCGTGCCGTAGAGATTGCCGTGAACGTTAGCCCACTCGGCGAAGTCACCGCCCGCCTTCATGGCGCGGAACTGGCGCGCGCTAATGAACCGATAATCGCGCCCGTCGACCTCGCCGGGACGCCGGGCCCGAGTGGTGCACGAAACCGAAAGCCGGATCTCTGGATAAATCTTACGAAGCTCGTGATACAGAGTCGTCTTGCCGGCGCCAGACGGAGCCGACAAGATGAAAATGATCCCTCGCCGTTGGGGCAGATGGGATGATCGGTGCGTCATTCGATATTCTGGGTTTGCTCGCGGATTTTTTCAACCCGCTCTTTGCCTTGCAGCACTAGCTGGATGACGGGCAGGTTCGGCACCTTCGAACTGATCGTATTCAGCTCGCGATTGACTTCTTGGAGCATGAAGTCGATCTTTTTGCCGACCGGCTCGCGCTCCCGAGTCACTTTGCCCAAAGACGCCACGTGCGTCTTCAATCGGACAATCTCTTCGTTGATATCCCCTTTGAAAACCGTCGCCGCGATTTCAACGGCATCTTTTTCGCTGCGCGCGCCGTTCGGCGTTTCTGCCACCGGCGCTTTCTGCGCTCGCACGCCGATTTCGGCGGCGCGTTCTTCCAACGCAGCGGCAATTCGACTGATATGTTCGATCTGGGATTCCATATCGGCTTTCAATTGCGCCCCTTCGCGCTCGCGCGATCGTTCCAATTTTTTAAGCGCGCTGCCAAGCGCCTTGAGCAACGCTTGGCGCTCGCTTGCATGATCCGCTTCCATTTCCCGGACGTGGAACAACTCGGGAAGATTGGCGAGCATCGCTACCCCGACCTCACCGGCCAACTGGTATTTTTTTTTAAGCTGCTTTACCCCGGCGATGTATTGACCCACCAGCGCGTCGTCCATTTCCAACTTACGCGTCTGAGTCTTGGGGCCGTACCGGTTGACAAAAAGATCAATCCTGCCGCGTGAGATTTTTTCCCGCACGGATTTGCGGATCTCCTCTTCGAACGAAAGATATTCTCTTGGCACCCTCAATTGCAGATCCAAGTGACGATGGTTGAGACTTCGGATCTGCACCGTGACTTTCGCCCCTTGGACGTTCTGTGACGCTTCACCATATCCCGTCATGCTCTTCATCGGTTTTCATCCTCGATCATGCGCTTGATCGCCGCCGCTGGGACGGCGACCGTTCCCACCTCATCCCCGACGAAACCGGCGGCGATATTCGCTAGCACGGCCGCTTCATCGAAGTTCGCGCCGCTCGCCAGCGCCAAGGCGCAGGCCGCGACGACGGTGTCACCAGCGCCGGTCACGTCGAATACATCTCTGGATTCAGTGGGAAAGTGTCTGACTCGCGCGTGCGGCTGAAACAGACTCATGCCTTCCGACCCGCGCGTGATGAGCACCGCCTCGGCCTGCCATTTGCGCAGGAGCTTCTTCCCCGCAGCGACTAACGAATCGTCGTCGCCGATCGCGATACCGGAAGCCTCGCTGGCTTCATTTTTGTTCGGGGTAATCAAGGTAGGCAAGCGATAGCGTTCATAATTCTCTCTTTTCGGATCTATGACGCAAATGATTTTTTTTCGGCCGACCGCTGCCGCGATGGAACCCAAAAGCTCTTCGTGAATGACGCCCTTGCCGTAGTCTGAGATGACAATCCCGTCGAATCGCGCCAGTCTGGCGGTGATAAATTCGCGCAGTTTTTTGAGCGGCGCAGCGCCGATGGGTTGGCGGGTTTCGCGGTCGAGGCGAACGATCTGTTGATGGTGTGGACTGGCAATAATGCGGCTTTTTTGTATGGTTTCAAATCGTCCGTCAGCAAATATGCCCGCGGTCGACGCGCCTACTTTTCTGAGCATGCTGACGATGCGCTTACCGGCCTCGTCTTTGCCGACAATGCCGCACGCGGTTACACGCCCGCCGAGCGAACGCACATTGTGAATCACGTTCGCCGCGCCACCGAGACTGGCATTTTCAGATACGACTCGCAGGACCGGCACCGGCGCCTCGGGCGAGAGCCGATCGACTTCACCCCAAATAAACCGATCCAGCATGACATCGCCGACCACGAGCAAATGCACGGCTCTAAATTTTTCGAGAAGGGCGAGAAGTCCGGGCATGGTGGCGGCGTTCACATGCAATCAGGCAGGGGCGCCAAGAATCTCGTAGTAAAAAGATTCGTTCTGCGTCGCCATCCGCTCGAGGGTAAAGTATTGCAGCACGCGCTCACGTCCCTGTTTACCCATGGCGACGGCAAGGTCCGGTGTTCGAACCAATTTCGCGATCGCCTCGGCCAACGCTTTCGGATCTCGAGGCGGAATTAGAATTCCCGTCACGCCGTCGATGACCGACTCCGACAAACCGCCCACGCGGGTCGCAATGACCGCCTTGCCCGCGGCCATAGCCTCGAGAGCGGCGACTCCCAAACCTTCGTACAAAGAAGGCATCGCAAACAAATCAACGTTGGCGAGAAACTCTGCGGTGTCTGAGACAAACCCCAAGAAACTCACCTCATCGCGCAGCCCCAAATCTGCCGCCTGCTGCTCCAATTGGCTCCGCAAGGGGCCGTCGCCGGCGATCCGGTACTGAAGATTTATGCCG
>DASWCL010000219.1:0-9125 GCA_036390135.1 Binatia bacterium
GCCGGCATCGTCGGCCGGGAATCGATCTCCCAGTGATCGACGCCATTGGCGGAGCGGGCCACACACAAATGGGAAAGCCCGCGGCGATCTTCAACGCGACAAAGCAGGAGCGTCGTGCCGTCAGGCAGCAACGTCGCGCCCGGGTTAAACACGCTGTTTACGGGATAAGGCCAATTCGCGGCTGTTAAGATCGGATTGTGCTCGCACCGTTCAAAGAGTTCGACATGATGATTCGCCATTAAGATCCTGCCTCCACGGTCAGGAGTGTATTTTCAGCCAGGCGCAGTTCCAGCACGGCCTGAAGAAAGGCCAGGGAAGACTCCGCGCCCTGATTTTCGTTGGGGCGGTCGGCATGCAAGCCATCTCGACAACCTCCCGTAATTGGGTCGTAGATAGGAAGGTTAAGATCGTTGCCGCCCAGGAACCAGTCGAAAGCGCGCCCCGCTTCCTTGTACCAGTTCTTGTCGCCGGTGATCCGGTGCGCTTCGAGGCAAGCGGATACCATGGCTTGAGCCTCCACCGGTTGCTGATCGAAGCGGGCGCGTTCACCGCCGCGCTGATAAAAACCGTTGGAGCCGATGGGTACAAAATGACCGCCGTTCGAATCGGCGCGCTGCAAATCGACCAGCCAACTGAGAGACTCCAGGCCGGCTTCGGTCATGGCGTGACTCGGGATCCACTGACCGCACATCAGCAAGGCATGGGGCAGCGCGGCGTTGCAGTAAGTCAGTGCGTTTTCGTACCAGCGCCATTCGTTGGAACGATGATTTTGATACAACGTCAGCAGCCGCCCGGCCAATTCCTCGCGCACCTGACCGGCCCTGCGGTCGCCATCGAATCGGCGCAGATACTCATGAATGCCGATGAGGGCGAAAGCCCAAGCCCGCGGGCTCGTCGTTTCGAGGATCGCCGGCAACGCCTGCTCAAAAAGCCCACCAGCCATACTAGTGAGAGCCGGCACTTTGGAACGGCCCAACAGCGTGCCCAACGACCATAAGGTGCGACCGTGGCTGTCGTCCGAGCCACGGTCTTCCAACCAGTGGCGCTGGAAGCTCATAAAATTGCGAAACCGCTTGGTTTCGGAGTTGAAAGCGTAACCAATAAAAGCCAGATAGCGAGACGTCAGGTCGTAGGCATCCGAGTGCCCGAGATCTTCCAGCAGAGCGCTCACCAGAAGCGCGCGCGCGTTATCATCGATGGTGTATCCTTCACGGTAATTCGGCACCGTGAAAAGTGCGTGTTGCAACATGCCGGTATCGTCGGTCATGCGCCGCAAGTGATCTAGCTTGAGGGGCGGCAGTTCGCCCGGCCGTTTATCGAGCGGCTTGACCGCGAAGCTACTGGGAGCGAAATGACGTTTTTCGACGCGGGCACGGGCAAAGCTCTCCAGGTAACGGCGCGCCACCTGCGGCCAGATCATGTCCCGGCCGAACATATAAGCGCGCTTGCGCATGGCGTGGCGCTTGGCCTCGTTGTCCAATAGGTCGATAACTTGCGCGGCTAACGCCGGCGGATCGCGGAACGGCACCAGCACGCCGCGTTCGTCAGCGAGCATTTCTTCGGCGTACCAATAGGGCGTTGAAATCACCGCTTTGCCGGCTCCCAGAGTGTATGCCAGTGTGCCCGAAACAATCTGCGCCGGGTTCAGATAGGGCGTGATATAAATGTCGGCCGCGCCGATGAACTCGACGAGTTCCTCCAACGTGACAAATTGATTGTAGAAGATGACTTGGCCGGCGACGGATTTTGCTTGCGCGAGCCGTTGCAAAGAGAGCCGATAGGTTTCACCATCGTGCTGCTTGACATGCGGATGGGTTGCGCCGACGATGAAGTAGACCACGTTCGGATGCTTGGCGAGAATCGCCGGCAGAGCGGCGATGACATTTTCGATGCCTTTGTTAGCGGACAATAAACCAAAACTAAGCAAGACAATTTTGCCTTCGACGCCGAACAGATCCTTGTGAAATCCCGGGTCGACAAAAGGCAGATCGGGAATACCGTGCGGAATCAGATCGATTTTATCCCGCGCAACGCGGTAGATCTCGTGCAAGAATTTTGCGCCGCGTTCACTCATCACGACCACGCGATCCGATAGCGCCGCCACTTCCTCTAAAACCCGGCGCTGCTGCGGATCCGGTTCGCGCAGAATCGTGTGGAGCGTGGTGACGATGGGCATGCGCAGCTCGCGCAGTAGAGCCAAAATATGGCTCCCGGCCCGCCCTCCGAAGATGCCGTATTCGAACTGCAGCGAGACCAGATCCACACTGTTGATGTTTAAGAAATCGGCGGCGCGGCGATAAGAGTCGATGTCTTTTTCGCCTAATTCGAAACGCACCCGCGGCGGATAAGCGTAGCCGGATTCGTTGTCATTGACCGGTAGGGCAATACATGTTGATTTCGGGTGTTCGGCGGCGATCGCCTCACACAAATCCGTAGTAAACGTCGCGATGCCGCATTGGCGCGGCAAGTAGTTCCCGATAAAGGCAATCCGATCGCTCTCTAAGTGATTCGTATACCGGTCCATGAGTAAAACCTCCTTCGCCGTATGGGCTAACATTCATTGGCTATTTTCCGGGTGAAAAACGCAAAGAGGCGGGACCATGGGGACCGCCTCTTTAAGAACCCGGCCGAGATTGGACCGAGCATGCGCTGATGGGACTTTGGGATGCCAACGGTTACGTCTTGTTGACTATAGCACAGTCTCTACGGAAAGATACTCCCAGCGCGGATGACTTCAGGTTTTTTTCTTCGTTTCCTGCTGCCATCGCGGACTCGAACACGCGGGTTTCGAGCACGCGATTAAAGAACGGGTTCGTCTGAAAGCTATTTTTAACACGCTGCTCTTGCCGCAATCGCGCGTTCCATGAAGCGGGTTGACATAACCGCGCCTCGTTGCGTAGTCTCAGTTCAAAATGACGGGCTGCCATAAAAATTTGACCAGCAATGAACTGGGAATACTGAAGGTCGATTGATGAAAAGAGTTTTGGCGATCATTTTGGGTGGAGGCGCCGGAACCCGGCTCTATCCTTTGACCAAACTTCGCGCGAAGCCGGCCGTGCCGCTGGGCGCTAAGTATCGCCTGATCGATATTCCGATCAGCAATTGCATCAATTCCGAGATCCAGCGGATTTACGTCTTGACGCAATTCAATTCAGCGTCGCTCAACCGCCATATTGCGCGCACTTACCATCTGGCCGGCGCTGGTTTCACACAGGGATTTGTCGAGGTGCTGGCGGCGCAGCAGACTCCCGACGATCCGAGTTGGTTCGAGGGAACCGCTGACGCGGTGCGCAAATATCTCTGGTTGTTCGCCGAATGGGATGTTGATCAATATTTGATTCTGTCCGGCGACCACCTCTATCGAATGAATTATGCGGATTTCATCGAGCGCCATCGCCAAACCAAAGCGAACATCACGATCTCGGTCGTGCCGATGGATGAAAGTCGCGCGTCCGATTTCGGTCTGATGAAGATCGACCAAAAAGGAAGAGTCACTGCCTTCAGCGAGAAGCCTAAAGGCGCGGCGCTCAAATCGATCGAGGTCGACACCACGGTTCTTGGCCTCTCGCCAGAAGAAGCGAAAAAATCGCCGTACATCGCTTCCATGGGCATCTATGTTTTTGAAAAGCCGGTGCTTCATGATTTATTGCAGCGCGACCGCCAACGACACGACTTCGGCAGAGAAATTCTCCCGGGCTCTTTGAGCGACCATAATGTCCAGGCCTACCTGTTTAACGATTATTGGGAAGATATCGGCACGATCGAAGCGTTCTACCACGCCAACCTCGCGCTCACCTATCAGCCGGACCCGCCTTTCAGCTTCTACGATGAAAAAGCGCCCATCTACACGCGGTCGCGTTACCTGCCGCCGACCAAGTTGCTCGACAGCAAAGTCATTGAATCGATGGTCGGCGAGGGATGTATCCTTAAGGAATGTACGGTGAAACGATCCGTCGTTGGCATTCGGTCGCGCATCGAAACCGGCTGCGTTATCGACAACACGCTGTTGATGGGATCAGACTACTACGAGTCCCCTGCCGAACGATTGAAAAATCTACAATGTGGGAAAGTGCCGCTGGGAGTGGGCGCGAACACCACGATCCAAAAAGCAATCGTCGACAAAAACGCCCGCATCGGGCGTAATGTTCAGATTGTGAATAAAGACCGTGTGGTGGAGGCAAGCCGGGAAAATCTCGGCTTCGTCATCCAAAACGGAATTGTCGTCGTGATCAAGAATGCCACGATTCCCGAC
The DNA here is from genome assembly GCA_036390135.1 of Binatia bacterium. GTDB lineage: Bacteria > Desulfobacterota > Binatia > UBA9968 > UBA9968 > DP-20. The sequence continues at coordinate 4,253 of DASWCL010000219.1, forward strand.
GGGACGGTTATCTAGCGGGATGAAGATCCGCTTCGGCTTTTTTCTTCCTCATTCCCCCTTCGATCATCTTGTACTCGAACAGCCGGCATTCGAGGGCGCCATTAAAGAGAGGCGTGCGCTTGGAGGCGGCGAGGCGGATGAGCTTGGGCAGACGCATATCGGCGCTAAGAACGTAGGCGCGCCAGCCGCTGAATTGTTTTTTTAATACATCTCCGAGCTTGGGGTAAAATTCAGCCAGTGCCTGCTGCTCACCGAGGCGCACGCCATAGGGCGGATTGGTGACGATCACGCCTTCTTTTGCTGGCGCGGAGATTTCCAGGACATCGGCCCGGTTAAGGCTCACGACTTTTTCTAAACCCGCTGCCATAAGATTCGCGCGCGCTGTCTTAATCGCGTCGCCGGACAGATCACTGCCATAAATCGCCGACGGAGCTTTGGGCTTTTGCCGCGCTGTACTTTGTTGCACCAGCTCGCGCCAGCGGCGCCCGTCGAAATTTTTGAATTTCTCGAAGGCGAAATGGCGCCTTAACCCCGGCGCGATATCGAGAGCCATGTGCGCCGCTTCCAGCAGGATCGTCGCGCCGCCACACATGGGATCAAGCAACGGAATACCCGGCAGCCAACCGGCAAGACGAAGAATTCCGGCGGCGAGATTTTCTCTGAGCGGCGCTTCGCCCGTGGACAGGCGCTGGCCGCGCTTGAACAACGGCTCACCCGTGGTGTCGAGATATAGTGTAAAGCTTCGATCGGTCAAGTGACCCTGGATCGGAATATCGGGCTCACGAGTATCGACGCTCGGGCGACGGTTCGAGAGCCGGCGGATCTTGTCGCACACCGCATCTTTGATTTTTAGAGTAACAAAATTGAGACTGGCAAGCGGGCTCTTGATCGCTGAGACATCAACCCGGATGGTGTGTGCCGGATCAATCCAATCCGTCCACCGAAGTGCGTGGACGATCCGATAAATATCGTCCTCGCTTCGGTAACCGCCAGCTGCCAATTGCCACAAAACACGACTGGCGATGCGGCTTTCAAGATTGACCCGATAGCAGAGCAAGAAATCACCGACAAATTGGACACCGCCACCGACCGCATGAATGTGTTCTGCCTTGAATTGGCGCAACTCTGCGGCCAGGAGCAACTCCAGGCCGCGCGGACAAGTAGCAAAAAATCTTTCCATGAAGAATTAACCGAGCGAATGGCCAATTGCCGCTACGTTGCCCGAAAATAAAAGGGCAACCCGTCGGGTTGCCCTTTTTTGCAGTTAATTCGATAACGAAAAAACTACCAGCGGTTACGTCCACCACCACCGTCGCGGTTACCGCGGCCGCCACCACCGCCACGATTGCCCCCGCCACCACCGAAGTTGTCACGCTTCGCCATCGGCTTGGCTTCGTTGACGGTCAACGTGCGCCCGTCCAACTGCGTGCCGTTCAGGCTATCGATGGCTTTCTGCGCCTCACCGCTGGAGCTCATTTCGACAAAGCCGAAGCCTCGCGATTGGCCGGTGAACTTATCGGAAATCACATTTGCCGATTCGACGGTGCCGTGCTCCGCAAAGATTTCCTGCAGCCGGTCACCCGTCACTGAATATGGCAACCCGCCGACGTATAATTTACTACCCATGTTCTCCTCCTATAAGAGAATGTTATTGTCTTTGACCCTGAGAAATTAACTGCTAATGGGAGCCGAACATGGGGGCTTCAAAATGCTCAACCACACTCTGATCGGATTTTCCTTTTAGGTATCAGTTCACAAGGAGAGAGACTGACAAGGGCCTTCAACCTTTGCTATCTCCTCTATCAGAAGGCCGTATACTGAAGAAGATACTCAATACTACGCACTCGGGAGCATGAAGTCAACCCATCCGACGAGTAGCACACCAACATGGTCAAACCCTTGCTCCAAAACGCCGCCAATAATACGCTTGAATCCGTTTGATCCCATAATTATAGATAATGCGCCCCCGGTCGACGAATTGGGCTTAAAAAGGAGTTTTCATGCGCTACATTCCCAGCCTGATCCTATTCTCTCTGATTCTCGTGATCAAAAATTCCGCGCCGTCCACGGCATTCGGCCAGGACAGAGTTCGCATCGGCGTGCCGCTTTTTCCGACGGTTTCCTACCCGGTTTTCATTGCGTACGAGCGGGGTATTTTCGAGAAGAACGGACTCAAGGCCGAGATCATTCGCATCAACAGCGAGCCCACGACCTATCAGGCGCTGATCTCCGGCGACATCGACGCCACTTCCGGTGCGCCGACGGGTCTCGTGCAATCGAATATCCAAGGCGTGCCGGTGGTTTCGCTCGGAAGCTGGGACAATCTGGTCTCCTATACGATGGTCACCCGGGAAAAAATCGATGACTTGGCGCAATTGAGGGGCAAGAAAGTCGGCATCAACCGTCTCGGCGGTAAGTCTTCGTTGATTCTTCGCGTCATGCTCGAAGACGCTGGTCTCAATACATCGAAGGATGTAACGTTGTTGCAACTCGGCGGCTCGCAGGAGCGGTTGGCCGCTTTGATCCGCGGTGGCATCGACGCGGCGCCCGTGGATTTTGTCTTCGAGCCAAAAATGAAACAGATGGGCTTCCATCTGGTCGCCGCTAAAAAAACTCCTTTCATGAACGGCCCGATCACCGTGACGGCTGCTTCATTGAAGGCGAACCGAGGCAAATGGGTGCGGTTCGTCAAAGCTTACTTGGAAGCGACGCAATATATGACGACCAACCGCGAAGGCTCGATGGATGTTTTGAAACGGATCATCCAAACCGACGACAAAGAAACCTTGGAAAATGGCTACGAGCAAATGCGCCAGCGCGCGACCGTAGACCTGATGCCGCCGGAAGCCGCAGTTGAGAACTTGGTAAAGATGCTCACCTACATCGATAAACGGGCGGCAACGGTGGACCGGAGCAAACTCGCCGACTATTCGATCTTGAGAGAATTGCTGCAGAGCAAAGCGGGAACGAAGAAATGAATCGGAGTATTGAAGTGGTGGAGTATTGGAGTACTGGGTTTCGGAACAGCATCACTCCAACACTCCATTATTCCATCACCCCAATTTCCTGCCCATGAGCGAAATTTCTTTTATCGATACCACGCTGCGCGATGGGCAACAGAGCCTCTGGGCGCTCGGCATGAAAACCGACGCGATGCTTGGTGCGGCAGCGCAGATGGATCGCATCGGCTTCGAATCGATGGAATTTTTTGTCTCGATCATGATTAAAAAATACGTCCGCGAGCTCAGGGAAAATCCCTGGGTTTGGGTGCGCGAGGGAACGAAACGTTTTCGCCACACGCGATTGCGCAACCATGGCGGACTGCACGGTTCCGGCGCATTTGAAAAGCTGCCTCATGCAGCGCTGAAGCTCCTCGCGGAGCGAGTTGTCTCTTACGGCATCACGCTAACCCGGACGTCGAATTGCTGGAACGATTTCGACGCAATGAGAGACGAAGTGCGCGAGCTGCATGGGATTGGCATGGACACCGTCGTCAATCTGATCTACTCGGTTTCACCGCGTCACACCGATGAGTACTACGCACAAAAAACCCGCGAAGCGGCGGCCATCGGACCGAAGCGAATATGTTTCAAAGACGTGGGCGGTCTACTGACGCCGGAACGCGCGCGAGCTTTGCTGCCGGCGATCTTGCAGAATGCCGGCCTCGTTCCCGTCGAATATCACGCCCACTGCAACAACGGCCTGGCGATGCTCTGCTATATCGAGGCGGTGAAGCTCGGCATCACGTCGCTGCACACGGCGGTGCCACCGCTCGCCAACGGCTCGTCGCAACCGTCTATTTTAAATGTCGCGAGGAATCTGCGCGCCCTCGGCTACACACCGCTTGTGAATGATGAAGAGGTAAGGCCCGTCGAAGAACATTTCACCGCCATCGCCAACGCTCAAGGACTTGCCATCGGCAAACCCTTCGCCTACGACCAGTCGCAATACCTGCATCAAGTTCCCGGCGGTGTGATCTCCAATCTGCGCCACCAGCTCCGCCTCGTCGGCAAGGAAGACAAGTTGCCGGAGACATTGGAAGAAGCGGCGCGCGTACGCGCGGACTTCGGCTATCCGATCATGGTCACTCCACTCTCACAATTTGTCGTGAGCCAGGCGGCGATCAACGTCCTGGTCGGCGAGCGCTATAAAGAAGTCACCGATCAGGTCATTCAATACGGGCGGGGGATCTGGGGCAAGGAAGCACCGGAAATCATGGACGCAAACGTCAAGGACAAGATATTGAACCGCGCTCGCGCCAAGGATTGGCAAGCCTGGCAACCGTCGGATCTGAGTTTGCACCAGTTACGGCAAAAGTTCGGCGCGACTATTGCCGACGAAGAACTCTTGCTGCGTGTCTACGCCGGCCCCGACGCGGTCGATGCGCTGACGGCCGCCGGCGCGCCCAAGCCAGAACTCGACGCCAAACAATCGCTGTTGCAGCTCATCGAACAACTCAGCAAGAAAAAGGACTGCGGCCATATCTACATACGGAGAGACGGCATGTCGCTGACGCTTGGAAAATCAGCCAACTCCACAAACCTGGTTTGACGAAATCATTCCGACGTAGAGGCGGGTTTCAACACCGCCCCTACTTTGCGATCTTCGCGGCTAATGAATTTTCCTAAGGAGCCATCATGGACTACCAAGGCCTGCGGGACTGGCTCGATACAATCGACCGGTGTGGCGAGCTCACGACGCTCGAAGGCGTCGATTGGAATCTCGAAATGGGCGCTATCGTCGACGTGCTCTATCGCGAGCATCCACCTTATCCACCGGCGCTGATCTTCGACAACATTAAAGATCATAAGCCTGGTTACCGTACGCTCTTCGGCCATTTCGCTTCGCCGCAGCGAATCGCGCTGACGCTCGG
>DASWCL010000220.1:0-5068 GCA_036390135.1 Binatia bacterium
CGAGCAAAAGAGCCGAGCGGTTAATTTCGGTGTTAGGTTTCAGACCTGTCGTCAACTTGCCTGAGCGGAAACACACACCGGTAAATTACCGCGAGGTGAACAACTAGAGCGGAATCAGGAAATCTTGGCGATAGTTTCGCTCGGCAGAACCAAGCGGGTTTGGCGTCCGAGGATTTCGAGTAACACCGCCACCCGCTCACTGCCTTTTAGCTTTTGCTCGAAGACCGCTTCGAGCCCGGAGAACGGACCCTCGTTGATGCGGACGATATCCCCCGGTTTTGCCGAAACCGGATCGATTTGCGCCACACCGTTCGGACAGCGCTCGCGCAACGCCTGGACGATGTCTGCATCGACCTCCGCGATCCGACTCCCAAAGGTCAAGAAATCTTTTACTCCCGGCGAATAGCGCGCCGCCTTTCCCGAAAGCAGCATATCTAAATGGCAAAACACGTAGCCTGGAAACAAGGGCGCCAGTATCCAATGAAATCGGCTGCCAATCCGCCGCCGGGCGCGCATCCACGGCAGAAAAACTTCCAAGCGAAGATCGCTGAGCCGCCTCTCGACGTCCTTTTCCCGATTTACTTTGGTCCGTATCGCGTACCACCGTAGCCCGGGTTCGATTTGCAACGGTTCCTGTCGCATCAGATTCTCACCGTCAGCTGCCATGAGCAAGGCATTTTCATAGGGGCATAGTGTAGCAGACAAATGGTCGCGTGATAACCACCACGCCGCGATTGTCCCCCATGCGCGCCTCGAATCACACGTCGAATTTTCTTGACATCGGCAACAATTTGCGGTGCAATGGAGACATTACGGCTATGAACCGAAGATCAGGTTGATTGTTGCCGTCTAACGACCGAGGAGGCGTGTCGCTGCCCGACCCGCAAAATGTTAAGGAGGTCGCATGCATGCCGTAAATCACTTCCGGTTCTCCGCTCTGCTTGTTCCCGCTTCCGGGTTTTTTTTCTACCAGTGATGCACGAGATCAAAATATCGTCCTCGCTAGTCTCGCATATCAACGAACGCGTCCACCATTCATTGCGATTGTCTTTGCCCGCCGGGCTCTCTTGCAGAGGCAAGTTCGCGCCAATCATCGGCCGTAGCAACACGAAAAAGGGAGGCTGCTGGAATGGACAATAATAAGGAATTCGAAACCCTCATCAAGAAAGATCGCGACCTGCACCAGGCGAGTTCGTGGCGCGGCAATTTGCTGGGCTATCTTGAAAAGGTAAAGGCCAATCCGACGATCGCAAAGCTTGCCCATGCCCGCCTGTACGACACGATTATGAAACCGGGCGTGCGCGACATTCACGAAAATAGCGATCCGCACGTCAAAAGACTCTACAAAGACGAATCGATAAAACTCTACGATTTTTTCACCGATGAGTTCTTCGGCATCGAGAAAACCGTGTCGCAAATCGTGCGCTACTTTCATGCCGCCTCGCTCAAGGGCGAAGAGAGTCGTCAGGTTCTCTACCTGATGGGTCCGGTTGGCTCAGGTAAGAGTTCGCTCGTGGAAAAGCTTCACCGCGGCCTCGAGGAAAGCGAATCATTCTATGCGATTGAAGGATGCCCGATGTTCGAGGAGCCTTTGCATTTGATTCCACGTCACCTCCGCAAAGAGTTTGAAAAAATGCTCGGCGTCCACGTTGAGGGCGATCTCTGCCCCGTTTGCCGCTATAAGCTCATGCACGAGTACGCCGGCAAATACGAGGAATTCCCGGTCTGCACCGCGGAATTTTCTAAACGCTCGCGAGTCGGCATCGGCGTCGTCCCACCGGTCGACCCCAACAATCAGGACACTTCGGTGCTGATCGGCAGCGAAGATATTTCTAAACTAGATCTTTATTCTGAAGGCGATCCACGAGTTTTGGAGTTGAACGGCGCACTCAATATCGGCAACCGCGGCGTCGTCGAATTTATCGAGGTGTTTAAAAACGAGATCGAGTATCTCCACTGCATGATCACCGCGACCCAGGAAAAGGTGGTGCCGGCGCCGGGTCGCCACGGCTTGGTTTATGTCGATACGGTCATCGTCGCGCACTCCAACGAAGCAGAATGGCAAAAGTTTAAAGCCGATCACACCAACGAAGCGATTCTCGACCGCATCGTGGTGGTTCGGGTACCTTACAATCTGCGCCTCTCCGAAGAAGTCAAAATCTATCAGAAGATTATCCGCAACTCCGATTTTCGCGCCCACGTCGCGCCGCACACCTTGGAAGTCGCTTCGATGTTTGCGATCCTGTCGCGTCTGGAGCCGACCAACAAGTGCGATGTGATGACCAAGCTCAAACTCTATAACGGCGAAGAGGTCATTGAAAAAGGGCGAACCAAGAAAGTCGACGTTCAAGAACTAAGAGACAGCACTAAACGGGAAGGCATGTCGGGTATCTCCACGCGCTTCATTATGAAGGCTTTGGACAACGCGCTGTCGGACAATCACGCGGGGAACTGTATCAATCCGATCAACGTGCGCGAAGCTTTGATCAATATGGTCAAGGAAGCGGACCTGCCTGACGATACGCGAAAGCAATACCTCGAATTCCTCCAGGACACGCTTCATAAGGAATATTTGGAGATTCTCGAAAAGGAGATCACCCGGGCGTTTGTTTACTCATATCAGGAGCAAGCGGAAGCGCTGTTTCAAAACTACCTCGACCACGCCGAGGCCTACGTCAACAAGAGCAAAGTGAAGGATCGTAACACCAAAGAAGAACTGGCGCCGGATGAAGGGTTTATGAAATCGATCGAAGAGCAGATCGCGATCATCGGCTCGGCGGCGGATGGGTTTCGTCAGGAAGTGATCGCCTATCTTTGGGCTGCCAACCGGCATGGCGAGAAAATCGACTATCGAAGCTATGAGCCGTTGAAGGAAGCCATCGAAAAGAAGCTGATCACATCCGTACGCGATTTGAGCCGCGTCATCACCAAATCGCGCATGCGCGACGAAGAGCAATCAGAAAAATACGACGCCATGGTGAAGAACCTGCTCGAGCATGGATATTGTCCGAGCTGCGTCGACGTCGTGCTCAAGTATGCAGCGAATAATCTCTGGAAGGATTAGCGGCACCGTCAGGCAAAGAAACTTCGCAACAAATTTTGGGTGACCCCCGTGGCAACAATTTTTCGCCCGTACAACTCGTCATCCGGTCAGCGCAGCGATCGCAGCGCCGGCGACCGGTTACGCCATCGGCAAAAAGTCCGCGAAGCGATCCGCAACAACATCGCCGACATCATCGCCGAGGAATCGATCATCGGCAAGGACAAAAACCGAATTATCAAGGTACCCATTCGCGGCGTCAAAGAATACCGCTTCATCTACGGAGAAAACGCTGCGGGCGTCGGCCAGGGCGGCGACGGCGAACCGAAGCCCGGCGATGTCGTGGGAGAGGGAAAAGACGGCAAAGGGTCACAGCAAGCCGGCGACCGTCCTGGCGTCGATTACTACGAAACCGACGTCAGTCTCGACGAGCTGATCGATCTGATGTTCGAAGATTTGGAATTGCCCGACATCGAGCGCAAACGGCTGCGGCAAATCGAGATCGAACGCCAGTTCCGCCACAAAGGTTTTCGCCGCAAAGGAATCCGCGTGCGCTTGGATAAGAAACGCACGGCGCGCTCGCGGATCAAACGCAAGAAGGCATCGATCAAGCATCACGCCGCCGCGCAGTCACCGCAACGCTTTCCATTTCATGTCGATGATCTGCGCTACCATCACACCGTCACCGACACGCGCAATGAATCCAACGCCGTGGTGCTCTGTATCATGGATACATCGGGCTCCATGGATACCATGAAGAAATATTTGGCGCGGAGCTTCTTTTTCCTTTTGTACCAGTTCCTCTGTACCCGCTATCAAAACGTCGAGATCGTCTTCATCGCGCACCACACCGAGGCACGCGAGGTCACGGAGGAAGAATTTTTCCACAAAGGGGAATCCGGCGGCACTTTCATTTCTTCCGGCTATAACAAGGCGCTGGAGATCATCAATGAGCGCTATCATCCCGCCCTGTGGAACGTCTATGTCTTTCACTGTTCGGACGGCGACAATTTCGAGTCGGATAATGAAGCAGCGCTCAAGGCCGCCCAGGAGCTCACTCAAACGGCGAATTTATTCGGCTATGGCGAAATCAAACCGCTTGGCTCCGGCTACTACGGCAGCAGCATGATCACCTTCTTCTCGCAGATCCAGGAGGCAAACTTCCAAACGGTGCAAATCCAAAAAAAAGAAGACATTTGGACATCGTTTAAGACTTTCCTGAGCAAAGACCGCGCACGCGAAGACGCTGCGTAAGGCTATCGTCATGGCCGGCGACTACACCATCGCAGAACTCGAACGCTGGAATGATCGGATTGTCGAGCTCGTCCAACGCTTCGGTCTCGATCCTTTTCCCCAAGAGTTCGAGGTTTGCGATCCTGACGATATGCTTTCTTACATGGTCTATTCGGGTATGCCGTCGCATTACCCGCATTGGTCGTTCGGCAAGAACTTCGAGAAACTAAAGACGCTCTATGAATACGGCGTCAGCGGGCTTCCCTATGAGATGGTGATCAACTCCAATCCCTCGATCGCTTATCTCATGCGCGACAACAGTCTCGCTTTGCATATTCTCACCATCGCCCATGTCTACGGACACAATGATTTTTTCAAGAACAATTTTACCTTTCGTTCCACCCGCGCGGAATACACCATCGAGACCTTCAAAGGGCATGCCAACCGCGTGCGCCACTATGTCGAGGATCCGAGCATCGGCTTGGAGAAAGTCGAAGCGATTCTCGACGCCGCTCATGCGCTGTCACTGCAATGCCGCCGCAATCTCGCCATCAAGAAACCGACGGCCGTCGAAGAACGCGAGATGAAGGTGGATGAATCCACGCCGCCCGTCGATCCTTTCAGCGCGATCCATCGGCGCGAAGAGCGGCCGGCACCCGATCTCAACAAAGAGCCGCTCTACCCGGACGAAGACCTGCTGATATTCATTCGCGATCACAACCGTCAATTCGCCGAGTGGGAAAAGGATCTTTTGACCCTCGTCCATGAACAGGCGCAATATTTCGTGCCGCAGAT
>DASWCL010000221.1:0-18730 GCA_036390135.1 Binatia bacterium
CAAAGTGGAAACCGTAAAGGGCGACTTTATTCACGATCATAAAGTGCTGCTGTTCGAGATCCGGTAAAAAAGCGCTTGCGTTCAAAATCCCGCCAACTTGTAAAAGCGCGCCGGATTGGTTTCCAAGATTTTTATTTTGGCCGCCTCGCTGAGGTCTTTTCTTTCGCGCAATGTCTTTTCCGCGAAACGCTCCCGGTCGCCGTGCGGCATATCCGAGCCGAACAAGATTTGTTCATCGCCGACCAGCTCGAGAACTTGGGGCAAGAGCACGTCTTCGATTTCCGCGCTGAAATAGAGATTGCCCTTCTTGATGTATTCCATCGGCGCGATTTTCTGGATCGGCGCGGTGCGCGAGACGACATTGACGAGATTTTTTCCCGAGTGTTGAAAACGATGATGCAACCTTTCAAGGATAAAATGCACCCACAAACAGCCGGCTTCGAGATAAACCACGCGCAGGCTCGGGAAGCGGTCGAATATGCCGCCGCTCATCATCGACACCAAACCCATGAGCACCGGCATGGAAAACGCGATGACGCCGGAGGGGTAAACGTGCGTGTACAAGTTATTAATCGACGGGCAAGCCCAGCCGACGTGAACCGCGAGGGGTAAATCCGCTTCCGCGACCGCTTCGTAAAATGGCAAGAGACTCGGATCGTCGAGCAAACGATCTCCGGCGGTGCCTAAAATCATCATGCCCACTGCGCCCAATTTTTTTGCTTCCTTCACTTGCCGCACCGCCGCCGGGATATCATCGAGATTGACTACGCCTACCCATTTGAGCCGCTCCTGACCCGATAGAACATCGCCGAGCCAACGATTGTAGGCGTCACACATGGCGGTGACGTAGTCCGGATTGCAGCTCAGCGGATAGGCGAGAAAGAGCGTCGGATACAAAACCTGGAGCCAGATATTTTCTTCGTCCATGATCTGCAGGCGTTCTTTTAAATTCGTGAGCTCCATGCTGCCGAGAGTGTCGGGCTTGCGCTGCGCGTGACGCACCGGCTTACCCTGGTAGCTGGTCGGTGTGCCGAGATTGTTGCAGCCGCGACCGACGCGGCGCGGAAAAAGTTGCTCGTCGATCATCCAGTAGGCAAGACCGTCCTCCATGCCGGGAACCACTTGGGGGCGTTGCGTGCGGAAGGCGGGAGCAAAATATTTATCACTGAACGTTATTGGATTTTCTTCGACATGACCGTCGGCATCGATGACGCGCACTTTGGGCATCCTCCGTCTAAATTAGCTGGTTCGATTGTTACAAGCTTCGTATCCGGGATTCAACCGGGAGGCTGGCACGAAAAGACTTTGGCAGAGATCGGCATCCCTTCAGCGATACAAAGCGTCGATGAAGCCGCTCGATTGCAATTGCCGCACGAAGGAATCATCGAAAAATTTTCTTGCCTCGCTGTCTTTTGCCTTGGGAATTCTGGCGGCGAGATCGTCCAAAACCGACTTCATCGCTTCGACGGTGGTGAGTGGGACTTTGAGCATGTATTTCTGCACGTCGACGTCGTACGATTCGGCCAGCGCCGCCGGATTCGCTGTGCGTAGATACTTGCTCATCACCTTGAGCGCAAAAGGTTTGTCTCGTTTGGCGCGCGCGATCGCTTCGGTTTGCGCCGTCACGTAACGGCGCACCAGATCGGGGTCCTCGCGAATCAAACGGCCGCGCGTAGTTATGCCGGTGAACGCATAAGGAATTCCCAGCGAGGCGACATCGAGCAATGCATGATGGCCGAGCTTCAGCGCTTGGCTAATCGCGGGATAGGAAAGGATGCCCGCTTGAATGCGATTGGCCTGCAGAGCTGCGACCATGGATTCCATGCCGCCGACCTGGACGATGGCGACGTCTTTCTCGGGCATGAGGCCCAAATGGCGCAGCGCCAGCCGCGCGCCGACGTCGATCGAAGTGCCGAACCGGGTGATGCCCAAGGTTTTGCCTTTCAGCTGCTCCGCCTTCTCGACTTCCGGTCGGGCGATGAGCTGCTGCACGAGAGACTCCAACGTCGTGCCAACGACCATGACATCGGCGCCGCCGAGCGCTGCGCTTGCGGTGGTGCCGCCGGAGATCTGCAAGAACTGCACTTCGCCGGCAATCAAAGCGTTCATGCCTTCGACGCCGGTTGGCGTGGCGATCACCTCCACGTCCAGGCCATGTTTGTTGAAGATGCCGGCTTCGCGCGCGATCCAGGGCGGACACATCGATGAAGAGAGCGAAGTAAAAGCCATGCGCACTTTGCGCGTTGCCGGAGACTCAGCGGCGTAGGCGCCACCCAGCGCTGGACCCAAGACGATGAAAAAAATAGTGAGCAAGACGAGAGAACGAATCTTCATTTTATCGCTAGCATAGATTGTTTGGTGAGTCCTCCCGCGACTTTTGCTCGGCTTCATGGTGGCAAGGTTCTCCGCCGTAACTTAATCGAATATCTTTTTGCTGACAAACAGATACGAAGAGCGGCCTGACTCGAAAGCTCAAAGACGGAAAGCCTTCTCAGGCCGCTGGAGGAATAGTGATTTTTTGTCCGATATAGATGTAGTCGGGGTTGACGATAACTTTCCGGTTAGCTTCGTAAATCCGCTGCCACTTCAACGCGCTTCCATAGAACCATTCGGCCAAGTCACTGAGCGTATCACCTGCCTTCACGTTGTAGTCCACTGGCTCAACCGGCAACCTAGACGGCTTGTCAGCGACCACGACCGGCTTAGTTTTGTACAGGCGATCGATAAATCCAGAGTTATCCAGTTCTTTGACAAATGACAGGTCGACAAACTGTTCCGGCCGACTTGTTTTTGCTTCGGGCTCCTTCCCGCCTATTTCTCGAAGGATGGCGTCAATTCCTTTTAGCGTCGGATAAGGCTTCGCCGGAACCAGGGCAAGTCCAATATCCTCGTGAATCTGCTTCAACGCCTCGCTATTGCTGGTCTTGAGATACTTTGCGAGAACCGTTAAAGACTCCTGCCGGTGGGTCTTGTAGTAATGAATACCTTCCACGTAAGCTTTCATGACGCTGCGGACAAGGTCAGGCTGGGATTTGATCAAGGCCCGCGTCGTTGCTAATCCCGTGTGCTGATACTCGAGGCCGAGCATTTTAAGGTTCGCCAGAACGCGAAAGCCCTTTTTTTTCGCATCGAGACTCTGAGGAACTTCCAGCATCACCCCTTGGACCTTTCCTGTCTCAAGCGCGGCGAACCGGTCCGGCTGCGTCCCGATCTCAAGAATTTTTACATCCTTATCCGGGACTAAACCATACTTATCTAGGGCGAAGCGAATCGCAAAGTCCGAAGAACTCCCATACCGGCTCACCGCCAGAGCCTTGCCCTTCAATTGATCCGGTCGTTGAATAGTCTTGTCAACAATAAATTGGTAATTCATGGTGTTCAGCACACCGGCGATCATCACGATGTCCGCGCCCTTGAGGTTACTCTGGATAACCCCCGCCCCTGCCATCTGTGCGAAGGTGACATCCCCAGACGCGAGAGTTTGTGCAGCCCTGCTACCCCCTTCTACAAGCACGAGTTGCACGTTCAAGCCGTACTTGCTGAAGAAGCCCTTCTCGTAGGTCACCCACAAAGGCGCCATGTTACCCGAAATAGAGCTATAGGCTATGATGACTTTCGACAAAGGGCGCTCCGCCGTTTTCTCGGCAGAGCTGGCCAGAGCAGGAACGAGGACCCCTATCGCCCAAAGAAAAATGAGAATGCCAACCGGCACGTCTCGTTTTGTCGGCTGGGAAAAGTCGGATCGCGGAAACATAAATCGGCTAAGTCGCCTGTGTGCGCCGGATTGCGGGACAGCTATCAGGCTCACGCCGCACCTGCTCCCGAGATGAGCCGCGTTTTCCGAGGTCATCTCGCGACTCTATTCTCAACTGGGGCGTTCAGTTCGCCCGCGCTTACGTCAGTCGTCTTTTCGGAGCGCCCGCCGATCGGCGCAATAATGGCGCGCACGAGAAAAACAGAGAGAGCGACAGCAACGAGAAGCACAAGGGCGATTAGGCCAACAAAGGGAAGCAGGACTGCGTTGATCTCTGTTTTCATGGCCTTTGCCCATATTCCCAGATGGGCTGCCCCTAGTTGTCCCTCAAGGACCGGTACACGGGTCTCATAGACGGTGTTTCCTTGCAATGTTACGACCCGCGTGCCGACTTGTTTTCGCTCGTCCGGCGTCAATGTTCCCATAAGCTCTGAAGGGAACGGCCTCATGGTATGGCCAACGATCTGACCGTTAGGATCTTCGATAAAGGCGTATGCCACTCCCTGCAATCGGGCGTACTTTGTGAGCAACGCGTAAAGGTCCAGAATATTTTTGCTTATGACAGGGCCTGCGGCTGCGTCACTTAAGTTAGTTGCAATGGCCAATGCCCGCTGATCAATTTCGGTCCGCAGCGTCCGGCCTATGAGTTGATTGGCTATGATTACAAGAACAAGCCCAAAAGCGAGCATCACAGCTACAACAGTCCCGATAATTTTCCACTCGAGACTGATGTCCCTCGAGGAGAGGTTTAGCAGCTCAGTCTTCGGATCGATACTACTTCGAAAGACCGCCGTTCTTGAGTCACTCTTTTTTGCTGCTTGGACTAGGGCATCATAAATCTTACTCATATTTTCTCCGTCGGCTAATAAGCCATCTCCGCTTTACTTAACTGGTCGCCACCGCCTGGCCTGCGAACGAAGGCGAGCCACTGCTTGCTTAGGCCAACATCCCAGGTTTGCATCGCCTCTTTAAGATTTTTCAACCCGACAATCTCAACCCTCTGCAGCAAAAGCTCGTCCGAGACCTTACTCGGTGTGATCGTGACTTGATATCCTTCGTTCCCTAAGACGCGGGCGTGTACACGGGCATCTGCTCCGTTGAAAAATGATGCCACGATGAGATGATACGAACCATCAGCTTGTTCCCGTAGCAATGTCTCCTCCGAGAGCGGAACGATTAAGAGCTCCTGTCCCGGCATCACCCGGTTAAGGTTCTGGATTTGCGGGTTGAATTCTTTAATGAGGTCCATACCGAGAATCGTATTGGGGCCATACGCATTGGCGGCAATTTTTTGGATCGTAGAGCCAGGCTGAATGACCACCCGCTGGTAATGCCGTTTGGAGTCAACTTCTGGGTGCGGCTTTTCCGGGACCGCTTGTAATTGGCTGACCGGCACAACCCAAGGGTTGAGATGGTGGGTAAAGGAATCAAGGCCCCTGCCAACCGTGCCGAACAACTTTCGTGAATCGATAGCCGATGCGACGGCGATCAGAACGAACATCACCAGGAATGCACCAACGCCAGCTCT
The DNA here is from genome assembly GCA_036390135.1 of Binatia bacterium. GTDB lineage: Bacteria > Desulfobacterota > Binatia > UBA9968 > UBA9968 > DP-20. The sequence continues at coordinate 5,283 of DASWCL010000221.1, forward strand.
CATCAGAGGTGTCGTCGCTAAATGCAGAGGAAGTTTGTTGCGCACCGGGCGACGGGACGTCTCCTCGTGGGCCTTAGGCGGCAACGCAGCGGGAACGTCGCATATCGCGGTGAGAGAAGGTTCCAATTGCAACTCGAGATCGCGGGTCACTATCTCGATCACAGCCGCGGAAACAATCTCTTGCGACGCCGCGTAGGCGCTGAGTAGGGCGTTGTCGCAGATGACGTTCATGACGCGGGGAACTCCCTTTGAGTAGTAGGCGATCCGTTCAACCGCATCAGGATGAAACAGATCCTTGCCCTCGTAGCCGGCAGCCTTGAGGCGAGAATCGATGTACGGACGCACCTCCTTATCGGTGAGGGGATTGAGGCGGCACTGCAGCGCCACACGCTGCTTAAGTTGTCGAAGATGGGGTTGAGCCAGTTTTGTCCGAAGCTCAGGCTGCCCCATCAATACAATTTGGATCAGTTTTTCCTGATCGGTTTCCAGATTAGAGAGCAGTCTTAAGTTTTCCAGAACCTCATCGCTCAGGTTTTGGGCTTCATCGATTAGCATGGTCACTGTATGTCCCTCCTTGAGCTGTTTGATTAAATAATCATTCAGCTCCAGGAGCATCGCTACTTTGCCTTGATCTTTCGATGTTAAGCCCAGGTCTAGAAGGGTGAGTTGGAGCAATTCGGGAAAGCTTAAACAGCTATTAAATACAAAGACCGAATGGACGGTGTCCTCTAAATTTTGCAACAGTTTACGCAGCAAGGTGGTTTTTCCTGTTCCCACCTCGCCGGTAATGACAATGAAGCCCTTTTTCGCCTGGATCCCATAACGTAGCGTAGCGAACGCTTCTAGATAAGCAGGATTGGTATAAAAGAAACGAGGGTCTGGGGTAACACTAAAGGGTGATTCTCGAAATCCAAAATAGCTATTGTACATTGATGTCCAGCCCCCCTGTTAAAGTAGCTATGCGTTTAACGGCTGCTGAACCTGAAAGCCGACCCATACTCCCCCTCCTCGGCCTTATTTCATGACAGTCAGAGTGGGTAAGTCTTTGATGAAAGGAGACGTGATTGCACAAGAGCCAATGAGCCATAAAATGCTGGAGCAAGGGTAATGCCAGTGGACAAACTGCTGATTTATAAAAGCTAAAGTTATAAAAGCTGGAGGGACTTTCCAACGTGACCTCAGCCTGCTTTTTCCTACACGAGTGTAGGTGATTTTGGAGTGTCAGAACGAGATTTCAGATCACTGCCATCCGTAGAAGCGCTTGGCGTTCTCGCCTAGGATGTTTTTCTTAGCTTCTTCTGAAATATCTTTTCGTCCGCGAATGGTGGAGACCACATGGGGAAACATGCCGTCCCAGTGCGGATAGTCGGAGGCGAAAAGGATTTTGTCGGCGCCGATGCGCTCGATCACGTACGGGACGGTTTCTTCCTCCGGCTCCAGGGCGAAAAATAAATTGCCGGATTTAACGTATTCGCTCGGTTTCTCTTTGCAGAGCGGCGCTTCGAACTTGCCTCTTTTCTCCCATTCTTCATCCATGCGCTCCATCCAATAGGGCACCCAGCCGACGCCGCATTCCAAAAAAGCGATGCGCAGTCTAGGAAATCGTTCGGGGACGCCGCCGTAAATCAAACCGGCGAATTGAATAAAAGTTTCCACCGGCCGGCCGATGGTGTGCATGAAAATAAAACTATCGAAACGGCTGTCGCCCGCCGGACCTTCGCGCCGATTGTGTACGCAGAGCGGCACATTGAGACGCTGCAATTCTTCATATAAAGGCCAAAACGTTTGCGCGCCCAAGTGTTCCTTCATCCCTTGGGTAGCCACTGCGATGGCGACGAGGCTGAGTTTGGTCACGGCCCGAGTGGCTTCCTCGACTGCCGCCGCCGGGTTCTGCAGCGGCACCAGGCCGATGCCCTTCAACCTCGGGGTCTGTTTACACACGTCGGCGATAAAGTCGTTGTAAGCGCGGGCGTAGGCGACGGCGTAGTCGCGCTCGATGACGCTGTTGACCGAGAAACTGCTGGTGGGAAACAACACGGAAACATCGATTCCCTCGGTGTCCATGTCTTTCAGCCGGGTCGGAATATCATTATCTTCCATCCCTCCCAGTGCGCCGCCCATATTGGTATCCATGCCGTCCGAGGGCAGCAGCGCGCCGGTTCGCTTTGAATAAGGCGGTGGCAGGTATCTGCGCAGGTCGGCGGCTTTTTCGACGATATGACCGTCGGCATCGATTGTGTTCACGGCAAGTCCTCCTGAGCGTGTTCGTCAACTCAATGAGTCAACGAACCGAAACTTAATCAGAGGACTCTAAAACTGTCAATGGGAATGGCGGCGGAGCCGCCTTCTGTGGGGAGAACGCGACTCCGCAGCGGTAGGTGAGGCTATCGGCGCCGTCCGGCGGGCGCCGGAGCGGCTGGTTGGTCCATCGCGAAAGATTCGAGATCCTCGTCTTTTAGATCGCGGGTTTTTTCTACTTCCGCTTCGCGCGCGGTTAAAACCCGCACCTGCCCCTGAGCCATCGGCTTGGCGTACGTCTTGATCAGCCAGAGTTTGCCGGTGAAGCGATTCATTTTGTAAGCGGTGTCGACCGGGCCGCTCGGCGGCGTGATCGTGTACACGCCGCCGAGCAGGAAAGCGATCAAAACCAACAGCACCGCTCCTGCGCCGGCCCAGGCAATTTTTTCAGTGATCATCGATTTCATCTTCGATCCTCATGCCAGAGAGCGGGCAAACTAATATTCACTGCGTTGGCGCTGCAGTCGCTGGATATCTTGCTGGTTACGATTGATCTCGGCCTGGTTGCGATTGATCTGCTGCTGCTGCTGGTAATTGGTAATTTCATGTCCTTGCAGCTGATCGCCGACTAGCGCACCTGTGCCTAAGCCGAGCGCACCGCCAATCGCCGCCCCGGCGCCGGGATGACCGACCGCCGCGCCGACGATACCGCCAGCCGCTGCTCCGCCCAAGGCGCCAATCCCCGCGCCTTTCTCGCGCGTGCTCAGGGGTCCACCCGCGCAACCGGTCAATAACAGTGCTCCAGCGAGAACCGTAATTGCTGTGCTCTGAACAATTGTTTTACCACCAAACATAGTCGTCCTCCTCTTTCATCCTTCGGCTAGAATTTATTTGCTTTGCCTTTTGCCCTTCGATTTTCCGTTGTGCTGATTAACATCGCTTGGCGAACCATTTTTTTCATGCATCTTGTGGCGCTCGTCGGCGCGTACCCAACCTTTGTCCGGATCGGCGGACCACTGCGCGTTACTATTGAACGTGCCTTTATCGCTCATGTGTTCCGCAGCTTTGCCACCGCGCTGGCTCGAGCCGTTCTTGCCTGAACCGGCAGCGACTGCCGATGCCGGCAAGTTCAACAGCAGCGCATGGAGCATGATTACGGCGAAAATTAATTTAGCCAGCTTCACGGCGATTGATCCTCACGCCTTGGAAACTTCCGCAGCGCTGACGGTTGAGTCAGCTGCGCTCGGCACGACCAAGGCTTGGATCGGCTTGAGATCGATCTTGGAAATATTTTCGTTAACCTGCCGAGCCATTTCAGCCAGGATCGCCAAAATCGCCGCACAATTGGGTGCCTGCATGGACATGTCCTCCGTATGTTTTCGCCCAGATTTCTTCATGGTTAACGTATTGAGCAACCGCGATGCCAGATGGAAAAACTAGTGAACTTAACTAGTTACGGCAAAGTGCAAAGATCGCCGATCGAGTAAAATAGCGCCTGCCAAGGAGAAATTACCGGGATTTCATAGGGCGCAAAAATTACCGGCGCGCGAACCATTATGCCCGCAAATCGGAGGCACCGTGAAAGGGAATGTTAGTGAAACCGAATGATTATCGCAGCGCCCGCAGCGCTTGGATTCGCTCAGAAGTGGCAGGGTGAGTCGATAAGAGTCCACCGCCGCTATCGCCGTTGCGGCGCGCGAGCCAGGTGAGTGTATCGACCATCGTCTCTTTGGAGTAGCCAGCGCGCTGCAGCAGCGTGACGGCGTGGCGGTCAGCTTGGAGTTCCAAGGGGCGGGTATAACTGTTGGTAATCAATGTGCCGGCAAGCGGCGTCACGGCGCTGCTGCCGGGAATCAACTGTTCCAACAGGGCAACTCCGATGCCCACTCCCGCGCCAACAACTTGCGCTTGAGCCGGATGGCCGAGATCTTCGTGCGCGATTTCATGGGCCAGAACCCCGCGCAGTTGGTCATCGGTGGCTTGGTTTAGTAAGCCGGTGGTCACGTAGTATTTACCGTCGCCGGCGCTTGCAGCGTTGATCGCCGGATCGTCGATTATCGCAACTCGAACGTCATCCACTGCCATACGATGATTGGTCACGCGCAGGAGCGGCCCTATGATGTAACGGAGCCGATCGACCTGCTCCTCGGTGCGCGGGGTGTCTTGGTTGTGACTTACCCGACTCTTGCGAAATGCATCTGCTGGTGGAGTGCCAACAAATAAAAGTAGCAGGGCTAATGAAACGAGGATTCTAGTCGACATTTTAACCGGTCGAATCTTTCCATGAAACAAGCTTTCCGCACAGGCGTCATTGCCAGGTTATCACGAGCAATGCCCGTGCCACCAGCCAGGAGTAAAAAAATAGACCTCTTACGTTCCCGTCGAACCAAACCATCGCGGAAAAATGTTCAAGGGCGGGGAAAAATTACTCTTTCGAATACAAAGCGAGCTTGGCATTCAACGTCTTCGGCGTGATGCCGAGGAGCTGCGCCGCTTGCGTCTTGTTCCCGCCCGTGGCGCCGAGCGCGCGTTCGATCGCTTGGCGTTCGGCTTCGGCGAGCGACATCGGTGCCAAGTCGGACGGCTCTTCGATCAGTGTGGTCAGGCAATACTGCTGAAAATCTTTCGCCTTAAGCTCCGAGCCTGCAGTCAACACCGTCAGGCGTTCCATGGCATTGCGTAGCTCGCGGACGTTGCCAGGCCAATTGTGCGCCTGCAGCGCCGGGGCGAAATCAGCGTTCCAGGGCAAAACAGTTCGTTGATACTTGGCTGCGAAACTCTCGAGGAAATAGCCGGCGAGAAGCGCGATATCTTCACCGCGCTCGCGCAGCGGCGGCAGCTCGAGATGAAAGACATTCAATCGATAAAATAGATCTTGGCGCAGTTTGCCGTCCTTGACCGCGGCTGCGGGTTGGCGATTAGTCGCCGCGACAACCCGGACGGATACCGGTATGTTCTTGTTGCCGCCAATGCGGCGAATTTGGCCTTCTTCGAGCACGCGCAAGAACTTCGGCTGAATTTCCAGTGCCATCTCCGTGATCTCGTCGAGCAAAAGCGTGCCGCCGTCGGCCTGCTCGAAACAACCCAGTTGGCGGTCGACGGCGCTCGTAAAGGCACCTTTTTCATGGCCGAAAAGTTCGCTTTCCATCAAAGTCGGAGAGATCGCCGCGCAATTGAGCGCGAGAAAATTCCCTTCGCGCCTGGGCGAGAGATCATGCAAGGTTTGCGCGACCAACTCCTTGCCTGTGCCGCTTTCACCGCTCACCAAGACGGCCGCATCGGTCGGCGCGATCTGACCGATCTGTTGGTAGAGCCGACGCATGGGTGCGGATTTGCCAATTAACGCGCCGTAGGAGCCGAGTGGCGATTCGAGCCGCTGGCGCAGCGCGCCTGTCTCGCGCATAAGGGTTACTTGTTTCAATCCTTTTTCGAGCACTTCGCGTAAACGCTCAGGCTCTAGCGGCTTGGGTAGATAATCATAGGCGCCGAGCTTGATCGCCTGCACGGCGGTGTCGATCGTCGCTTGCCCGGTGACAAAAACAATGGCGATCTGGCGCACTCGATCGCCGAGCGCGGTGACGAACTCGAGACCGTTCATCCCCGGCATCATCAAGTCCGTGACGATTGCTTGAGGCAACTCGTCGTCGCAAATTTTCAAAGCCGCCTTGCCGTCGGAGGCTTCCAGTGGCTTGTAGCCCCAGCTTTCCACCAGGACAGTGAGACCGTTACGAGTAGCGTCGTCATCGTCGACGACGAGCACCGTTTGCCGCGGTCGCGCCATTTAAAGCACTGCCTCCATCGGCAAGGTCACGCGAAAAGTTGCGCCGCTGCTGTTACCGTTTCGATCTTGATAGATCAAAGCGCCGCCGTGGGATTCGACGATCAACTGACTGAGCGGCAAACCGATGCCGCTGCCACCGACTTTGCTTGTCTTGCCGAACTCGAAGATCTCCGCGCGCCGTTCCGGTGGCACGCCGGGACCGCAGTCGCTGATCTCGACGATCACTTCATTGGCGTTTTTATGGGCGCTCACGTGAATCTCACCGCCGTCGGGTTGCGCTTCCATAGCGTTACGCAGGAGGTTATCAAAAGTTTGCCGCAGTCGCGTGGCATCTCCTTTGCTCGGCCAGGGTCCGGGCGTGAGTTCTGTCGACAGGTTGATCTTTTTGCCTGCACAAGCTGATCCGGCAACCTCCAAGCTCGTCGACAAAACTTCGGCAATGTCGATCGGTTTGCGATCCATAGTTACGGGTGCCGAATAGTCGGTGAAATCCCGCACCAAGCGGTCGACCTGGCGGATGCTTGAGTCGAGGGCTGCGATGGAACGGTGTGACTGCGCGCCGTCACCTTCTTCACCCGCAACCTTGCTACGCAGCACCTCTAAATGAATAGCCAAAGCGTTGAGCGGCGTTTTGACTTCGTGGGCAAGGGTGCGCGCGGCGATTGCTAGTCGCTGCACCGGCGCTGGTGCGCCGACGGGCTTGCGCTGTTTCATGACCAAGCGGTCGATCAAGTCCAAGCTGGCGCCGACTTCATCGTGGCTGGCGTACTCCGGCCGGTGCGCGTACGTTCCGGCCTCGGCTTGACGCAAAGTATCGCTGATCAAGCGAAAGCGGCGAGTGTAAAGCGCGGTGGTGAGAAAGGCGCTGAGCAGGGCGACGCAGCCGCCAAGAGTAAAAAGCAGAATGAATTGGTTCCAGAGTCCCGATAACAATCCCGTCCAATCCGCCGGATTGATCCACAGTCTCAGGCCGCCAGGGCTGCGCACACCCGCCGGCATCTGCAGTGGTACCCAGACATCGTAGTAGTTGATGTTCCCTTGTCGCTTGGCATCGATGATGCTGTCGCCGCTGCGCAGCTTCTCCATCACCGTATCACCTGCGGGCGGGCGATTCTTCTCCCCCTCGACCGAGCTGTACAGTAGGCGGCCGTCGCCATTGACGACCCACATCGCCTCGATGCTGGCGCTGCGATCGACGAATGCCTGCATGAGTCCCTTGACCTCGGCTTGGCGCGAGGGAGTGTAGCGGGTCGAACCGGAAGACGATCTGCCGGCGCCCCTGCCCGGTAAGAGATTGCCAAGAAAATCCCAGAACGAAGATTGCGACGATCTTTGCTCCTGGCGCGGCTCGACAACGACTGAGCGCTCGCGCAGGCTGTCGGCCAGGGCAATTTCCACTTGACGTGCCATTAAGAGAGCGGTTTGGAGCGTGGCTTCGGTCGTAAGTCGCTGGGCGATCCACCAAATGCCGATGCCGAGAATACCGAAAATGACAACGACCGTCGCGCAGAACACCGCCACTTGTTGCTGACGCAAACTCATCTTAGGCAGTAGGATATCAGATCGGCCAAACACAGCAAAGTTGTGATTTGACTCGACAAAAGCATCGGCTTGCGCCTCCTGGCCCTTTATTGCATAGTGAATTGGATGTTAGTCGACGTTTACCAGCGGCCAATTAAGGATCTCCGCATATCCGTGACGGATCGGTGCAACTTTCGCTGCAGCTATTGCATGCCGCTCGACGAATATCAGTGGATCGACAAAAAGGAAATCCTGACTTTTGAAGAGATCGCCCGGCTCGCCAAGCTGGCGATCGAATTCGGTGTGGAAAAAATTCGACTTACCGGCGGCGAGCCGCTGGTGCGTCACGACTTACCGCTGCTGGTCGAGAAACTTGCCGCGCTCGCCGGACTCGAGGATCTTTGTCTTACCACCAATGGAGCGTTGCTGAGCGAGCGGATTCAAGCACTTAAACAATCCGGCCTGCGCCGCGTCAATATCAGCATCGATACCTTGGACGCCGACAAGTTCAAACGCATGACCAAGCGTGGCGACCTTAACAAAGTGCTCGAAGGGATTTTTGCCGCGAAGACGGCCGGTTTGGCGCCGATCAAATTAAACGCCGTGGTCGAACGCGGCGTCAACGACGACGACATCATTCCGCTCGTCGAATTTTCCCGCGAACACGGCTTTGCCATGCGTTTTATCGAATACATGGACGTCGGGAATGCGAACAGTTGGACCTCGGCAAAGCTGGTGGCGAAAAAAGAGATCATCGAAAAAATTCACGCTCGTTATCCGCTCAGGGAAATCGGTCGTGATCAGGGCAGCGCGCCGTCAGTCGATTACGAATTTGTCGACGGCTGCGGCGATATCGGCGTCATCGCGTCAGTGACCGAGCCCTTTTGTGCGAGTTGCACCAGACTTCGCCTCACGGCGGACGGCAAGATCGTCACCTGCCTGTTTTCACAGGCAGGACACGACGTCAAAACTTTGCTGCGCAGCGGCGCGACGGATGACGAGATCCGTGTGTTCCTCAGTGCGATCTGGCGGAAAAGGACCGATCGTTACTCCGTCGAGCGCTTGGAGGCGTTAAACTCCGCCAACTACGATCCCAAAAGCCACCGCAAGATCGAAATGATTTCACTCGGCGGATAAAGTTGTTCGAGTTTTTTATCCGCTAATCTTTCGGTAACAGACCGCGCCGCTCTAGACTCGTACGCTGCTCCGGGGTCAAGCGCTCCAAGGCAACGTAACCGCGGTTTTCGTAGACGCGGGCGCAACTGTCAGTAAAACTTTCACTGAAAAGAGGTCCAATGCCGACGCTTGAACCACTGCAGCTGGCAGTGGCGCCGGTGTCCGGCTGAATCATTTTTACGGTTTGACTCGTACAGGCACAGAGTGCGAGCAAGAGACTAGCGAAGACGATCTGTTTGGCATTATTCATTTGCCGCGCCTCCGGTTGAACGATCTTTAAATACTAATACCATTTGGACACATGCGTTAGACCTGAGGTAACGCGCTCGCGTAAATTGTTGCGAGCTCCGTGCGCCAAGCCGACTTGCTGATAAAATCAATAAAAATGCCGTTTGTGCGCAGGTTTTTGCTGTCGAGCGTCGGCTCAGCCGCTGTGGTCGGATTGTTGGTCGATGTTCCTTCCTTATTCTCGGTCAGTTACGACGAATTGAGATCGGCGGCGGTAAAACAATGCCAAGCGATCGATCCTGCTGAGTACCAGAACGGATTATTTTTCAATCCGGAGGGTTATCGCTCGTATTACGTTCGCTCCGAGTGCTTTCAAAGAACCGCGGTTCAGTTTCGCGACGAATCTCTGTGCGCGGAAGTGAGACAACGAGTGTCGCTGTTGTCGTCCAGTTGGGGATACTCAAGAGCCCGTTGCCGTGAGCTTGTCGCACAAGGTACCGCCACGGATCGAACGACGCTGGAAGAGATCAAGCGGCTTTACCTCAAAGGCGCCGTCAGGCTGCGCGACTTTCGGATCGAAAGAAACGGCAACGGTCGCGACTTCGACATCATTCCGTCGTTTGGCGGCGATTACGCGCATGGTTATGTTCTACGCTTTGAGATTGTTGAACCGAATACCGGCAAAGACACTGCGCTGCTGCATGCCTCCGGTTATTATGTGGATGGTAATAGCAACCTACGAGTTTTCCTTAGGCAGGACGAAATTCGCAAGCGCTTTCCAGGTTTTGCACTGGATCGTCCCTACACAGTCCGCGCAACGTTAATTCTCGACGTCGGCAATGGCGACGCGTCCGGTCATGGGAGCGATGCTTTCATCGAGCGTGTGTTTCCGATTCGAGAGCGCTCGCAATCCGTCACGAGAGAAATCCGTTTCTGAATTCATTCAATCAAGCGATTCGTACAATCAGCTAGCCGACGTCGTAGTTGATGATTTTAGCAAGTCGGTGAATTTCGCGAGCTGGTTTTGTTCGAGATCGGACACAACCCAAAAATTCATCCCGGAACTACTCCAGCGAATCACATGGTAGCCTTGTTGCGTTTTGACTGGACCGCCGGTCTGGGTGCCATTGTCAGAAGGCCAGACAAAAACGTTGATGACGTGTTTGTCGCGCTGGTAGACCAAAGCGGCAACCGGTCGATTGTTTAAATAATCGAGGCGGCCGCCAACCAATGGAAACCCTTGCTTTGCCAAGTCACTGACCGGGGGTGAAAAATCCAGTTTGCCATTGAACCAAGGCTTGACCGTATGTTCGTTCGTCGAGGGAACATCGGCCAAGTGATTGACCATCAGCGAGCGAATGTGGCCGGCAACGACTTCATGCGTCAAAAGTTCGTCGGACGACAGACCGTGGAAATACGGAACGAGCATCAAAACGACCAGCGCCGTTGCGGCGATGGGCGCGGCGATTTTAAACCATGATCCGGAAAACCAACCCGCCGGCGCCTCCGCTTTAGCGGCTTGGCGCACAGAGTGCTGGATGCGCTTTTGCAGATCGGCCGGCGCTTTGAAATAGAGCGATTCAGTTTTGAGGCCTCCGCGAATGATTTGGCGGTCACTATAAGTTTGCGAACAACGAGCACAGCCGTGCACATGTTCTTCGATTTCCAAATTACGCAGCGGTTCAAGCTCTCCGTCCACGTAGGCATCGAGTAAATTCTGTGCGTTCGTGCAATCCATTCTAGGGCTTCTCCTTCACGCGCGAGCACAGAATCCGCTTGAGCCTGCCGCGAGCGCGCGCCAAACGCGACATGACCGTTCCTAGTGGAGCGTTGATCACCTCGGCAATCTGTTTGTAAGACAACTCTTCCAGGTCACGTAAAACGATGACTTCGCGAAACTCATCCGGCAACTCCTCCAAAGATTCTTTGAGCATTTCCACGTCACCGCTCTTGAGCGCCAACGCCGAGGGATTCAAAGCATCTTCTTCGACGCTGTGAATCTCCTCATCGAAGGAAGTTGTGACCTGACTCCGGCGGTTTTGCGCGAGCCAGGTGTAGCAGGTATTGCGCACCGTGGTGAGCAGCCACGCGCGCGCGTCCACGCCGTGAAAGCCATCAAAAAATTTAAACGCGCGCAGGGACGCCTCCTGCACCATATCCTGTGCATCGTGTTCATTGCGTGTCAGCCAGCGGGCCAGATTATACGCCGCATCAAGATGCGGCAATACGGCCTGTTCGAAACGCTCCAGTTTATCTTTACCTCCCAACGTTAAGACCGCTCCTCCAACGATTTTATTCCCGAAAATCACGGCGAACCGAAAAAGACTGCTGCGCGCCAAGATCGCGGCAAAGTCTATTAGCCCGCCTGCGGCAAGTCAATGTAGCTCGTCTCGGGAGCCAATCGTTGAAATGCTCCGCGTCACGGCCGGAAGTTGTCCATCCGAGTTTTTGAAGTCGCGGATGCCTCCTCATCACAGTCTGCCGAATTATCCACTTGGAGGACTGGTTCTATAACGAGAAAATTCCCCAACGATGAAAAGAAAAAAGTTTCTGCCGGAGGGGAATTTCCTTGCGGAATTTCAGTCTACGGAGCAAAGGCCGATCAGCGGCCGGAAAGGAAGCAGAACAATGAAGATCACAAAACAATTTTATCCGGGGTCTTTTTGCTGGGTGCGATGGGTCCGAGCGTATCGTCGGCCGCCGCCGTGGCGAGTGTCGTCTCTAAAGACGCCTTACTGAGGGCAGTTACTGCCATATGAAGTTCCCGGAGATTCGTGAACCAACGTTGGGCACGGCGCAGCCGGTACTTAAGAAAACGGACTGGGGCGACATCATCGTCCTAGGCACAGCCCGGCGAGGGTCAAACTTATCTTTTGGGAATAAACCTAAGATTGAAAGAGTCATAAAGTTACGAAGGAGATCCACATATGAAATCCCTGTTGACGGTCATTAGTTTGATTTTTGGTTTGATGCAACCAACATTCGCCGCCGCGGCAACAAAGGCCTACGTTGCCAATTTCAAAGACAACACGGTGAGCGTGATCGATACCGAGGCTGGTAAGGTGATCGCGACTGTTCCGGTTGCCGCCGGCCCGCACGGCATGGCGATCACGCGGGACGGTGGTACTGTCTACGTAAGCGGTGACGGCTCTTCATCGGTCGACGTCATCGATACCGCCATCGACAAAGTCGTTAAGACAATCAATGTCGGTAAGGCACCGAACGGCGTGGCGCTCACGCCCGACAACCGACTGCTGCTGGTCGCGGTGTACGACGAAAATCGTGTCGTCTTTGTCGACACCTCGACGCAAAATATAGTTGGCGCGATAACGGTTCCAAAGCCGCATACCATCGCGATCAGCCCCAATGGCAAGTCGGCGTACGTCACAGTACAGGAACCAGGCCACTTTGCGCTGGCCCTCATCGACGTACCTACCCGCGGCGTCGTTCGCTCTCTGGCGCTCGATAAGACACCACGCGATGGAGAATTCAGCTACGACGGCAAGATGTTCTACTTTACCCAGGCCGGGGTCGGTTCAGTTCAGGTGCTTGATCCCGTCTCGGACAAGATCGTAGCGCAGATCCCAACGGGCGTATCGCCCCATTTCGTCGGTTATCCATCCGGCTCGAAGTTCGGCATCGTCGTCGTACAGGGCCCAGGTGAGCTGTCCTTGTTCGATCCGACAACGAACAAGCCGACGGGCAACGTTACGGTCGGCAAACAGCCACACTGGGCGGCGACTTCCGGCGACGGCAAAACAACCTACGTGACCAACGAAGGCTCGAACGATGTCACCGTCGTCGACCTCGCCACCGGTCGGACCGAGACGATCGCGGTCGGCAACGCGCCGCGCAAGGTTGTCGTGCAGCGAGCTGGGGCGAGCATAGGGAGGTAACGCATGACTACAACACAGAAGACGCAAATTCGAAAACATTTATGGCCGTTGTGCGCTCTGGCGGGCGTTCTCTTCACTAGCTCTCTCACGCTCACTGTCCGTGCCCAGATGGCGCACGCGGCGACCACAGCCAAGGACGATGCCAAGGTTTCGATCGTCAACTTTTCGTTCACGCCGGGAGAGATATCAATAGCTCCCGGCGAGAGCGTCACCTGGACCAACGACGACGGCGCCCCGCATGGCCTCGCGTATCATGATGGTGCAAAAGGCACGGATCTCATGCTGCCTGGAGCGGCCTTTAGCCGTCGCTTTGATCAACCCGGGACATACGATTACAACTGCGCGGTGCATCCTTATATGACCGGTCGCGTGGTCGTACGTGCCAAGTGACGCGGCTCAGCTGAAGTCTGCCGCTCTCCAGGATCATGACCAAAGTGCGTGCCAAAATACCACGCTGATTCGCAGAGGATGCAAGCTGTCCTGACGACCAAGTTACGATTTTCTGTGAAAAGAAAACGAGGGAAACACGCATTTTCGAGAAGGTGCTTATCGTGTTGTTCGTCCACGACGAGGTGGCAAACTTGTTGCCACAATCGCCGCCTATGAGG